>NZ_CP175504.1:1297677-1622097 GCF_049262615.1 Planococcus daihaiensis | reverse complement strand
TTTTCACTTAAACGAATCAAGCGAACACCTTGCGTACTTCTGCCAGTGGTCGAGATATCATTGACATCCATTCGTATTAAAACACCATTGATGGTGATCAACATGATATCCTCTGTACCATTAACTGTCCGAACTGCAACAAGTGGTCCGTTCTTTTCCGTGATCTGGCACGTTTTAATTCCCATACCACCGCGTGACTGAACGCGGTATTCGGATTCTTTTGTCTGTTTGCCGTAGCCATTTTCAGTAATGACCAAAACATAATCTTCAGGATCTAAGATTTCCATGCCGACTACTTTATCGCCTTCACGGAGACGGATGCCGCGGACGCCGCTTGCTGTCCGGCCCATGCTGCGAATATCAGTTTCCGGGAAACGGATCAATGCCCCGTTGCGCGTTCCGATAACCATTTCTTTAGTACCGTCTGTCAGTTTGACTGAAATCAGCTCATCTTCTTCACGCAAGCCGATGGCAATCAGACCATTTTGACGTATATTAGCATAATTTGTAACCGGAGTCCGTTTGCTGACTCCGTCACGGGTAGTAAAGAAGAAGAATGCATCTTCCGTGAATTCTTCTACACGGATTACAGCAGTAACTTTTTCTTCCTTTCCGATTTCCAGCAGATTCACCAATGGAAGCCCTTTTGCCGTACGGCCGTATTCTGGAATCTGATAGCCTTTTTTGCGGTAGACTTTCCCTTTGTTTGTAAAGAACAGAATCGTGTCATGGGTTGAGGTATATAGAAGGTGTTCTACAAAATCGTCTTCATTTGTGCCCATCCCCTGAACGCCGCGTCCTCCGCGTTTTTGGCTGCGGTAAGTGTTAGCAGGCAAACGCTTGATATAGCCGTTATGCGTCAATGTAAGAACTGAGTCTTCTCGTGGAATCAAATCTTCGTCTTCGAACATTTCAGAGCCGCCCGTAGTGATTTCAGTTCTTCTTTCATCATTGAAACGCTCTTTAATCTCTAACATTTCTTCACGGATAATTTCAAGAATTCGATATTCGTTTGCCAAAATTTCACGAAGTTCTTCGATTATTTTTACCAACCCAAGATATTCATCTTCGATTTTATCGCGTTCCAGGCCGGTTAAGCGCTGGAGGCGCATATCAAGAATTGCCTGTGATTGGCGCTCGGAAAGTTTGAAATCATTCATCAAGCCATTCCGGGCTTCTTCTGCTGTCTGGGATCCACGTATTAATGCAATAATTGCATCGATATGATCCAGTGCAATGCGCAACCCTTCCAAAATATGCGCGCGGTCTTCCGCTTTTTGCAAATCGAACTGCGTACGGCGACGGATAACTACTTTTTGATGTTCCAAATAATGGAAAAGTACATCGCGTAAGCTAAGAACCTTTGGATGACCATCTACAAGAGCCAGCATATTGATGCCAAAGCTTGTCTGCATCGCTGTTTGCTTGTAAAGGTTATTCAATAGAACATTAGCACTTGCATCGCGGCGAACTTCAATAACAACACGCATGCCGTTACGGTCGGATTCATCACGAAGGTCCGTAATGCCATCAATTTTCTTGTCCCGCACCAATTCGGCGATTTTTTCTATAAGGCGTGCTTTATTGACCTGAAATGGCAATTCATGGATTAGGATCGTTTCACGGCCGTTCGGTTTCGTTTCAATTTCCACTACCGAACGGATCAATACAGAGCCTTTTCCGGTTTCATAGGCACGGCGAATGCCGCTGCGGCCAAGAATAATCCCACCCGTCGGAAAATCCGGTCCGGGAATAAATTCAAGCAATTCTTCCGTGGTAATCGCCGGATTTTCTGCCAATGCCAAAACAGCATCGATAGTTTCCCCAAGGTTATGCGGTGGAATATTCGTAGCCATACCTACCGCAATACCGGAAGTTCCGTTTACCAATAAGTTCGGGAAACGGGCTGGCAACACGACTGGTTCTTTTTCTTGTCCATCATAGTTTTCTCTATAATCAATCGTGTTTTTATTCAGATCACGCAATAATTCCATTGCGATTTTGGACATTCTGGACTCGGTATAACGCATGGCAGCTGCTGCATCGCCATCGACAGACCCGAAGTTTCCGTGCCCATCAACCAGCATATAGCGGTAACTGAAATCCTGCGCCATTCTTACCATTGTCTCGTAAACCGCACTGTCACCATGGGGGTGGTATTTACCGATTACATCCCCAACGATACGTGCTGATTTTTTATAGGCTTTATCGGAAGTGATTCCGAGATCATGCATTGCATATAGGATGCGTCGATGGACCGGTTTCAATCCATCACGAACATCCGGCAAAGCACGGGATACGATAACGCTCATCGCATAATCCAAAAACGATGTGCGCATCTCTGTACTTATATTTATTTCTTCAACTCCACTGCTAGGCCTTTCCGCCATTTCCGCAGCCTCCTCTCACCTGAATCAGCTTACACATCCAAATTCTTAACGTAACGGGCGTTTTCTTCTATAAAGTTCCGGCGTGGTTCAACGTCATCCCCCATTAGAATGTGGAATGTCTCATCAGCCGTCATTGCATCGTTCAATGTTACCTGCAGTAATGTCCGGACATCCGGATCCATTGTCGTGTCCCAAAGCTGTGTCGCATTCATCTCACCAAGACCTTTGTAGCGCTGGATATTCGGTTTCGGATTGTTCGACAGGTTCGCCAATGCTTCTTTTAATTGAGCATCGGTATAAACATATTCGACGTGCTTGCCTTGTTTGATCTGGAATAAAGGCGGCTGAGCGATATAGATATAGCCGGCTTCGATCAACGGACGCATATAACGGAAGAAGAAAGTCAACAGCAGCGTACGAATATGGGCGCCGTCAACATCGGCATCGGTCATGATGACCACTTTATGGTAACGGGCTTTTTGAAGATTAAATTCTTCTCCGATACCAGTTCCAAGCGCCGTGATGATATTACGGATCTCCGCGTTTGAGAGAATCTTGTCCAGACGGGCTTTCTCCACGTTCAGGATTTTTCCGCGCAATGGCAGAATGGCCTGGAAATGGCGGTCACGGCCTGATTTTGCAGAGCCTCCCGCTGAGTCACCCTCAACAATGTAAATTTCACTTATCTTTGGATCACGTGAAGAACAATCGGCCAATTTACCTGGCAAACTTGATACTTCCAGGACCGATTTACGGCGTGTAAACTCACGCGCTTTTTTGGCAGCCAAACGAGCGTGGGAAGCCATGATCCCTTTTTCGATGATTTTGCGCGCTGTGGCAGGGTTTTCAAGCAAGAAACGTTCAAATCCGCCTGAAAACAGGTTGTTGACGATTGTGCTGACTTCGGTGTTGCCCAATTTCGTTTTTGTTTGCCCCTCGAACTGAGGGTCCGGGTGTTTGATCGAAATGATGGCCGTCAAACCTTCACGGGCATCATCGCCTGTTAAATTAAGATCAACTTCTTTTAACATGCCATTTTTGCGGCCATAATCATTGATAACCCGAGTCAATGCTGTTTTAAAGCCGGATTCGTGCGTTCCGCCTTCGTGGGTATTGATATTATTAGCAAACGAGAAAATATTGGCTGCATAGCCGGCATTGTATTGCATCGCCACTTCAACCGTAACGCCTTCTTTTTCCGCTTCCACAAAAATCGCTTCTTCATGAATCGGGTCTTTCGATTTATTTAAATGTTCGACGTAGGACTTGATCCCACCCTCGAAATGATAGTTTTTCTCTTTTTCTTCGCCTTCGCGCTCATCCGCAACAATGATTTTCAAGCCGCGGTTCAAATAAGCCAGTTCGCGCAAACGGTGATCAAGGATATCGAATTCATAAACGGTGGTTTCACTAAAGATATCGCCATCCGCTTTGAAACGGATCGTCGTTCCTGTGTGGTCGGATTCTCCGATGACATTCAATTCTTCCGTCACCGCTCCGCGTTCGAATTTAATGTAATGGCGCTTTGAATCACGGTTTACATAAACTTCGGTCACTTCTGACAAAGCATTTACCACCGAAGCACCTACTCCGTGAAGTCCGCCCGACACTTTATATCCGCCGCCGCCGAATTTACCGCCGGCATGGAGCACAGTCATGATGACTTCGACAGCCGGACGCCCCATTTTCTCCTGCATACCAACCGGAATTCCGCGGCCATTATCTTCGACGCGGATCCAATTATCCTTTTCAATTGTCACTTTGATTTGATCGCAATGACCGGCAAGCGCTTCATCGATACTGTTATCGACAATTTCCCACACCAAATGGTGAAGGCCTCGTGAACCAGTCGACCCGATATACATCCCCGGTCTTTTGCGAACAGCTTCCAACCCTTCCAGTACCTGGATTTGATTGGCGCCATATGAGTCTTGAAGTTTGTTTTCTTCCATAGCCATTCCATCCACCTGCTCTTTCTTACAACATTTCTATTTCCCGTGACAAGCTATAACTAGCTGGACTGTTTACTTTTATCTAATGAAACGCAAAATTCCCCAATCAGCATTACCAGCCGCACAAAAACACCGCCATTTACAGTAGATGCCCATTGACGGCCAAGCCTTCAGCTATTCGGATTGAACTGGGCTACTTGCAATTACTTCCTATTTTACTCTTTGACGGTCCCATTTGTTACTTCGAAAAGACGGGCGCTTTGAATCGTCTCGTGCTGGATTCCGTCTACACTGGTTGTCGTCACGAATGTTTGGACTGAACCGCGTATCGTATTCAGCAAATGGGATTGGCGGTAATCATCCAATTCCGACAATACATCGTCCAGTAATAAAACCGGAGGCTCTCCCACTTCCTGTTTGATGAGCTCGATTTCAGCCAATTTCAGTGACAGGGCGGTTGTCCGCTGTTGGCCCTGCGAGCCGTAGGTCTGGACATCATAGCCATTGACGAAGAATTGAAGCTCGTCCCGGTGCGGACCGACAAGCGTCACTCCACGGTCTATTTCTCTTTTTCTGACCTCGACCAGCTTTTCCCCTAAAAAAGACGCCATTTTTTCCGGCGTCCAATTCGGGTCCAAACCGTTGATGGGCTGATAGCGGATTTCAAGCTGCTCGAGGCCTCTGGAAATTCCCTGATGGATCGGAGCCGCCCACTTCTGAAGAAGTTCCATAAAATGAAATCTTTTTCGGATGATTTTTACCGCTGCTGCTATAAATTGATCCGTATAGACGTCGAACATGACGTCATTGATCGATTGTTTGCCGTAATGTTGCTTCAATATATGATTCCGCTGTTTTAACAGCTTTTGGTAAGTCAAAAGGTCATGCAGATAAACAGGCGAAATCTGGCCGATTTCCATATCGATGAAACGCCGCCGCACCTGGGGGCTGCCTTTAACAAGATGCAGGTCTTCCGGGGCGAACATGACGACATTCAATTGGCCGATATAATCGCTCAGTCTCCGTTGTTCCAGGTGATTGACTTTCGCCGTTTTGCCTTTTTTCGACAAGGTGATTTCAAGCGGAAGTTTGCCGTATTTGCGGAACACATCAGCTTTTATTTTACCATATTCGGCATCCCAGCGTATGAGTTCCTTGTCGTTGGAAGTGCGATGGGATTTGGCCATCGACAGCACATACAATGCTTCCATGATATTGGTCTTGCCTTGCGCGTTCTCTCCTATAAAGACGTTGATCTCAGGGGAAAACGACAGCTCCAGTTTTTCATAGTTGCGGTAATTCAGGAGCTCGAGACGGTCAATCCGCATCGAAGCTCATGCCTTCGGCGACGACGATACGGAATTCTCCCACCTCTGGAATTGAAACTGTGTCATCCGGACGCAGTTTTTTGCCTCTGCGGTTTTCCGCTTCTCCGTTGACGAAAACATCGTGTTCGCTCAGGAACCATTTTGCCATTCCACCCGAACTGATTGTATCTGTCATTTTCAATAATTGTCCCAAAGTTATAAATTCTGTCTCAATACCGATTTCTCTCAAAATGCACTCATCCTTCAATTCGTAGTCTATCCCTTTATTTTACCCTATATACCCCCAGAAGTAAAAAAGGATAGCCTGTATGGGCTATCCTGAGGTGTTGCTGAGTATTTAATATGTCCGGACAGGAAGAATAAGCTGAAGAATCGAATCATCCAATGCTGATTTCAGGACGAATGGGCGCATCGCACCAGAGAATTGAATGACCACATCTTGGCCGTCAATTGCTTTCAGCGCATCCATCATGAATTTCGCACTGAAGGAGATTTTCAGATCTTCCCCTTCTATACTTTGTGCCTGAAGCTGCTCTTCGACTTTTCCGACTTCCGGTGAATTCGAAGAAACTTCGACATCATTGCCTTCCGACGCTGAAAAACGGACCACATTATTGCGTTCTTCGCGTGCCAATAAAGAAGCGCGGTCAATTGCCTGCAGCAATGAACGGCCATTTACAGTGACGTTGGTTTTGTATTCTGCCGGGATCAAGCGTGACGTATCCGGATAGTTTCCTTCAAGAAGCCTTGAGAAGAAAAGGATATGTTTTGATTTGAACAGCACCTGTTGGTTGGTCATGACGATTTCAACCGCTTCGGAAGTGTCATCTAGGATTTTATTGAGCTCATTCAAGCTCTTACCTGGAATAACGACGCTGTATTCGCCTTCCGGCAAGGTTTCTAACGTCGTTTTGCGGCGTGCCAGACGGTGGCTGTCAGTTGCGACGCATACCAATTCGCCGTCTTTCACTTCCCAATGGACGCCGGTAAGGACCGGGCGTGTTTCTGAACTGGAAACGGCAAACACGGTTTCGCGGTTGATCGTTTTCAGCAGATCTGCCGGGATTGTGAACAAACGGTCATCCTGGATTTCCGGAAGTTGGGGATAATCCATTGCATCCAATCCTATAAGATGGAACTCGGATTTTCCTGAACGAATATGTGTCTGGAAGTTTCCTGTAATTTCAATCTCCACATCATTTGTCGGCAGTTTACGAATGATTTCACCGAATACTTTCGCCTGGAGAACAATGCTTCCTCCCTGTGCGACCCGAATGATCTGTTCGCCGTCTTCTTCTGCCGGGATGAACGTTTGGATCGTGATATCTGAATCACTGCCCGTGAGTCTCATTCCTTCGGAAGAAACGTCCATTTTGATCCCTGTTAAAATCGGGATCGTTGTTTTTGAACTGACTGCTTTCATTACATCGTTTAATCCTTCAACTAATCGCTCACGCATTATCTCGAATTTCATTCTCGAACCTCGCTTATATATATATTTTGTTTAAAGCTTTTTAAAGTAATAATAGTAGTAGGGCCTGTGAATATGTGGATAAGCTTGTTTTTTTGAATTCTGGCGGGTTATCCACATGTAGATAAGCTGTGTGTAAGGCAGTGCATTATTTTGGTGCTTATCCACAGCTGAATTTTACTTGGTGAGCGCTTTTTTGATGTCTTTGACGTCCTGTTGGAGCTGCTGGTTGTCTTTCAGCATCGTCGAAATCTTTTCGTGGGCGTGGATGACCGTCGTATGGTCGCGTCCTCCGAATTCTTCTCCGATTTTGGGTAATGAAAAATCAGTAAGCTCCCTGGAAAGGTACATCGCCACCTGTCTTGGATAGGCGATGTCTTTTGTCCGGCGCTTCGTTTTGAAATCATCAATTTTGATATTGAATTGATCGCCGACCGCATGCTGAATGTCCAAAATCGTAATGACTTTCGGTTTCGCATTCGGCATGATGTCTTTCAGCGCTTCTGCAGCAAGATCCGCACTCATATCACGGTTGATCAAAGACGAATAAGCCACTACGCGAATCAATGCCCCTTCGAGTTCCCGGATATTGGAATCGATGGAATTGGCGATATAGGTCATGACATCGTTCGGAATATCGAGGCCGTCTGCTTTTGCTTTTTTGCGCAGGATGGCAATCCGTGTTTCCAGATCCGGCGGTGTAATATCCGTGATCAGACCCCACTCAAAACGCGACCGCAAGCGGTCTTCGAGTGTCGGAATCTCTTTTGGCGGCCGATCGCTGGAGATGATGATCTGCTTGGATTCTTCGTGCAGCGTATTAAAGGTATGGAAAAACTCTTCCTGGGTCTGTTCTTTGCCAGCCAAAAATTGAATATCGTCAATCAGAAGAATATCGACACTCCGGTATTTATTTCGGAAATCGACGGTTTGGTTATCCCGTATGGAGTTGATGAATTCGTTGGTGAATTTTTCCGATGATAAATAAACCACTTTGGCATTCGGGTTGTGTTCGAGGACGTAATGTCCGATTGCGTGCATGAGGTGGGTCTTGCCAAGTCCTACGCCTCCATAGATGAACAGCGGATTATAGGCTTTTGCGGGAGCTTCGGCCACTGCAAGCGATGCAGCGTGTGCGAAACGGTTGCCTGACCCAATTACAAATGTATCAAAAGTGTATTTGGGGTTCAGCATTCCCGGCAAAAACTCCTGCTGGTCATTCTGGCCCGGCTTTATGCGGGGCGCTGGAAGCTGAAAATCGTCCATGTCCTGATCTTTGGGCACAACAAATTTGATATGCAGATCGTCACCGGTCAGATCCGACAGAATTCCTGTTATTAAATGGACGTAATGGTTTTCAAGCCAGTCACGTGCAAACGAATTCGGAGCGGAAATAGTGACGGTATCACCCTGATAAGTCAAAAGTTTTGTTGATTTTAGCCATGTTTCAAAACTGGGTTTGGAGATTTTGGTTTCAACTTTGGCTAAGACACTCGACCAAATTTCGTCTAAGTGTTCCAATAGCGTTTCTCCTTTATATGTAAAATATTTTTTAAGTATACCATACACAAAGCCACAGCCTGTGGATAACATTGATGAACAGGTTGTTGAATAACTATCCACATCTTACCCACAGTTTGTGGATAAGTATTTTGGGATAAAAATTATCAACAAGTGAAAACAAGTTAATGTTACCAAAAAAGAATAGACAATACAAGAATTTATTGAACTTATCCACATATCCCGAATGGTGCACAATAGAGCTATCCACATGCGGTTCATATGTGCGGAACTTGTAGATAAGGGGTGTGGATAATTATTTTACCGAAAAAATTCGTACACAGCAAATCCCGAAAACTATTTTGTGAATGTGGATAACATTATTATTAAAGAATAGTACGATCTCGAATAAGAGATTGACATTTGATAGGGCCAGCCATTATAATAGTCGAGACTGTCTTTAAGATAAATAGTTAACTCACATTATCAGGAGGTGTCATATATGACATTGCGCACATACCAACCGAATAAACGTAAACACAGCAAAGTACACGGCTTCAGAGCACGTATGAGCACTAAAAACGGACGCCGCATAATTGCAGCACGCCGTCGTAAAGGAAGAAAAGTATTATCAGCTTAAGTCCACTGACCGCATCAGTGGTCTTTTTTTTCTTTTCAGCCGGAAATCGGCCGGAGATGAACCAAAATAAGCAGGTGAAAAAATGAATAAGCATCAGCGGATCAAGAAAGATAAAGAATTCCAGCGGGTATTCAAGCACGGAAAGTCATTCGCAAATCGTCAATTCATTGTCTATATGCTGAAAAGTGACCAGCCTGAATTCAGGGTCGGCTTATCCGTCAGCAAGAAAGTAGGCAACGCAGTGGTGAGGAATCGCATCAAGCGATATATCCGGCAAGCTTTCCTGGAAATGAAGGATGAGCTGGCGCCAAACGCGGATTATGTTATCATCGCCAGGCAACAGGCGGCCACATTGGATTACCATGAAAGCAAGAAGAATTTGCAGCATGTTTTAAAAATTGCCCGCGCTTTGCCAAAGAAGTAGAAAGCGCAGCAAAGGGAATGTTACTATAGAAGTAATTAGAATTAGTTTGGGGGAAGAAGCTTGAACAAGCGTAATTTATTGATCATCGCGCTGATAGGCGTTGCCTTGCTGTTATCCGGTTGTACAGAATTCGATCAGCCGATCAACAGCGACAGCGATGGGTTCTGGAACGAGTTTATCGTTTGGCCGCTCGTATCAGCAATCACTTATTTCAAAGACTTTTTGGGAACATATGCATTCGGGATCATCGCAGTAACTATCATCATCCGATTGGTGATGCTGCCGCTGATGATCAAACAGACGCGCAGTTCGAAGCGCATGCAGGAAATTCAGCCGGAACTTAAAAAGCTGAAAGAGAAATACCAATCGAAAGATGCTGTAACTCAGCAGAAATACCAAAAAGAAATGATGGCAATGTTCCAGGAAAGAGGCGTCAACCCGATGGCGGGCTGTCTGCCGATTGTGGTCCAGATGCCAGTGCTGATCGGTTTCTATCACGCAATCAGCCGTATGAACAGCACGCCTGAGATCAATTTGGGCTCATTCCTTATTTTTCCGCTTGCTGAACCAAGCATTATCTTGGCAATTATTGCTGGTGCAATGCAATATGTTGTACTCCGCACAGGCCCAGCAATGGACAATCCGCAAATGAAAATGATGATGTATTTCATGCCTGTTATGATCGTCGGTTTTGGTGCAATTTTGCCTTCCGCTTTGACATTGTATTGGGTAATCGGAAATATCATTTCATTGATCCAAAATCTATTTATCTACCGTCCTTGGGAAAAGAAAGAAGTGCAGCAACCTGTTAAAACGAAAGCAGGAGGGGCTAAAAAGTGAAACAGATTACGCAGACGGGTCTAACTGTTGAAAACGCGATATCTGAAGCATTAGAAAAACTCCAAGTTACACGAGAAGAAGTAAGCATCAACGTAATCCAGGAAGAGAAAAAAGGATTTTTCGGATTTGGCGCCAAACAAGCTGAAGTGGAAGTGACGGTGAACCAACCGGAGCCAACACTGCAGGACAGTGAAAAAGAATCCGAAATTCCTGTAATTACAGAAGAACTGACTGAAAAGCCTGCTGAACAAGAGGGACAAGCGGAAAAATCTCGTCCTTCAAATGATCAGGCGATTGAAGAAACAAAGAAATACTTACAGGCCGTTGCAAAGGAGATGGGGATCGACGATTTGTCGGTCAGCCATAGCGTCAAAGGCAAGCAAGCCAGTTTTTATCTGGAAAGTGAAAAAGTGGCGATTCTGATTGGAAAAAGAGGGCATACCTTGAATTCACTTCAGCAATTGGCGCAATTGGTGGCCAATAAATACGCGAATCAATTCATGATGGTGGAACTGGATGCGGAGAATTACCGTGAACGCCGCCAGGAAACGTTGGAACAGCTGGCGGACCGGATGGCTGACAAAGCGATCCGCACCGGCAGCCGTGTCCAATTCGAACCGATGCCGTCCTACGAACGCAAAGTGATTCATCAAGCTTTGTCGAGACGCCTTGATATTGATACTTTTTCAGAAGGAAAAGATCCGAACCGCTACCTGGTCATCGAACCGGTGCGATAAAAAGAGCAGCCCGCTTGTAAAAAAAGCGGGCTGTTTTTTTGTTGGCTGAAATTAGGGGGGCTGTCCGGCAGGAGGAGCAAAAAGAGGGAGAAGAGACAATAAGGAATCGGCAGCTGAATTAATTGGCGCAAAAAAGTTCTCTGTCTTTCGGTTCAAACAGAATTATGCTATTGTAATATGTTAGAAAGTCATGTAATTTTCTCAGTTGTCCACATGTGGACAACTTTTTTAAAGAGCAAACTGAAATTATATAGATGAAGAGAAAAAATGGCGGCTGTGGATAATTAATTATTCCGGCGCGGCATTTGATTTTTCTGCACATAGAGGAGGATACATCATGGAGTTCGATACGATTGCTGCGATATCGACGCCCTCAGGCGAAGGAGCGATCGCCATTGTCCGTTTGAGCGGCCCGGAAGCGATTTCGATTGCGGACCGACTGTTCCGAGCGGCAAGCGGCAAAACATTGGCAACGCAGCCGACCCATACCATTCACTACGGCCACCTTCGGGATCCATGGACAGAGGAAACCGTCGAAGAAGTGATGCTGTCATTCATGAAAGGTCCGAAAACTTTTACCCGGGAAGACGTCATTGAGATCAATTGCCACGGGGGAATCGTGTCGGTAAACCGTGTGCTGCAGCTTGTCTTGCGCGCCGGAGCCCGGCTTGCGGAACCTGGTGAATTTACGAAGCGGGCGTTCCTGAATGGCCGCATCGATTTATCCCAGGCGGAAGCGGTCATGGATTTGATTCGCGCGAAGACCGACCGTGCCATGGACGTTGCCCTCGGACAGATGGAAGGGCGGCTGTCGAAACTCATCGGCACATTGCGCCAGGCGCTGCTCGAGTCGATTGCCCAGATGGAAGTCAATATTGATTACCCGGAATACGACGACGTCGAGGAAATGACGCGGCCGATGATGCTGGAAAAGGCAAAATGGGTGCAGGCGGAAATCGACAAGCTGCTGCAGACTTCATCTCAGGGGAAAATTCTCCGTGAAGGGCTTTCTACGGTCATCGTGGGACGGCCGAATGTCGGGAAATCCTCGCTGTTGAACAGCCTGGTACAGGAAAATAAAGCCATCGTGACTGAAATTGCGGGGACGACCCGTGATATAATAGAGGAATATGTGAATGTTCGGGGCGTACCGCTTCGCCTGGTCGATACGGCCGGCATACGGGAGACCGAAGACATCGTCGAACGCATCGGCGTGGAGCGCTCCCGCAAAGTGCTGAAGGAAGCGGATCTGATCCTGTATGTGCTGAATTATGCGGAAGAATTGACCGAAGAAGACGCATTATTATTTGAAGCGGTCAAAGGCATGAATTACATCGTTGTCGTCAATAAAACCGATTTGCCCCGCAAAATTGATTTGGAGCAAATGCAGCAACTGGCTGGCGATAATTTGATGGTGACGACTTCTTTAATAGAAGAAGAAGGAATCGATCAGCTCGAACAGGCCATTGCGGATCTGTTTTTTGAAGGGGAACTCGAAGCAGGGGATATGACTTATGTTTCGAACGCACGCCATATTTCATTGTTGCACCAGGCACACCAAACCATTTCAGATGCCATTGGGGCTGCGGAAATGGACGTGCCGGTCGATATGATCCAAATAGATGTTACTCGAACTTGGGAATTACTGGGGGAAATCATCGGCGATACGGCGGATGACGGACTCCTGAACCAATTATTCTCACAGTTCTGCCTAGGAAAATAAAATTTGAAGGGAATGAACGAACATGCCACAATTTGAAGCAGGCACGTTCGATGTAATCGTTGTAGGAGCGGGACACGCAGGTGCTGAAGCAGCGCTGGCCTCTGCCCGCATGGGAGCCAAAACGCTCGCCTTGACGATGAATTTGGATATGATCGCATTTATGCCTTGCAACCCGTCCATCGGTGGACCGGCGAAAGGGATTGTTGTACGTGAAATTGACGCACTTGGCGGAGCCATGGGGCGCGTAATCGATAAAACACACATTCAGATGAGAATGTTGAATACAGCCAAAGGGCCGGCCGTGCGCGCGTTGCGTGCACAGGCTGATAAAGTGCTTTACCAGCAGGAAATGAAACGCCTGATGGAAGACCAAGAAAATCTTACCCTTCACCAGGGTGTAGTTGAAAAGCTGATTGTGGAAGACGGAATGGTCAAAGGCTTGCTTACGCAGGCTGGTGGCATTTACCGCGCCAATTCGGTGGTCATCACGACGGGCACGTTCCTGCGCGGTGAAATCATCATCGGCGACCTCCGGTATTCCAGCGGTCCGAACAACCAGCAGCCATCGATCAAACTGGCTGAGCACCTGGAGGAGCTGGGCTTTGAAACCGTGCGTTTCAAAACGGGCACACCTCCGCGCGTCAACAGCAAAAGCATCGATTATTCGAAAACGGAAATTCAGCCGGGCGACGATGTGCCGCGGGCATTCGGTTTCGAAACAACAGAATTTATTATGGATCAATTGCCTTGCTGGCTGACCTATACAACTGCCGAAACTCACCAGATCATTGATGACAATCTTCACCTGTCGCCGATGTATTCGGGTATGGCAAAAGGAACCGGTCCGAGATATTGCCCATCCATCGAAGACAAAATCGTCCGTTTCGCCGACAAGCCAAGACACCAGATTTTCCTTGAGCCGGAAGGCCGCAATACAAGTGAAGTTTACGTTCAGGGGCTTTCAACAAGTCTGCCGGAACACGTGCAGCGCAAACTTATAGAGTCCATTCCAGGGCTTGAAAAAGCGGATATGATGCGTGCCGGCTACGCCATCGAATACGATGCAATCGTACCGACGCAATTATGGCCGACACTCGAATCAAAACAGATTGAAAATCTTTATACAGCTGGCCAGATCAACGGAACTTCCGGCTACGAAGAAGCGGCAGGACAAGGATTGATGGCCGGCATCAACGCAGCAGCAAAAGTGCTTGGCAAAGAAGAAGTGATCCTGAGCCGTTCGGAAGCCTATATCGGCGTTCTCATCGACGACCTGGTAACGAAAGGGACAAGTGAACCCTATCGTCTGTTGACGTCGCGCGCTGAATATCGCCTCTTGCTGCGCCATGACAATGCGGATATGCGCTTGACTGAATTGGGCTACAAGCTGGGCATGATTGATGAAGCCCGCTATGACCGCTTTATTGAGAAAAAGCAGCGCATCGAAGTAGAAATTGCCCGCTTGCGCAAAGCGATGATCAAGCCGACCGAAGAAACACAGCAAGCCATCCGTGACGCAAGCGGAAGCGAGCTGAAAGACGGCATCCGTGGTGCAGATCTGTTGAAGCGCCCGGAAATGAATTATGAAATGATTGCCCAATTGACGCCATCTGAGATTGAACTTAGCGAAGACATTAAAGAGCAGGTTGAAATCCAGGTGAAGTATGAAGGGTACATCGAAAAGTCCTTGCAGCAAGTGGACAAACTCAAGAAAATGGAAAACAAGAAGATTCCAGACGGTATCGATTACCATGCGATTTCCGGCATTGCGACGGAAGCGAGAGCAAAAATGTCTGAGGTCAGACCTCTTTCCATTGCACAGGCTTCCCGAATTTCAGGCGTAAACCCTGCTGACATTTCGATTCTTTTGGTGTATATTGAACAAGGAAGAATTGCGAAAGTTTCGGTGTGATTTAAAGAATAACTTTTAAAAAATTTCATGTAATATCGCTTCGGCGCTTTGGACTAGCCTCCCGCAATAAGCCGAGAAGACCACTCGTCTTATTGCTCCGGCCCGTCCTGAGCCGCGCCGGCGCTTAGAAACTGACTTTAACTGAGCCAGTCTCTAAGATATGAAGCAAAATAGCGCAGACGCCATGGGGACCAAGCGAAGTGCTGAGATCCACTCGGGCGAAGTGAAACGAGACCGAGTTAGCTCAGCGCGAGCCCCCAGGCAAGCAAGCTGTTTTGCGGAATATCGATTTATATGGACTTACTGTTAGAATATACAAAAGCCAATAAAAAGGGCTGGGAGATACCAGCCCTTTTTACATATGATGATGCGTTATGGTTTGGACAAAAGAGGGAGGAAGAAGCAGATTGAATGAACAGCAATTTAAAGACGCCCTCAGCGAAAAAGGAATAGAATTGGACGACCGGCAACTGCAGCAGTTCAGAATCTATTTCGAAGAATTGGTCGAATGGAACGACAAGATGAACCTGACTGCCATCACCGATCAGCCATCTGTTTACTTGAAGCATTTCTACGACTCGGTAACTGCGGCTTTTTATTTGGATTTCACAAAGCCTTTAAAAGTATGTGATGTGGGAGCGGGTGCCGGTTTTCCGAGCATTCCATTAAAAATCTGTTTCCCGCATATCCAGGTGACCATTGTGGATTCATTGAATAAACGCATTCAATTCCTCAACCATTTAAGCGACAAGCTGGAATTGGCAGATGTCCAGTTTGTGCATGCGCGAGCTGAAGACTTTGGACAATCGGAACATCGCGCACAATATGATTTGGTGACGGCCCGTGCTGTGGCAAGGTTGTCTGTGTTAGCCGAATTATGTGTGCCGCTTGTTAAAAACGGCGGAATATTCGCCGCGATGAAAGCAGCTTCTGCCCCTGACGAATTGAAGGATGCCGAACGGGCACTTGATAAACTCGGGGTCAAACAGGAAAGTGTCCATGCCTTCACCTTGCCGATTGAGGAAAGTGAGCGATACCTGCAAGTTTTCCGTAAATTCAAGGAAACACCGAAAAAGTATCCAAGAAAACCGGGTACGCCGAATAAATCACCAATTACTTGAATCACAAGTTTTGAATGTTTCACGTGGAACAATGGGAAAAGCAGGTATTGCAGCAGGAACAGCGAATTATGTACAAGTGAGCTTTTAAAAGGTGGTGCTTGAGGATGAAAAGTCCTTTTTCACGTTTCTTCGGGGGCGTAGATAAAGAAGAGACAGAAGTTATTGAAAAACCGGTGAGTGAAGCTTCAGAAGAAGTTGTCAAATTGCCGATCGATAAAATAATTGCGAATAAATTTCAGCCAAGAACGATCTTTGATGAAGACAAAATCGAAGAACTGGCGCGCACGATCCATATGCATGGCGTTATTCAGCCCATCGTTGTACGGGTTGATGAAGACGATAATTTTGAAATCATTGCCGGGGAGCGCCGTTTCCGGGCGATGAAATCATTGGGCTGGGAAGAAGTGCCGGCCATCGTTCGCCAATTGAGTGATAAAGAAACGGCGTCCATCGCTTTGATCGAAAACCTTCAGCGCGAAGAACTGACAGCGATCGAGGAAGCCAATGCCTACCATAATCTTTTGGAAATCCATGAGATTACGCAAGAAGCGCTGGCTCAACGATTGGGCAAAGGCCAGTCTACAGTGTCCAACAAGCTGCGCTTGCTGAAACTGCCGGAAGAGCTGAAGCAGGCTTTGATGGACCGGGTGATCACGGAACGCCATGCCCGGGTGCTGCTGCAATTAAAGGAGCCAGCGACTCAGCTGAAGTTTTTCCAGGACACGGTTGAACAGAACCTGAACGTGAAGCAACTGGAAATCAAAGTGAAAAACCATCTTTCGACTGAACCGAAAAAAGCCAAGCCGAAGCGCAAAGCATTCAGCCGGGATGTCAGAATTGCGATGAATACCATCAAGCAATCGTTGACGATGGTAACAAAAAGCGGTATCGATGTTTCTTCCGAAGAAGAAGAACACGACGAGTATTATCAAATCACCGTAAAAATACCGAAGAAAAAATCTTAAAAAGCACTTTCCTGTGAGGGAAAGGCTTTTTTTAATCGCTTTGTAATCTTACTGGAGAAATATTTTGATACAATAGAATGACGGGAGGGGAAACAATAGCGAAAGCTCTGTTTCCCCTAGAAATGAGAAAAGCAGAAAGAAAGAAAGTTGGTGCAAGTGTGGGTAGAACAATTGCGATCGCCAATCAGAAAGGCGGCGTAGGAAAAACGACCTCTTCAGTAAACTTAAGTGCCTGTCTTGCATACTTAGGCAAGAAAGTTCTTTTAATAGATATCGATCCACAAGGGAACGCGACCAGTGGCGTAGGCGTCAATAAAGGAGACGTCGACCAATGCATCTATGAAGTGCTGATCGACGATGTGGACATCAAAGACACCATTATGGAAACGAAGGTGGAAAATCTTCATTTAGTGCCGGCGACCATCTCTTTGGCCGGTGCCGAAATTGAATTGGTTTCCACCATGTCAAGAGAAGTGCGACTGAAAAGTGCACTTGAAGAAGTGAAAGGGATGTATGACTACATCATCATTGATTGTCCGCCATCTTTGGGACTGTTAACCATTAACTCGTTGACGGCTTCCGACGCCATCATTATTCCGGTGCAATGTGAGTATTATGCACTGGAAGGGTTAAGCCAATTATTGAGCACCATCCGTTTGGTTCAGAAGCATTTAAACCATGATTTGATGATTGACGGTGTACTGTTGACTATGCTCGATGCCCGGACGAACTTGGGCATCCAGGTTATTGAAGAAGTGAAAAAGTATTTCCAGGACAAAGTATATCGGACAATCATCCCCCGGAACGTAAGATTGAGTGAAGCACCAAGTCACGGGGAACCGATCATCATCTATGATGCGAAATCAAAAGGCGCGGAAATGTATTTAGAAATGGCGAGGGAAGTGATTCATAATGGCTAAAGGGTTGGGAAAAGGCATCAATGCATTGTTTCCAGGTGAAAATTTAACGAAAAATGAAACGGTCAGCGAAGTCAGTATTTCGGATATCAAAGCGAACCCTTATCAACCGCGTAAAATTTTCGATGAAGCTGCACTTGGCGAATTGGCTGAGTCGATCAAAGAACATGGCATCCTGCAGCCGGTTATAGTCAGAAAAGCTGGCAATCGCTTCGAACTGGTCGTTGGAGAAAGACGTTTCCGTGCTGCCAAACTTGCAAAATTAGATGGAATTCCGGCAATCATTAAAGAATTATCGGATCAGCAAATGATGGAACTTGCTATATTGGAAAACCTTCAACGGGAAGATTTAACGCCGATTGAAGAAGCCGAGGCTTATCAGAAATTGATGGAAGCGTTAAATCTGACCCAAGAGCAATTGGCTTTCCGATTAGGGAAAAGCCGTCCGCATATAGCGAATCATGTCCGTTTATTGGCTTTGCCGAAAGAGGTCCGTCAATTGATTTCCAGCAAGAAATTGTCGATGGGCCACGGTCGGACGTTATTAGGTCTCCGTTCGAAGAAAAGCATTCCGGTAACAGCGCTAAAGGTTGTTAAAGATAACTTGAACGTTCGCCAGCTGGAGAATCTCGTGCAAAGATTGAACGAAGATGTTCCACGTGAAACAATTGAGAAAAAGAAGGATATCTTTATAGAAGAAAAACAATCTGAACTTCGTGACCGGTTCGGTACGAACGTCCAGATCAAGAAGAACAAGAACAAAGGGAAGATTGAAATCGAGTTTTTCTCGGAAGAAGACCTGGAACGTATATTGGAACTTTTGAATTGACAAGCCCGTGCCTATTCTCCTCAGAAGGGGAATAGGTTCTGTTTATGTGCTGGGACTATGCATATTTGTCTTGAATTATAGAAAAAGTGTGTATAATACCGCTTCGACACTGAGAGCACTCTCTAGAGATATGGAGCAAAACAGCGAAGAGTTGAACGAAGCAGCGCAGCGATGCAGGAGCACGTGTTTTGCGGAATGTCGGTTAGTAAATTCAACTTACATGGAAAATAGATTGGTTTGGAGTGGGGAAGGAGCTGGGTAAATGGTTCTGTTAGGAACGTTGATAAATGCGGCATTGATAATTGCAGGAACCCTTATCGGCAGAGCTCTTCGGAATATCCCTGATAAGATGAAAGAAACTGTTATGTATGCCATCGGATTGGCAGTAGTGGTGCTCGGGTTGCAAATGGGATTCGAAAGCCAGAACTTTGTCATTGTCATCATCAGCCTGGTGTTTGGAACGGTCATTGGTGAATGGGCAAATCTTGACGGGAAACTCAATCATTTCGGCCATTGGATCGAAGTGAAATTGGGTGCGAAAGAAAGTAAGGGAAGTATCGCTCAGGGCTTTGTTGCTGCCACATTGATATTCGTGATTGGGGCAATGGGCGTCATCGGCGCACTGGAAAGTGGACTGAGCAATGAACACGGCGTTTTGATCTCGAAAGGGATTATTGATGGATTCACATCGATAATTCTCGCGTCGACGTTGGGCATCGGCGTACTGTTATCTGCTGCACCGGTTTTTGTTTATCAGGGACTGATTGCGCTGTTTGCAACGCAAATCAGCCTGATTGTTCCTGACGCGGCACTCGATTTGTTCATCACGGAGATGTCGGCTACCGGCGGCATCATGATCGTCGCAATCGGATTGAATCTGATGGGCATCACAAAAATACGGGTGGCGAATTTATTGCCAGGAATTCTAGTTGTTGCATTGGCAGTCACGGTAATTTATCAATTCAATTTGATGCCATAAGGAAGTGAAACAATAATGACTTTAGAAAGCCTGTATCAGGCAGCCTATGAGATGCTGACAGATGAGACGATGTGGATAGGGCTGGGTTGGGTCTTTGTGAAAGTGATCATGATTACATTGGCCGCCTATATTGCTGTAATTGTCATAAGAGTCGTCATCCGGAAAACATTTTCGGTTAGAATTCGCGGACCGTTGAAATATAATGAACGGCGCCAGCAGACTTTATCGAAATTACTTGAAAACGTGGTAGCTTATGTAGTATATTTTGTTGCCATCATTGCGGTGTTATCGACCTTCACGATCGACATTACCGGTTTGATAGCCGGTGCGGGTGTGTTGGGCCTTGCAATTGGCTTCGGCGCACAGAATCTTGTGCGCGATATCATTACCGGATTCTTCATCATTTTTGAGGACCAGTTTTCGGTCGGTGATTATGTCCGGATCGGGCAAGCAGAGGGAACGGTTGAAGAAATTGGACTGCGTACGACAAAAGTGAAAGCCTGGACGGGGGAATTATTCATTTTTCCGAATGGCAACGTAACGGATGTTGTTAACTTCTCCATTCATAATTCGATTGCAGTGGTGGATGTTAATATTTCCTATGAATCGGATATTGCAAAAGTGGAAAACCTGATCGTTGAATTTATTGGAACGCTGCAGGACCACTATGAGCAGATCATCAAACCCGCTGAACTGCTCGGTGTCCAGAATCTGACGACAACGGAAGTGGTCATGCGCATTACGGCCGAAACGCTTCCGATGCAGCATTTTGCTATTGCCAGAAGCATGCGCCGGGATTTAAAGGAATTTCTCGACCAACGCGGAGTTGAAATTCCATATCCGCGCATGGTAATGATGCAGCGTTCGCCGGAGGCATCAAGTTCGGCAGCGATTGCCAAAAAATGATGAAGGAGTTTGGACGATGGAAATGAAAGAATTCGGATTGAATGATGTCGTCGAGATGAAAAAGGGCCATCCATGCGGCGCAAATGCCTGGAAAATTATCCGGATGGGTGCGGATATCCGCATCAAATGTGAAGGGTGCCAGCACAGCGTCATGATTCCACGAATTGAATTTAATAAGAAGATGAAAAAAGTTCTTATCAAAGCGGAAGCGGAATGATTAATGGACATTTTGTTATTCTGTTCCTATAATAGAGTGGTTGTATAAAAAATAAATCGTTTTCAAAGAAGAAAGGTCGTGAATCCTTTGGCATTAACTGCAGGGATTGTAGGATTACCAAACGTAGGGAAATCCACATTATTTAACGCTATAACCAAGGCGGGCGCGGAAGCGGCAAACTACCCGTTCTGTACAATAGATCCAAACGTCGGAATTGTAGAAGTTCCGGATGAACGCTTAGACAAACTGACTGAATTGGTCGAACCGAAAAAAACTGTTCCGACTGCGTTTGAATTCACGGACATAGCGGGTATTGTAAAAGGCGCCAGCAAAGGTGAAGGTCTCGGCAATAAATTCCTTTCGCACATTCGTGAAGTGGATGCCATCTGCCAGGTAGTGCGTTGTTTTGCAGATGACAATATTACACACGTATCTGGAAATGTGGATCCGATTTCCGATATCGAAGTGATCAATCTTGAATTGATTCTTGCGGATATGGAAAGCATTGAAAAAAGAATTGTGCGCGCCGCGAAACTTGTGAAACAAAAAGACAAGGATGCGGTTGCAGAAGAGCCGGTTCTTATGAAATTGCGCGAAACATTCGAAGAAGGCAAGCTTGCCCGGTCCATCGATTTTACGGAAGATGAGATGCGCATAGCGAAAAGCTTGAATTTATTAACACTTAAGCCTATGCTTTATGTGGCTAACGTGGCAGAAGATGAAATTGCGGAAGCGGACAATAATCCATACGTGCAGGAAGTACGGAAATATGCTGCTGAAGATAATTCGGAAGTCATTGTTGTATGTGCGAAAATTGAGGAAGAAATGGCCGAGTTGGAAGACGAGGAAAAAGAAATGTTCCTTGAAGAACTGGGCATCGAAGAATCAGGCTTGGATCAATTGGTCAAAGCATCGTACAATTTGCTTGGACTTGCGACCTACTTTACTGCCGGCGTGCAGGAAGTTCGTGCATGGACATTCAAAAAAGGGATGAAAGCACCGCAATGTGCGGGGGTCATCCATTCTGATTTCGAGCGTGGTTTTATTCGCGCCGAAACTGTGGCTTATGAAGAATTGGTGGAAGCCGGTTCGATGGCTGCAGCAAAAGAAGCTGGGAAAGTTCGCCAGGAAGGCAAGGAATACCTTGTCAAAGACGGCGATGTCATGTTGTTCAGATTTAATGTGTAAGATTTTGGATGTTGCCACGGATACAACTCAAGAATAACACCGGCGACATACCGAGTCAGGAATAATAAACCAAACCGGATGCCTTTTTGCATCCGGTTTTTAAATTTGGAGGGAAAAAACATGCTGTTATTTGTATATGGAACGTTAAAGACTGGTGGGAAATACAATTTCTATCTGGAGGAAGCTTCGTTAAAAGCTGAGCAGGCGGTTGCTGCAGGTTCGCTTTATGATACTGGGCTCGGCTATCCGGCGATGAGCCTGGATGGAGCGGATCAGATTCACGGGGAAGTTTATGAAATTCCGGAAGTGCTGTGGCCGGCACTCGACTTTCTGGAAGATTGTACGGGCGATGAAGCGACTGATTTTTATGAGAAATCGGTGATTCCTGTTGAAGTAAACGGCGAAGTGCTGGAAGCCACGGTTTATCTGGCAAAAGACAAAGACTTATTGAAAACGAAAATTTCAAGCGGCGTTTGGGATATTGCATACGTTTAGAAAAGCGTTAACGCCTGTTCTGCCTTCTAGCTGGGCCGTCGGAGTCTGGACAGTAGAAAAGCACACACATCAAGAAATCGATGAATCTCCGGAATCCGGATATTCATCATATACATAAAGGCGGGGCTGTGAAGGATCATCAAGAATCCAAGCCTCGTCTTTTACTTTGCGCAATTTATTGTACATCAGAAAATCGCCGGCGGCCCCGGCAGCGAGCATCGCTCCGAGCAGCACGAGAACCTGGTCTTCCAGCCAAAAACCGATGATGGTGGGAATGACCGCAGTCGTCCAAAAAGGCAGCAGCAATACTTTGCGCATCCGCTTGTTTTGAATCGGTGAACTGCTCGTGGCATAGGCGTAGCCCTTGGACAATTCCATGCCGTAACTGAGCGAAGAAAGCGGTACTCTTCCAAACACGATGAAACCAATCAGATGAAAAAATTCATGCAAGAGAACCAACACGATATAGCCGACTGTAAAATAGGCAATGCCCCAGAGGGAAAAGCTGAATTGCAGCGGCTCTGCGAAAAGGTGATAAGCGACAGCAAAACCGATCAGCAGCCAGATATTGATCCACAGCATTTTCGGCGCGATTTCTTCCAATTTGAGTTCGATGATGGATGAAGGTTTCACGGATTCACTTCCTTTTGGTTGGAAATTCGGTGGGCAAAGGGGAAGGGGGAAGGGGTTTATTCTTCGCTGATCCAATTCCTGCCCTTGAATTTCCTCTATTCTAATAAAAGTATAGCGGATAATCCGGTGGAAATGACAGTTGCAGGGCATAGCCGTTTGTGCTACAATACAGTGATGTGAGTAATATTTTTAATTGCTTGCTCCTTGCCCGCTGAAATCAGTAGGGCCCAAGTCCATAAGGAGGTGACAACACGATGAGAGAGTATGAACTAATGTACATTATTCAGCCTGCTATTGAAGAGGAAGCGAAAAAAGCTCTAGTTGAGCGTTTTGACGAAATCCTTACTACTAACGGTGCTGAAATCATCGAGTCGAAAGAATGGGGTAAACGTCGTTTAGCTTACGAGATCAACGATTTGCGTGAAGGTTTCTACCAGATCGTTAAACTTAACGCTGGCTCTGAAGCTATCAACGAATTTACACGTCTTGCGAACATTAACGAAGACATCATTCGCCATATCGCTGTACGCAAAGACGCGTAAGCGCCATATGGAATTGTAAATAATTTTGACTTAAAGGAGGTTGAATTCTGATGATTAACCGAGTTGTTTTAGTCGGAAGGCTGACAAAAGATCCAGATTTGCGCTACACACCAAGCGGTGCGGCGGTGACACGTTTTACACTGGCTGTAAACCGGACATTCTCCAATGCGCAAGGTGAAAAAGAAGCGGATTTTATCAACTGTACTGTTTGGCGCAAACAAGCTGAAAACACAGCGAACTTCCTGAAAAAAGGGAGCTTGGCAGGTGTTGAAGGCCGCATCCAGACGGGCAGCTACGAGGGACAGGATGGAAAGCGTGTTTATACGACTGAAGTGGTGGCGGACAGCGTTCAATTCCTTGAACCGCGGAGCGCCGGAGCCGGTTCAGACCGTTCACAAGGGCAACAGCCATCCTATCAGCAGAACCAACCGACAAGTCAGCCAAGTCAACAAAATAATCAGACCCGTGTAGACCAGGATCCATTCTCAAACAACAGCGGACCGATCGAAGTTTCAGATGACGATCTGCCGTTCTAAGAGGAACTGGCCAAAGGGCTTAAAATCTTAGCAAAAAGGAGGTAATTCGATATGGCACCACGTCGCGGAGGCAAAAAGCGTAAAAAGGTTTGTTATTTTACGTCAAACAACATCACACACATCGACTATAAAGATACTGACCTATTGAAGAAATTTATTTCTGAAAGA
The DNA here is from genome assembly GCF_049262615.1 of Planococcus daihaiensis. GTDB lineage: Bacteria > Bacillota > Bacilli > Bacillales_A > Planococcaceae > Planococcus. The sequence goes on along the minus strand of NZ_CP175504.1, from coordinate 1,597,684 downwards.
GGAAAAATCTTGCCACGTCGTGTTACAGGCACTAGCGCTAAATGGCAACGTAAGTTGACAATCGCTATCAAACGCTCACGTATCATGGCACTTATTCCGTTTGTTGCGGAAGAAAGATAATAACGATTTCAAAAAGACCGGGAAACCGGTCTTTTTTTTTGTTGTCTTTTAACTATATATATTAAATAAATGGACTTTAGTAGCCGATATTCCGCAAAACAGCTTCGCTTGCCTGGGGGCTCACGCTGAGCTAACTCGGTCTCGTTTCACTTCGCCCGAGTGGATCGCAGCACTTCGCTTGGTCCCCATGGCGTCTTCGCTGTTTTGCTCCATATCTCAGATTGCTTTCTGGTAAAAAAATATCCTATAAGTCTGTTACATGTGAGAAAGTAGTCAATTCATTTCTGCACTGAACCAAAATGAAGCCTACATTCGGTCGAACCTTTGCGACGAAGCGTGTAACGCTGCAACGGTTTTTCATGTCTCGAAGCTAGCGCAGCGATGCAGAGACAGGAGCATCGTTTTTCGTTAGATACTGAGCTCCCCGCGGAAAGCGTCCGCCTAGAGCGAAATGATTGAAGAAGTAGTCAGTATTTCGACAGCCTTACAAAAAGAACGGGAAACCGGTCTTTTTGTGTTTTCATACATATAGGAACATTTATCAACATAATTTGGGCGCCGCAGCCCTGATGACTGTTGCCCTTTTTTGTTCAGGTTCTGCAATCGTGTTACAATTATAAGGATGAAATAAACCCGAAAGAAGGGGAAAAACAGCTTCATGCAAAATCAACGCACAAGACAAATAACGAATGGTGCTTTGATGGCGGCAGTGTTTACGGTATTGTTGGCCATTTCTGTATACGTTCCTCTTTTAAATGTAATAACCACTTTGTTTCTGGCTTTGCCGGCCGCCTGGTACAGCGCAAAATATCCGTGGAAACCAACCACGCTGTTTGCAGCGGTCTGTCTGCTTCTCAGTTTTATCATCGGCGGCATTTTGTCGCTTCCGCTGGCACTGATTTATCTGCCATTGGGGCTGGCTATTGGCCTGTCAATTTATTACCGGAAAAGTAAATTGTTCATGTTCATCAGCGCAAGCCTTGTTACGCTGTTGTCGGTCATGGCACAATATGTGATTTCCATCTGGCTTCTCGGCATCAATGTTATAGAAGAATTTATAACATCTGCCCGCGCGACTTATGCTACAGGCGGCGAATGGATGGAACGGCTTGGCGGCGACGCAGAGCAGGTTGAACAATACAATGAAACTTCGAGGCAAATGCTTACATCATTGGAAACATTGATGCCAACCTTGCTCATTATGGCAGTTTTTCTGACTGTCTGGATCCATCTGCTGATCAATTTGCCGATTCTAAAACGGCTGGGCATCGCGGTTCCAAAATTTCCGTCATTTGATAATATGAAATTGCCGAAATCTGTATTATGGTATTATTTAATCGTATTACTCCTTTCATTGCTGACGGAATTGGAACAGGGAACGATTGTCTATTTAGCGTTCATGAATGCGACCATGCTTTTACAGATGTTGTTGTTCCTGCAGGGAATATCTTTCTATCATTTCTATATCAAGCAGGAAGGCTGGCCGAAATGGGTGACGGTTGTCGTCACAATTTTGGCCTTGCCGTTACAGGCATTTACAATAATCGTTGGAATCGTGGACCTCGGATTCGATATCCGGGGCTGGGTCAAAAAGGCACATGATTTTAAAGGGAAATAAGGAGCTGAAATGAATGTCGGCTTTTTTTAGGAAAAGAAAATTGAGGTACCCGCTATTCGCGTTGCTGATATTGGGGCTAGCCGCAACCATTCTGATTGCGTTTGTATCAGAACTGGCTGCGGGGATATTCTTTTTTCTTTTCACAGCCACTTTTATAGCTGCGTGGCTGATAGAAAGAAGGACGTACGAAGCAACCGAAAAACATATTGAAAGCCTCTCCTACCGGATGAAAAAAGTCGGGGAAGAGGCGTTGCTGGAAATGCCGATCGGTATTTTATTGGCGAATGATAATTTCAATATTGAATGGGCAAATCCATACATCAGTACGGTACTTGACTATGACACATTGATCGGCCGATCGATCTACAGCTTGTCGGATGATTTCCATACATTGGTGAAATCAGAAGAAATCCGGGACTTGACGATCACGCTCGGCGATCGGAAATACCGCGTCTATTATAAAGCGGATGACCGGTTATTCTATCTATTCGACATTACCGAACAAGTGGAAATCGAAACCTTGTATTACGCGGATCGCACCGTCATCGGAATCCTGTTCATCGATAATTACGATGAATTGGCCCAGGGCATGGACGATCAGACGCGCAGCAATTTGAACAGTCTGGTCACTTCGCTTGTCAATGATTGGGGAGCGACGCACGGCATCTTCGTCAAACGGGTTTCGTCAGACCGTTTCATGGCTGTATTTAATGAATCAATTCTGAAACAATTGGAGATGTCGAAATTCGCCATCCTGGACGATATCCGGGAAGTGACGGCGAAGGATAATCTGGCACTGACCTTGAGCATTGGTGTGGGCGCCGGTTCGGCATCGCTTGTCGAACTTGGCAGCATGGCGCAATCGGGTCTTGATCTGGTCCTTGGCCGCGGAGGCGATCAGGTGGCGATCAAACATCCGAGTGGAAAAGTGAAGTTTTACGGCGGCAAAACCAACCCGGTCGAGAAACGCACCCGGGTTCGAGCTCGCGTCATTTCGCACGCTTTGCGCGATTTGATCCAGGACAGCGATCAGGTCTTTATCATGGGGCATAAGATGCCGGATATGGATGCCATCGGGGCCGCGGTCGGGGTCGCCAAAATGGCGGCGATGAACCAGGTCAAAGCCCGCATCGTCCTTGATTTTGATGAATACGACCGCAGCGTCAGCCGCCTGATGGAGGAAATCGAAAAGGATGAAGATCTTTTCGAGCAATTCATCACACCGGAAGAGGCGTTGGCCGATATGACGGATAATTCGCTGCTCGTCGTGGTGGATACGCATAAACCGTCAATGGTCATCGAAGAGCGGCTGCTTCAGCGGATGGAAAGAGTCGTATTGATCGACCACCACCGCAGAGGCGAAGAATTCATCACCAACACCATGCTTGTTTATATGGAACCATATGCATCTTCCACCGCCGAACTGGTAACGGAATTAATTGAATATCAACCGAAACATGAGAAGCTGTCGATGCTGGAAGCAACAGCCATGCTTGCGGGAATTATCGTGGATACGAAAAGTTTTACATTGCGGACAGGCGCCCGTACATTCGAAGCGGCATCCTATTTACGTGCAAACGGCGCAGACACCGTGCTGGTGCAGCGCCTCCTGAAAGAAGATATGGACACGTATCTGGAACGCGCGCGAATTGTTGAAACGGTGGAATTTGTCGGCAACGGCATCGCCATTGCCCACGGTCAGCCAGGGCAGGTTTACAGCCCGGTGCTGATCGCACAGACGGCGGATATCCTGCTGACGATGAAAGACGTTAACGCATCGTTTGTCATCGCGGAACGGGGCGAAGGCGGCATCGGCATTTCAGCCCGATCGCTTGGAGAAGTGAATGTCCAGGTCATTATGGAAAACCTTGGCGGCGGCGGCCATTTAACAAATGCGGCGACGCAAATGCCGGAAGCAACCATTGAAGAGGCGATTGAGCACGTAAAACGAACAATTTCAGAAACTTATGAGGGGGAACAATCCGAATGAAAGTTATATTCTTGAAAGACGTAAAAGGCAGAGGCAAAAAAGGTGAAATTAAAAATGTGGCGGACGGTTATGCACATAACTTCCTATTGAAAAACAATTTGGCGAAAGAAGCCGATCAGGCAGCAATCAGCCAATTGGCCGGCCAGAAGAAAAAAGAGGAAAAAGAATCTGCGCAGGAATTGGCGGAAGCCCAGAAATTGAAAGAAGAGCTGGAAAGCCTGACAATCGAGCTGACAGCAAAATCCGGTGAAGGCGGACGTTTATTCGGTTCAATCACAACGAAACAAGTTGCGAAGGAACTGGAAAAAACTCACGGCATCAAATTGGACAAACGCAAAATGGAGTTGGATGACGCCATCCGTGCACTCGGCTACACTAATGTGCCGGTAAAATTGCATCAGGATGTAACAGCGACGCTCAAAGTTCATGTAATAGAAGAAGCGTAAGGGGATGGACCGATGAATGATGTTATGGATCGTGTCCCTCCGCATAACCAGGAAGCCGAGCAATCGGTTCTTGGTGCCATATTCTTAGAGCCGCAATCCTTAATTTCGGTGGCGGAAATTGTCATGCCGGAAGATTTCTACCGCATCGCGCACCAGAAAATCTTCCAGACCATGATCAATTTATCGGATCGCGGAAAAGCGATCGATGTGGTGACAGTCACGGAAGAGCTATCCGCTAAAAAGGAATTGGAAGATGTCGGCGGGCTATCGTATTTGACGGAAATCGCCAATGCGGTTCCGACCGCGGCGAACGTCGGCCATTACGCCCATATCGTGGAAGAAAAAGCGTTGCTGCGCCGCCTCATCCGCGTGGCCACTTCCATTGTGGAAGACGGTTTTACCCGCGAAGATGAAGTGGAAGCATTGCTTGCTGAAGCGGAAAAGAAAATGATGGAAGTGTCCAGCCGTAAAAACGCGGGCGATTTTATTCATATAAAAGATGTACTTGTGAAGACATATGACAACATCGAATTGCTGCATACCCGCAAAGGGGACGTCACAGGCATCCCTACCGGCTTTAAGGACCTCGATAAGATAACGGCAGGGTTTCAGCGCAACGACCTGATCATCGTGGCTGCACGGCCTTCTGTCGGTAAGACGGCATTTGCGCTGAACGTCGCGCAGAACGTTGCGACAAAGACCGATGAAAATGTGGCGATCTTCAGTCTCGAGATGGGTGCAGAACAGCTCGTCATGCGTATGCTCTGTGCGGAAGGCAATATTGACGCGCAGGTGCTGCGTACCGGTGCTTTGCAAAATGAAGACTGGCGCAAGCTGACGATGGCGATGGGCAGTCTGTCGAATGCCGGAATTTTCATCGACGATACACCGGGTATCCGCGTTAATGATATCCGCGCGAAATGCCGCCGGTTGAAACAGGAATACGGCCTCGGAATGATCATGATCGATTATCTGCAGTTGATCGCCGGGCCCGGCAAATCCGGTGAAAACCGCCAGCAGGAAGTATCGGATATTTCCCGCTCGCTGAAAGGCCTGGCGCGTGAACTTGAAGTTCCGGTCATCGCCTTGTCACAGCTGTCCCGTGGAGTGGAACAGCGCCAGGACAAGCGGCCGATGATGTCGGATCTTCGTGAATCCGGAAGTATTGAGCAGGATGCCGATATTGTGTCGTTTCTGTACCGGGAAGATTATTACGACAAGGAAACGGAAGACCAGAACATGATTGAAATCATCGTCGCCAAACAGCGGAACGGCCCGACCGGCACGGTGAAGCTGGCTTTCGTGAAAGAATACAATAAATTCGTCAGCATCGACTGGAGTCAGCACGAATCCGGCGGCGACTTCTAAACACGAACGTTTAAATGTGGAAACACATTTGATGTTCGTGTTTTCTTTGGTTTTTGATTGACGAAAAAAGTTTTCATTGGTACAATGGACACTGTTTGAAACAAGGGCGCAAGCCTGTCGGAGGTGCGGACAATGACATCAGTCGTAGTAGTAGGAACGCAATGGGGAGACGAAGGAAAAGGGAAAATCACGGATTTTCTATCCGAGCACGCAGAAGTGATTGCACGCTATCAGGGCGGAAATAACGCCGGGCACACAATCATTTTTGGTGGAGAAACATATAAATTGCATTTGATTCCATCCGGAATATTCTATAAAGATAAAGTATCAGTGATCGGCAACGGCATGGTCGTGGACCCGAAAGCGTTGGTCAAAGAATTGAAAGGCCTTCACGATCGTGGCGTAACAACAGAAAACCTGCGCATTTCCAACCGCGCGCACGTTTTGCTGCCTTATCACATCAAGCAGGATGAAGTGGAAGAAGCGCGCCGCGGCGCCAATAAAATCGGCACGACCGGAAAAGGCATCGGCCCGGCTTATATGGACAAAGCCGCGCGTGTCGGAATCCGTATGGCTGATTTGCTGGATCATGTCGTCTTCGAAGAAAAACTTCGCATGAACTTGATAGAGAAAAACCGCCTGTTCGAGAGATTCTACGAAACAGAAGGTTTTACTGTCGAAGAAATCATGGAAGAATATTATCAATACGGCCAGGAAATCGCCAAATACGTGACGGATACATCGAAAGTATTGAACGATGCATTTGACGAAGGCCGCCGCGTATTGTTTGAAGGCGCACAGGGCGTTATGCTCGATATCGACCAGGGCACTTATCCATTCGTTACGTCATCTAACCCGGTTGCGGGCGGTGTGACCATCGGAGCAGGCGTTGGACCGACAATGATTTCCCATGTTATCGGTGTCTGCAAAGCCTATACATCGCGTGTCGGAGACGGGCCGTTCCCAACAGAATTATTCGATGACATCGGCGACCAGATCCGTACTGTCGGTAAAGAATACGGCACAACGACTGGCCGTCCGCGCCGCATCGGCTGGTTCGACAGCGTTGTTGTACGCCATGCTAGACGCGTCAGCGGATTGACGGATTTGACGGTCAACTCGATCGACGTTTTGACAGGTCTCGATACGGTGAAAATCTGTACAGCTTACCGCTACCAGGGCGAGCTGATCACGGAATACCCGGCGAACCTGCGCATGCTTGCTGATTGTGAGCCGGTCTACGAAGAACTTCCAGGCTGGACGGAAGATGTAACGAGCTGCAAATCGCTTGATGAGTTGCCGGAAAACGCGCGCCATTATTTGGAGCGCATCGCGCAATTGACAGGCGTTCAAATCTCGATCTTCTCAGTCGGACCTGACCGCAACCAGACGAACATTGTAACCAGTGTTTGGAGATAATAAGGAAAAGCGACAACAAAAAACCATCAAAAAGCCGGGCACAACTGTGTCCGGCTTTTTTTGACTGCAAAAAATGTGGTTTTCATCAATCGACCCAAATGAGATATAGGTTATAAGGTCGTGCGCAATTTGACTGATTTTTTTACTATGTTAATAAAACATCCATAAGTAAATATTCAGAATGCTACAGTAATGTGACAAAAATGACGGATATTTCCCTATAATATCCTATTTTATTGCTCATGATAATAAAAAAATCCTAATTATATAAATTTAATTCCTAATAAAACCCATTAAATGTAATAAAAAGTAAGTAATATAACGTTTTAGTTACAGTGGGCAGTTTCATGTTATTTTGGTATAAGTTTATGATAAAGTGATGGAGGTTTGATTGAATCAGAGAAATGGAAGAAGAAGTTGTAAGTGAAAGGGGATTTAAAGTACCATATGAAAAACTTTAGCGATAAGAGCTTCAATATCAATGGCTCACATCTTATTAAAATAGCAGCATCGGTTTTTCTGGTGATGGGGATGCATACCAATCCTGCAGCAGCAGAAAGCCTTGGCGATGAAGGTTTCGAAACAATTTATCATGTCTATAATGACGGAGACTATGTAGGTGCTGTTAATGAAGGCGACAAAGTCGAAGAACTTGTGTCGGCAAAAGTAGCTCGTGCCGAGGAAGATTTCAAAGAGTTGAATTTGGAGCCGGACGAAAGCTTTAACATGATTGCCGAGCGGGTTTTTGAACCGGCAGAGAAAAATGAACAGGAAATCCTTGAGCAATTGGATGAAGAAGTGGCTGTTAAAGCTTCGACATTTGCATTGACTCTGGACGGAGAAGTAATAGCGCAGCTGAAAGACCGTTCAGCTTACGACGCAGCCATCCGTGAAGTGCTGCTTGCTTATGCAAGCCCTGAAGAATTGGATCAATCGGAAAAAAATCAGCGTACAAGAAATGGTTTACCCGAACTCGAAGCGGGTCAAACACAAATCACGGCCATTAATATAGAAGAAAGTATTTCCGGCACAAGCGATCAGGCGGATCCGGAAACGATAAGCACTTCGGAAGAAGCAGCTGCATTGTTACTGGAAGCAAAAGAAATCACGGTTACAGTTGAAAAACAGCAGCGAGTGGAAGAAGGCGTGAAATTCGAAACTGTCGAGAAAGAAGACAATGAGTTGTTTATCGGCAAATCGGAAGTGGAACAAAAAGGGAAAGACGGCGAAAAACAAGTTCTTTACTCAATCACTGAAAGCGACGGTGAACAATTGGAGCGGGAAGTAATTGAAGAAAATGTCATCGTTGAGCCCATCGAAAAAGTGGTGTTGAACGGGGTGAAAGAATTGCCATCAGTTGGCACCGGTGAGTTTTCCTGGCCGGCACAAGGCGGATACATTTCCAGCAAAAAAGGACCGCGCTGGGGCAGACAGCATCAAGGCATCGACATCGCACAGCCGGACGACTTTGGCATTCTTGCGTCTGACCACGGCGTCGTGAAGACTGCCGGCAAGCACAGCACTTTCGGCAACCACGTCATCATTGACCATAATAATGGCTTTGAAACGATTTACGCCCATCTTAATTCCATCGATGTAAAAGTCGGCGACAAAGTGACACAAGGCACCCAGGTCGGCGTTATGGGAACAACGGGCCGCTCTACAGGAATCCACCTGCATTTTGAAATTCACGAGAACGGGGTTAATAAGGATCCCTTGAATTATATAAGCCAATAAAACAGCAATGCCAGCAGGGAAAAGCCAAATTTTTCTCTGCTGGCATTTGTATATTTATATTGAACTAATAAACCTATAGTAGCCGATATTCCGCAAAACAGCTGCGCTTGCCTGGGGGCTCGCGCTGAGCTAACTCGGTCTCGTTTCACTTCGCCCGAGCGGATCTCAGCACTTCGCTTGGTCCCCATGGCGTCTGCGCTGTTTTGCTCCATATCTTAGCTCTGTCCAAAGCACCGAAACGGCATATTTCAAGCTATATAGGCACGATTATAGACTGCTTCCCACATAACGAACGATATCTTGGTGATTAACGGTTGATTATTTCCCGGGAAATATCCTGCGGTGAATGAGAGATGCTAAACAGCCAGAACAGTGATAAAGTAAAATTAGAAAAGTTTAGACTCAGGGTGGGAATTTCTATTCAAAAAAGGGGAGATCATTGATGAATAAGACGATTTTGGTAGTGGACGATGAAAAGCCGATTGCGGATATCCTGCAGTTCAATTTGAAGAAAGAAGGATTTAACGTGGTTTGTGCATATGACGGGGATGAAGCGATCAAATTGGCGGAAGAAATAAAGCCGGATCTGATGCTTTTGGACATCATGCTTCCCAACCGCGACGGTATGGAAGTATGCCGTGAAGTGCGCAAGAAATACGATTTTCCGATTATTATGCTGACAGCGAAAGATTCCGAAATAGATAAAGTGCTCGGCCTGGAACTCGGCGCCGATGATTACGTGACAAAACCATTCTCGACGCGGGAATTGGTGGCACGCGTCAAAGCTAACCTGCGCCGCCAGAATATCGTCCCTTCGGAAGAAGCGGGCCCGAATTCAAATGATATTCAGGTGGGGGCTTTAACAATCCAGCCGGATGCCTACCTGGTGCTGAAACGCGAAGAAACGATTGAACTGACTCACCGGGAGTTTGAATTGCTGCATTATCTCGGCAAGCATATCGGCCAGGTCATGACACGCGAGCACTTGCTGCAGACCGTATGGGGTTATGACTATTTTGGCGATGTACGCACAGTAGATGTTACAATCCGCCGTTTGCGCGAGAAAATTGAAGATAACCCGAGCCATCCGGGCTGGATAGTGACGCGCCGCGGTGTAGGGTATTATTTGCGAAATCCTGAACAGGAGTAGAGTGAATGCAGAAAGTAACTTTTTTCAAATCAATTCATGTGAAAATCGTGCTGATTTATATCTTGCTGATCCTATTGGCGATGCAGATTATCGGCCTTTATTTTGCAGATCAATTAGAAGACAGGCTGATCGATAACTTTCAAGAATCGATTATGGACCGGATGGAAATTATCGAGTTCAGTGTTAAAGAAGAAATAATCAGAACCCGGACAGACGATGATCTGACTGTGGAACAAAGTCTCCGGTCGGTGTTGAGCGGTTTTAACTCCTCGGATATCTCGGAAATACGGATAGTGGATTCGCGCTACCGGATTTTGGGATCGTCAGCGATTGAGAAACAGCCGCTGATCGGGCAAAGGTCGGCAGATGAATTGGTCCGAAAAACGATTGTCGAAGCTTTACCACAGGAACAAATCAAGATAAACGAAGATAACGACCGCCGTGTGTGGGTAGCGACCCAGCCAATCGTTACGGCGGGGGGCGAATTGCTCGGCACTCTGTACTTGGAATCGAAAGTGGAGAACGTCTATGATCAAATGGATGAAATCAATTCCATCCTGGCGGGTGGGACGGCTCTGTCACTCGTCATTACAGCGATTCTTGGGATTCTGGTGGCACAAACCATTTCCAAACCGATTTCGGATATGCGAAAACACGCACAAGCCATGGCTAAAGGGAATTTTTCACGTAAAGTTCGTGTCTATGGCGACGATGAGATCGGCCAATTGGCGAAAGCGTTTAACCATCTGACGAACAGGCTGCAGGAATCCCAGCAATCGACGGAAAGTGAACGCCGAAAACTCGCTTCCATCCTGGCGAATATGACCGATGGGGTGTTGTCGACGGATCGCAGAGGAAGAATTATTCTGATCAATGATCCGGCTCTCCGCCTGTTGAATGTTTCACGTGAAACGGTGTTGAATCGTCCCATTACAGCGGTTTTAGGGCTGGAAAGTGAATATACGTTTGAAGATTTGATTCATATGAAAGATGCCATTACACTCGATTTCGGCACTTACGAACAGAGTGCATTGCTGAGAACGAACTTTTCAGTTATCCAGAAAGAGACCGGTTTTGTAAACGGCTTGATTGCAGTCCTGCATGATAATACGGAGCAGGAAAAGATTGATATGGAACGGCGCGAATTCGTCGCCAATGTATCCCATGAACTTCGGACGCCGCTGACCACCATGCGCAGCTATCTTGAAGCGCTTGCCGAAGGTGCGTGGCAGGACAAAGACCTGGCGCCGCGCTTTCTGAATGTGACGCAGACTGAAACAGAGCGCATGATCCGTCTGGTCAATGATTTGCTGAAATTGTCCAAAATGGATTCCGGTGAAACGGAGCTGAATAAAGAAATGGTCGATTATAAAGTGTTCTTCAACCGCATTATTGACCGTTTCGAGATGTCGAAATCACAGAACGTCACGTTCGAGCGTGATATGCCGCAAATCCCTTATTTTGTTGAAATCGATCCTGATAAGATGACGCAGGTGTTTGATAATATTATTTCCAATGCCTTGAAATATTCACCGGAAGGCGGCAAGGTTTCCTTCACAGTGCGTGAAGAGAATGGCCTGCTGCAGACGGAAATCAGCGACCAGGGCATGGGGATCCCGAAAGATAATCTCGATAAGATTTTCGATCGTTTCTATCGGGTCGACCGGGCGCGTTCGCGGGAAATGGGCGGTACCGGACTGGGGCTCGCCATTTCCAAAGAAGTGATCAATGTCCACGGCGGAACCATTTGGGCGGAAAGCAAATATGGAAAAGGAACGAAAATTTTCTTCACGCTGCCGTTCGAAACAGATGACGGAGGTGAGTGGGAATGAAGTACATCGAACAGATCAAGTCGATTGTCTTATTTTTGCTGGTTTCCCTGAGCATCGGCTTAACTTTTATCATTTGGAATTTCACGCCGTCTACATTGGTGGCGATTGAACCGTCACCTGCAATTGATATTGATGTGGGCGAAACAAAGAAAATTGAACAGATCGTCCAGCCGACAAAAATTCTTTACCATAACGAGGCAACCGTCAACGGGACGGTCAATAAAGACGAAATCGATTTATTTCTGAGTTTAATGCGCCAACAATGGGAGATAAGTGACCTGTCCCTGCAGACGGATGAAGCGACAGCTGAAGAGATGACGGAAATAATGCATGCCCCTTCACGGGCCGTGTTGTATTATCCGGGCAATGTGCCGTTTCCGGTTTTTGATACCTTGATGGAGATCTCAGATACCAACGTGCCGGAAGCAACATTCAATCGAATGGTCGTTAACTGGGAAAGTGCGGCCAATGGCGAACTTGTCATTCATTTTGTCAATTCCGAATCCGGGCGCATCTACCAGGGAACTGTTCAGATAAATGATTTCGCGAGTTTTGAAGAAAGCATAATCAATCCTGCAGAACAGTATCCTCTCTATATAACAGACGAATCGATCGGCATGCTGCCAATTTATGTGCCGGCTGACACCATGGATACGTCGAGTTACGTTTATCTTTATGAAGAAACACCTCTGGAAGAATACGCCAGAGGATTGTTTGCCGGAAGTGTGGAGCCTGCCAGAAATTTAATCGACGGCGGCTATACCGATAATACCGGCGCATTTCTCGAAAAAGAATCCGCTTTAAAGAGCTTGAATTATGTTCAGTCAAAAGCGGAAACCGCTGACCCGGCAATTCCATCAGAACTGGTTTTCAATACAATCGGCTTTATCAATGATCACGGCGGATGGACAAATGAGTATCGTTATTTTGGCATGGAACCGATCAGCCAGGAAATCGAATACAGGTTGTTCATCAATAATCTTCCGGTTTTCGGGTCGTCAATATCGACTGCCATGGATGTGCAATGGGGAATGGCGGGTGGCGAAGAACAGGTCTTCCGCTATGACCGGCCAATCTACGTGCTCGAACCTACAGGCAGAACAATCGATAAAGACCTCGCTTCCGGAACAACGGTTCTCGCAGCATTGTCGCGGCTGGAAGAAGAAGAAAAGGCCGCTGTCACTGACGTGATACCGGGCTACGAATTGGTTCGGAATTCCAATGATGTGGACCGGCTGATGCTTGTCGAGCCGACATGGTATTTCAAGACGGATGGAATATGGCTGAAATTATCGAACGAAGTGTTAGGGGGAGGACCATTTGGATTGGAGTAGAACCAAGACGATATTCATTATCGTCTTTTCCATTTTGAATATCTTTTTGTATACCCTGTATGTGGACCGCTATACAGAAGCCGAAAACTTTTCGAGACTGGCTGAACCACAAGTGGATGAGCGACTGGAAGGCGATAAGATCACTTATCCGGAAGATTTGCAGTCGGATCCCGGGGATGAACCCTATATCAGCGGCACCCGAAAAGCATTTACGAATGAAGAGGTGCTGGTAGAGGATTCAGAGGCCACGATAGTGGACGATTATTTATTGGATGTTTCATTCGATGAACCGATCAGCCTGGGCGATGAGCTGGACAAAGACAGCCTGGAAGAGTTTCTTGCAGCGAACATCTATGAAGGCGAGAAGTATACGCTTTGGGAGGTTGTCGAAGAAGAAAACAAGGCAGTCTTTTTCCAGGAAATCAAAGGAAAAACATTGTATCATAGTGATAGCGGCAGAGTGACCCTCTATTGGAATGGTGACGGTCAGGCAATCCGCTATGAACAAACGCTTTATACCAATCTGGTGGAGAATGAACAAGCCAAAGATTTGATATCTCCGAAACGAGCCATTGAAACGCTTTATCAAAACGGAATGCTGCAGCAGAATTCCACTATCACATCCGCAGACCTTGGCTATTCGGTCTACGTGGCAGTGTCAGATGACACACGGATGTTCCTGCCGACATGGAGGTTCCTGGTGGAACTCGAAGATGGCTCGACTGCGGATTATTATGTGAATGCCATCAAAGACGGGGTCATCGAATTCAAGCAGCCGGAAGAAGAAGGTTCGGAATAAGGAGTTTTTACTATGCGTTTTAGTGTATTGGCAAGCGGCTCCAGCGGCAATGCCATCTATATAGAAAATGAGCAGCATTCATTTCTGGTGGATGCCGGTCTGAGCGGCCGTAAGATGGAGGAACTTTTCGCTTCCATCGGCAAAAAGATGAGCGATTTGGATGGCATTCTGGTCACCCATGAACACAGCGACCATATCAAGGGGCTTGGCATTGTGGCCCGCAAACACAAAGTGCCGATCTACGCCAATGCCAAAACCTGGCTGGCGATGGAGAATCTGGTCGGGAACATCGCGGTGGAACAACGTTTCCATTTCGACATGGACACGGTGAAAACCTTTGGATCACTGGATATCCAATCGTTTGCTGTATCCCATGACGCTGCCGATCCGATGTTTTATGTTTTCCATGAAAATGGGCGCAAGCTGGCATTGATTACAGATACGGGCTACGTCAGCGATAAGATGAAAGGCATCATCCAGGCGTCCGATGCCTATGTGTTCGAAAGCAATCACGATGTCGGCATGCTGCAGATGAGCCGTTATCCGTGGTCGGTCAAGCGCCGGATTCTGAGCGATGTCGGACATGTATCCAATGAAGACGCGGCAGTGGCGATGAGCGAAGTGCTGGCTGAAAAGCCGACGAAAATTTACTTGTCGCATTTGAGCAAAGATAATAATATGAAGGATTTGGCGCGCATGAGCGTAGAGCAGACCTTACAGACCAAAGGCATCATTGTCGGCGAGTATGTGGATTTGCTGGATACGGATGCGAATGTGGCGACCAAGTTAGCACTTGTTTGAAAGGAGCGGGAAGCGGATGAGCTTCCCGCTTTTTTATGGGCTAAAATAGGAGCGGCTCTTCATTTCAGCGGACGGGAAGCCTTCTACCTATATCTGCTTCTACAAAGAGCTCAAGCTTGCATTGTCAGAATTCTATTCATAAAATTAGGGAAAGAAAGTTTTTTGAGAGGATGGAGCAGATGGGGTATTACGATCAGACACCTAATGGCAGACAGCGCCCGAACCGGGGACACACATTTTTGGCAGGGCTTGGCGGCGTCCTGGTCGGTGCGCTGCTTATCGTGGTGCTCAGTTTTATGCGGCCGGAATTGATGCCCGGATCCAATACGCAATCGTCCCAAAACCAGCAGGAGCTAGTGGACAGCGGTGAGCAGGGGCAAATACGGCAACGTTCAGTGGAAGTGACAAATGACGTGACGGAAGCTGTGGAAATAGCTGATGATACAGTGGTCGGCGTCACCAATCTGCAGGCGGCATCGGATTTCTTTTCCGAATCAGCAAGCCAGGCAGTTGGAACAGGCTCGGGAGTCATTTATAAAATTGAAAACGGCACAGCTTATGTGGTTACGAACCATCACGTCGTGACCGGTGCCAATGATATTGAAGTGACGATGGCAGATGGAGAGAAAAAACCGGCAACGCTTGTCGGCAGTGATATCTGGACGGATTTGGCTGTTTTGAGCATGGATAGTGAAGGTGTAGAAGACGTCGCCCAGTTCGGTGACTCGGATGTGCTGAAGCAAGGGGAAACGGTCATTGCCATCGGGAATCCGCTGGGCCTTGATTTCTATGGCTCGGTAACGACAGGAGTGGTATCCGGAACGGACCGGGCAGTGCCGGTTGATATCGATGGCGACAATGTGATCGACTGGCAGGTCGACGTGCTGCAGACGGATGCAGCCATCAATCCGGGGAATAGCGGCGGTGCACTGATCAATATCAGCGGCCAGCTGATCGGCATCAATTCCATGAAGATTATCACGGAGACCGCGGAAGGCATCGGATTTGCGATTCCGATCAACCTGGCCATTCCGATTATCGAAGCGCTTGAGGAAGATGGTGAGATGGTGCGGCCGGCGATGGGCATTACGCTGCTGGATTTGAAGCAGGTGCCGCAGATGTACCGTGAAGACACCTTGAATCTGCCGAACGATGTCACTTCGGGCGTGGTTGTCAGTTCGGTGCTGCCGGATTCCGGCGCCGCTGAATCGGGTCTTCAGGAGTATGATGTCATCGTGGAGATGGACGGTGAACCGATCGACGGCAGCATCGCGCTCCGTAAGCATCTGTATGAAGAAAAGGAAATCGGGGAAAGCCTGCAGGTGAGAGCTTACCGTGACGGTGAACTGTTGGAGTTCGAATTCGAGCTTGTGGACAATTCTTCATTACAATAATAAAGAAAAGCGTAAGCGCCCGTGTAGATTCGACGGGCATAAGACGATCTGGCGAAGTGGCGTGTTTTTGCCACATAGCCAGAGTGGCTTATGACACTAGAATCTGGGCGCTGGAGTCTGGACAAGGTATATCCTGCTATTCTAAGTATTATTAAGTTCTAAAATATATACTTTTTTATTCAGGAAGGAACCGGAGTGAAATCTCCGGTTCTTTTTATTGCAGGAAAAATAAGATTTCAGGCGAACTTAACAGAGACGAGAAATTGATGAACGGGGGATGGACATGTTCAGAACGATGAATGATTTTTATGCAACGTGGAAAGAAGAAGCTAAAGGAACGCAGCAGGTGCTGGATGCATTGACGGACGAATCGCTGCAGAAGAATTTCACAGAAGGCCACCGGAATCTCGGGCGTCTCGGCTGGCATTTGGCAACGTCACTGGAAGAAATGGTCGAACATACGGGATTGAAGTTCTCGGCCGCTGATTTTACAAAGCCGGTACCGGACACGGCGGAAGAAATTGCGGAAGCGTACCGTTTTACGAATCAGTCGATGATCATGGCGATGAAAAATAATTGGACAGATGAAACGCTGGAGGAAGAATACGATATGTACGGCGAAAAATGGACCGTGGCCACGATATTGAAGGTCTTGCTGCTGCATCAGGTGCATCACCGTGCGCAAATGACGGTGCTGATGCGTCAGGCGGGATTGAAAGTGCCAGGTCTTTACGGACCGGCAAAAGAAGAATGGGCTGCGATGGGTGCAGAGCCGCCAGAGGTATAAAATTCACCGCGGAGCTGTTTGGCTCTGCGGTTTTTTGTGTAAAATTTTTCTTAGACCTTTATTCACTTTGTAATATTATTGTAAAATTTGTTAATGAAAACAGTGAAATACAGTTGTATCGTTCGGAAACGCAAAAAAATAACATGTGGATAACTTTCTTGTAAAACGAGATGGGACAACTATCCACAGGTAGAAAAAAAGATGATTATACGAATCGAGTTTCTTCTGTTACAATGACTTGTGGATAAATATGAATGAAATGTGCATAACTGTGTGGAATATTCGGAAATCGAAAGGAATGAAAAAAATGGAGATTAAATGCTGCAAAACCCATGTGGAACATGGCTTGGATGTATTCGTCGCAAAGACCGAAAGTTATCCTATCCTAACAGAATTATCAGATGAGGAAAAGTTATCCACAATCTGTGATTACTGCGAAGAGCCCGCTTTGTATCTTGTGGCCAGTTCATAAATTGCCACAAGATGTAGAAGTGCCTGTGGATATGTGTATAACAATGGTGGATAACTTGTTTGTAAATTTACTGTAAAGGGGGATATCTTGTGAATATCTCAATTGTCACTGTAGGAAAGCTGAAAGAGAAATACTTGAAATCCGGGATAGAAGAATATACAAAACGGCTCGGAAGCTACTGCAAGATGAACGAAATCGAAGTAGCGGACGAAAAAGCGCCGGAGCAATTGAGCGATGCGGATATGGAGATTGTTAAGAAAAAAGAGGGAGAAAGGATCCTAGCCAAAATCCCGACTGATGCCTATGTGATTGCGCTGGCAATCGACGGCAAGATGAAAACGTCGGAAGGGCTGGCAAAGGATCTGGAATCCCTGATGACTTACGGCCGCAGCAAAATCGTCTTCGTCATCGGTGGATCGCTTGGCTTGCACGATGAAGTATTGAAGCGCGCCGATGAGAAACTGTCGTTTTCAAAGATGACGTTTCCGCATCAATTGATGAAGCTGATTTTGGTAGAGCAGGTGTATCGGGCTTTCAGAATTATGAAGAATGAACCTTATCATAAGTAGGGGCAAAATAGAAAAAGGAACTCTAATAAGTCCCTTATTTCTTTGTTCGTTGGATTTCGTTTGTTCAATAAAGACAATTAAACGTGCTTATCAGCAGTGTACTTTGCCATCTTCAAGAGAAGGGGTTTGGACTTTTTTTTACCCCCCAACGGAGTGAAGTCAAAATGAAGATAAATTCTTGAGATCTGACGACCTTCTTTACGACTGACGGCCGAAGGTGTAATTTCGATTTCTCTAATAAGCAATCGTAAAAGTTCTTTTTTATCCTGCGGGTCGGCTTGCTTCATTATTTCATCGATATTTTTAACCAAATAATGCAGAGCCATCAGGTTTATCGGCTGCGTGCTTGTGAAAGACAATTCATGTTCTATTGCGAGCAGCTCTTGGGAAAGGGCTGCTTTTTCTCGTTGCTGCTCTTTTAATTTTTGCGCAAAAATTGCAGCTAAGTCAAGATCAGCCATTAACTTGGTACTGATATTTTCTATAAATTGCGGGCTCTGTTTGATAGCTTTTAACAATCGGCGTTGCTCATATAACAATGGCTAATTCAAATAGAGAAGCTGCATTTGTTGTGAAAAATATTTTGAGGAACAGACTTTGTGTTGAAAAAGTTGAGACATGATGGACCTGGTATCTTTTGATGAATATCTTAGAGTAAATTTTGACAAGAATGAATTGTTGTATGCGGAAAACCAATGGATGAATACTGATGATCTGTGGCAACTTTACGGTGAGCCTGATGAAGACATCGCTCGGGTTCTTGGCGAACACCTTTATCAGTACCGTACTTCATATCAGCTAACGCAGAAAAAGATGGCAGAAATAATCGACTTAAGCATCGGTACCATTAAAAGATTGGAAAAGAGGTACCACTCATGCTCCGACGGCAAGAAAATGCGCGTCTTTGCAAGGACGAGACAAATTATCGAAAAGTTAGCAGAAGAGCATTTGTGAAATGAAAAACCATTATCGAGTAGATTCTATGGAAAGATTTACATGGATAAAAATAAAGAGGCATAGGTACATGCCTCTTCTAATCCTTTGGTTTCTAAGCAATGATCAAGTCAGTTGCCGAAAAAGTCTTCAATATCCATGGATTCTGGTAGTAATATGGTTGATGAACTACTATTATACTTTGCTGTAGCACTCTGGAGTGACCCGTCTGTTAACATATTTTTAATGTGAGCATTTAGTTTTTCATGCAATTCTTGGTGTTCAGGAGGTAGAGCAAAAGCAAAGTACCAAAAGTATCCACTATCGTAATCTCCTGACTGGTCAAAAGGGTGTGTTAAAAGAACATGTTGTTGATTTTCTAGACTATACTTTTCTTCCATTTCTTCTAAAGGAATTTTCCAATCCATCATAATGTCTAGTCTGAACTCACGTTCTTCTGGCTCCCTATATATATTTCTGATAGCTATGACTCTATCTAAACCATCTTGGTAATAATAAGTTAATCCTTCCTTTTGAAAAAAGGATTCTAATATTTCTCTTCCCAACAAATTTAGGGATGGTGTCTCATAAACGACTATATCAGGATTGCCATCCTTAGATACTTCTAAACTACCAGTTACCTCTTGGACAACAGTAACATCGTATTCCTCGTCTGTAATTACCACATCACTACTATCGTACTCTTCATCAGACGTATTCTCTGTCACAGCTGAAACATAATCATAATTAGTTAAGACATACTCTTCAGTCATCCTATTGTAAGGTACAGTGTATTGGAATGCATGGTCATATACACTTATTCTTTCATCTTCTAGTTGTGTAAACTCCATATCATAAGGATTAACGTTCTCAAGATTGGATCCAGTAATGGTTAATACAATGCTATCATCTTCTACTTTTATATTTTCAAATGTATAAGAGAGATTCTCTACTCCGTTTATGTATACGATTTTCCCTGTATTATCGTCAAAAAATTGTATATCAATGGGACCGTATTCTTCGTTAAACCACAAACCTTTTACATCATCAATAGAAAAGTTTGTAGTCTCTGTTGAATTTGAAAGACCATCATCTTTCTCGGTGTCCCTACTGTTCTCAATATTATCACTGCTAGTATCACTATCATTACTGCTGGTGCTGTTATTATTGTTACAACCAGCTAATATAAATATAAGAAGAATACTTAAGCTGATTATATATAAGGTGTTTTTCATATGTGGACCTCCAAATTAATAATTTTTTCATGGCAAAATGCTGGGGGAGAACTACTCATAATTTTAAACTTTTAAATATACAAGTAAATATTGATTTTGATTTTCGGCTACCGATATTGCAGTCTGATTATTTAGATCAGCCGCATTTGGATTGGCCCCGTATTCCATCAACTTATGTACGATTTTAGGGTCAACACCTCTAATCACAGCTTCCATAATAGGGTTTCTCTGGTTTTGCCCAAAGCGCATATTTACTTTGGCCCCATGCTTTAAAAGTAAATCCACAGTATAATAATTATTTTTGTATATAGCATATGCAAGCGCATGAATATTTTCACTATCTTTAGCATTTACAGGGATTCCCGCTTCTAATAGGTCTTTCAACATAGCGTCATCGTCCATTGCAAGCGACAGTAACAAGCTTCCTGATCGAACTGTAGCTCTTGACCAGTCTATCTTTCTTTTTAATAACTCTTTAACTTCATTATTGTTACCAGCTATTATTGCTTTAAAAAGTTTACTCTCTGTATCGAACGACCAAGTTGCGTCAGCCAAATCAGCTAATTCAGCTAATCTTTTGAAAAACATACTCTATTCCTCCTTTTACTAGAAACATTCTTCTGGTATTTCTTTAAACCGCCTTGTTGGAGAAACACCATTAGTCGGTGAGATGAGCCAGCCTTGTTTGCATTCGAGACATATGCATTCAATATCTGATGCGCCTATAAATCCTGAAAAGAATCCTAGTGGACCTGCCACGATTCCCCCTGCTAACGCTCTGCTTTTATCAAATCCATATGGTTGTAATACATAAGATTCAGAGCTACATGAGGGACAGTAGGATTCAATCCAAGGAGCCAATCCTTGACAATGAGGACAACGTTTGTAATTTTTGTCTAATGAAAAATCGCAGTGTCTACAGTAACTAGTTTTCATATATACCCTCCATAGTCTTAGAATAAATTTAATAACAGTAAATTATATCATATTTGCTAATCGATATAATCTATTTAATAGTATTTTATATTCATTTAATTTTTATTAGTAGGCATAAAAAACTATTTTTTGCTTTGAACTATATTAACGAGACACGAAGAAGAAGTGTTACTCGAGCGACTAATACATTTACTATAGCCGTACATACATCACATTCATTTTAAATTTGCGATATAAGTTGTTGAAATTGCCTGTGTTATTTCTTGTATTATGAGGTTATGAGGAGGATTAATGTAGGGGATGTGTAAGTTAGATTTAGACCGAAGGCATTTGGTGGTTTTTTCTTGCTAATTTTAATAGCTCATATCCTCATTTGCTGCAATAATACCGAGTAGTGATTGTTTTGTATGGAATCTGATGTATTTCTGCCCTTGTTTTCAATAGCCTTTCATCTTTGTTAATCTTCGCGCAAAGAGTATTTTGTTAAGGCACTGTCGTTGATTGGATCCCATCCATAGAAATGCATAAATCTGTTGTCCAATCCTCGCATACTTGAATGTCTCTAACTCTATAACAATAATATTAGGGGTTACTTGAATTGGTGCAACGGTCTTTCATTTTTTTCCAAATTCCAAGTAAACGAGTGTCCAATTGTCACTGGATAAATTTCATGAATTCATCAGGCTTTTAAAGGATTTTGGTGAATTTTATCATCTTGGACTGCTGGTGTTTTCTCATTACAGGTTTTTGGACATAAAAATAGCCTCCTACATATGTAGTAGAAGGCTAAAGGTAGATTCATCACCTGGACTACCACTTAACAATTATTCAAATCCAGAATCCAATATTATGTCATTTATATAGATTTTTGAATTGGGGGACTATGTGAGAATCGGACCTACTGATCATGTCACATAGGCCCTGCAGGGTTTTGAAGACCCATTTTTTAATTTACCCTATCCAACGTTACAGTGAGCCTTACCACAAATAAATAAGGTTTTTATCAAGGAATCCCAATTCATTTAACACAGCCCTTATACTAAAAAACCAAGAGGTGACATTATGAGAGAATATTTAAAAAAACTCATGAATAAGAAACCTATTGTATACGGGGGATTGTATTTGAGTTTAATTCCACTCTACGCCGTCGCATACACTCTTCTGCCGGAGTCAAGCATGCAACTGAATAATCATGAGTCGGGATTATTCAGTTTTTTTTATTTTAGTATTATCACAATAACGACTCTGGGCTATGGGGATATCACACCTATCGGAAAACTGGGCCAATTGCTTACTGCATCAGAAGCCCTTTCAGGAATCATTTTAATCGGTCTATTTCTAAATGCTTTATCTCATCAGCGTGGAGTTGAAGTTCAGGAAAATGAAAAGCAGAAGCAGCAAAAAAGAAATGAAGAGCGGGCAATAGAGAGGTTCTCAGCTTTTAATAAATTAATTGAGTTGAATATAACGAGATACAAAGTGTATTCGTATACAGTAACAACGCCTGTAAATGAGCGAAAGTCTGGCACTGTCCTGAATGAAGAGTTCAATTTTAATGACATGAAAGATCTGTTTAAACCAACATTCAGGCACTCTGATCATCATTTTACTCCAGCCATCGAATACTATTTTGAAAGCCTGAAAGAATTAGTCGACTCCATTGAAGAATTAGTAAAGTTGGGATATACACAGCTTTGGCCGGAAGTCGAAAATTTGTGCATCAAGTTTATAGCAGATTCAAAGGAACTGGACTTCAGTGCTTATATATTAAATCAGCCGAATGTAAAAATGGGTGAACAACAAGCGGCTGAAGTTGATGCGGAAATGATCAGGAATCACGAAGGGGAAGTTCAATTCCGTTCAAGTAATACTATCAACGCTTATGTTGCTCTTTATCATCTTATCCATGAAAGTTATGGGTTCATAAGAACATACCAGAAAATGACTTTGGAAATTACAAAAGTCGAACAGGGTTATGAGAATAATAGGATAAATCGCGTATAGATGATATTCATTAAATAGTAATCTGAATCAAGTTGTTTGGTAATTTTCTCTATAGATTGCGATAAATCTTTTTATATAAAATTCCAGCGCGATATTTCCCGGGAAATGATATCCTTTGATCAAATAGAACCATAAAGGAGGCTCCAAAATTGATCACCGAAACCGACTTGAAACATTTACAGCGATGTGTAGAATTGGCGGAAATGGCGTTGGAGAAAGGGGACGAGCCGTTCGGTTCCGTCCTTGTTTCAGCTGCCGGAGAAGTGCTTTTTGAAGATCATAACCACGTGGCGGGCGGCGACCATACGCAGCATCCGGAGTTTGCGATTGCTCGCTGGGCGGCAAACAACCTGGCACCGGAAGACAGAAGCAAGGCAACGGTTTATACCTCCGGGGAACATTGCCCGATGTGTGCGGCGGCTCACGGCTGGGTCGGCCTGGGGCGGATCGTGTATGCCAGTTCATCCGAGCAATTGGTCGGTTGGTTACGTGACTTGGGCGCACCGCCAGCACGTGTCCGCAATCTGGCCATTGAGGATGTCATCGTGGATGCGGAAGTGGATGGCCCTGATCCGGAACTGGCGGAGCGCGTCCATCAGCTCCATATTCGGTTGCATGCAACGAACCGTTAAAAAGTGCACGGTTTTTGTTCCAATGTTGCGCTGCGTCCTTCACCCCAATTGTTGTTATACTGGAAGAGCACCAAAAGCTGATCGAAGCTTTGGATGCTCTTTTTTTGTCTGCACCACAGATTTTACTAGCCAGGGAGTTGGAAATAGAAATGAATAAAAAAGACATAGCAGAGATTCGCAAACACTTTAAAATGGAGACGGATTTGCTCAAAATCGCTGATATTTATAATGTGTATATCCAGAAGGAAAGCACTGAAATCTTCCATGAGGAGAGCCGCTCCTTTTCGCTGTTGGACCGGGAACAGCAGGAATTGTTTCTGGCAAATTTCAAAAAGGTTTTAGGCGGGAAACTGGATCAGAAATTGTTTGAAGTGAAGTTTCAGCCGCAGGAAGAAGGACAGACGGACCATACGCAGCATATGTTATATGAGGGTCTTGAGACAGAAGACACAACGGAATGGCAGACGCATATGCAAGGGATTGCCTTGAAGATGATTCAGGAAGGCAAATACGAAAAAGATATGGTCGTCACGTTTATTCGCGGAAAATATTCTAAAACGACGAAACGCCAGCCGGATGAAACGGAAATCGACATGCGCGATGAAGTGTATTCCACGCCGTTTATCCTGTGCAGCATGAACCAGACCGAGCTGCCGAAAAGTTCGCTGGTGTTTGATTTTGTCGAGAAAGAATTCAAGTCGAACCTGGTGACGGATCCCGTCATCAAACTGACGTCGCCGATTGGCGGATTCCTGTTCCCGAGCTTTACGGACAACGCCGCGGACATCCATCACATCCTGTATTCGGCGAGCAAAGCCAACAAGCCGGATTTCCAGTTTATCGAACATGTCTTGAACGGCACTGAAATCGTGACGGCCGAAGAAGATAAAGCGGTGTTTGAGGAAATTGTCAAAGCTGTCATCGGGGAGGAAGTCAATTCGAAAACGCTGGCCAACGTCTATGATGAAATCAATGCCATGATGGTGGTGGATGAGGAATACGATGACGAAGATGAAGAGACGCCGACCTTGGACGCCAAAGAAATGGAACGAGTGCTGAAGGCGAGCGGCATCAAAGATGTGAGCACGGAGAAAGTGGAGCGGGCCTTCCAGCAAGTGGTGGAAGACAGAGCGTATGAGATGAAAGCGAGCCATATCGTGCCAAGTTACGCCTCCAAATCCATCAAAATCAGCACGAAAGTCGCGGATATCAAGATCAGCCCACAAGACTTACGTTACGTCAAAGAAGTCAATTACAACGGCAAACGCTGTCTGTTGATTGAGGTGGAAGAAGATACGATCATCGAAGGATTTAAGTTGATTGCGGAAGAAGAGCTGGAGTAGAAAAGAGCAGTGCGATTTTTCAACCAGACGGATCACAAACTTTACAAAAGGAAGACAGGCAAACAACCTGCCTTCCTTTTTTTTGTCTGTCATTCAAAAATGCACGATTTTCAGTATTTCAAAAAAACTTTTACTAAGTATGTTATGGTTATAGAGTCCCAAATATCTATATTAGAATATTTAGTTGAGTCTGTCTCTTTTTTTCACCAGCGAATTTCCGTTAATGAGGCAGTTTGGCGAAGCATTAAGAAAGATAACAAAGTCGAGAACCATGCAGACTCCATATAACTAGTTTCATAACAACCTGTAGTAAAATAATGGGTTCTTTAAGCACAAATCGTGCCTAAGGAAGCTTTTTTATATGAGAAAAATCGGGAGGTACCTATGATAAAATTTGAAAATGTAAGCAAAGTGTACAATGACGGATTTAAAGCAGTGGATTCCGTCAGTTTTGAAATTCCTGAAGGGGAGTTTCTGGTAATTATCGGACCAAGTGGTTCCGGGAAATCAACGACGATGAAAATGATCAATCAAATGATTCCACACACAACCGGAACCATCTCGATTGACGGCAAGGATATTACAAAGTTAAATGCCTCAGAATTGCGACGGAATATCGGTTATGTGATCCAGCAGATCGGATTATTTCCTCATTACACGATCGAAAAGAATATCGCGATTGTTCCCCAACTCAAAGGGTGGAATGAGCTGGAGACGAAAAAGCGGGTCAAAGAGTTGATGGAGATGGTCGGACTCGATCCGGAGATATTCAGCAACCGATACCCGAAAGAATTATCAGGCGGACAGCAACAACGTGTTGGTGTTGCCAGAGCGCTCGCATCCAATCCAAGCATCATCTTGATGGATGAGCCGTTTGGTGCCCTCGATCCAATCACAAGAGAACAATTGCAGGGCGAATTAATTTCCTTGCAGCAAAAACTGAAAAAGACCATTGTTTTCGTAACGCACGATATGGATGAAGCGTTAAAACTTGGTGATCGAATTGCTATCATGAAAGACGGCAATTTACTTCAATTGGATACCCCCGAGAAATTATTGCAAGAACCGGCTTCCGGTTTTGTCGAAGAATTCATCGGCAAAGAACGAATTATTCAAAATCCGGAACTTATGCCAGTTGGAGAAGTTATGTCGGAAACAGTCCTAACTTCTTATCCGAACCGGTCTCCTGAAAAATCGCTTGCCATAATGCGCAAACATAAAAAAACGATGCTGGTGATCGTGGATGAAGATGACGTTATGCTCGGCGTCGTCTCTGCGTACGACGTGATCAAGCAAATGGACAACATCAAAACCATAGAAGAGATTATGGTAAACGCCGAACCGTTCCTATGGAGCTCACAAAGCGCCAAAGATGCAATTATTATGATGTCACAGGCCACACTCGGAATCATTCCGGTCGTGGATGATGCCAAGAAGGTTGTTGGATTAGTAACGCGCGGATCACTGCTTTCGGCGTTGTCCAGTCAGTGGACAGAATTGGAGGCAACTAATGAATAACTTAAACTTATGGGAACAAATTGTTCAACAAACGCAAATGCGTTGGATGGAAGTGCTTGAAGCGACTTTTGTCCATATCCAATTAGTATTCTTTTCCATGCTGATGGCCGTCGTACTCGGCGTCGCGTTAGGCATTCTGATTACACGTGTACCAAAGCTCGTACCTTTTGTCTTGGGCGGCACCGGTATTATGCAGACGATACCAAGTCTTGCTGTACTCGGCTTCCTGATCCCGATTTTCGGGATTGGCGTGAAAACAGGGATTGCGGCATTGTTTTTGTATTCACTCCTGCCGATTGTCCGGAACACGTATGCCGGCATTAAAGGTGTAGACAAGGCAACTTTGGAAGCGGCCAAAGGAATGGGCATGACCAGCAGTCAAATCCTGCTGAAAGTAGAACTTCCTTTATCCGTTTCAATTATCATGGCCGGTATTCGTACCGCAGCCGTTATCAACGTAGGTAATGCTACATTGGCCGCATTTATAGGAGCGGGCGGACTTGGAGATTTTATCTTCCTCGGAATTACGCGGGGCATAGACGGATTAATCTTCCTGGGAGCTATTCCAGCCGCCATATTGGCGATCATGCTTGAATTTTCTTTTAACAAGCTGGAACGCTGGACTACACCAGAAGGGCTGAAATAATATGAAGCGAATAAAACTTTTATTTCTTTCATTTGTATTTCTCGCAGCACTGCCTTTATCGGGCTGCATTTTAACAAGTGATGATTCTCTTTCCATCGGATCAAGAAATAATACGGAAAGTATTATTTTATCCAGCGTCATGGGGCAATTGATTGATGATCAAACAGATCTGAATATCATCTACCGCGAAAACCTCGGTGGCTCCAACGTTGTCTGGAATGCAATGATGAACGGCAGCATCCAACTGATTCCTGACTATACAGGGACGATTGTCATTACGTATTACGGTGAAACCCCTGGTACAGCTGATGAGACTTTGGCGAAGACCAAAGAACTTGTGGCTGAGGACGGTATCGTAGCGTTCAATACATTCGGCTTTAATAATACGTACACACTGGCACTTGACGAAGGGGAAGCAGAGCGGCTGGATATAAATACGTTCAGTGACTTTGCGGAACATTCAAATCAATATACGCTTGGAGCGGTATTCGAATTTATTGACCGTCCGGATGGTCTGCCTGGGTTTGAAGAAGAATACAATCTGGCGTTTGATGATGTGAAAGGGATGGATCACGGGATGATGTACCGTGCCATTGATGCAGGCGAAGTGGATGTCATCAACTCCTACACAACAGACGGCCAATTGCAGATTTATGATTTGCGTGTGCTCGAAGACGACAAATCCTATTTCCCGCCTTACCACGCACTTCCTTTATTATTGAAGGAAACGCTTGATCAGTATCCTGAACTCGAAGGTGTACTGCAGCAGCTGGAAGGCAAAATCGATGAAGAAACGATGCAGGCGATGAATGCCAAAGTTGATAATGAAGGCATGATGGTTGAAGTCGTAGCGAAGGAATTTTTAGAGGAAGCTGGCTTAATCGAGCAGTAGAAGCAATGCATAACGCAAATCGCTTTACCATAAACAGAGAGCAAGCCGAATTACCAAGTTTTGCACAATAAACTTGCGTAGTTCGGCTTGTTTTTTTTAATCCTGTTTATAAAAATCGAGCTTCAATAATCAGTTAACCGGCCATTGTCATTCCACTGGCCGTACATTTTGTTTTCTCGTGTGTTTTGGATGAACTTATCCAACCGCTTATTGAAAATTTCCGGATCATATTCCTTGTAACCCTGGATGTTATCAATCCGGATCCGCCGGTACAGTTCGGGAAAATTCAAGAAATTCTGATAGACTTGTGCGTCTTCTTTCAGCCGGGCTTCAATTTCCGGGTCGATCGTAAACGATTCGGCCCGCATATCGGGGAGGATTTTCAGTCCTTGTTCTTTCATCAATCCTAATTTTTCCAGCCTTCTGACCCGTTCTTTGTTCAATTCGGTCCAGTTGCTCCTGTTCTTTCGTGGAGAAAATCGTTGAGCGGTTTCCGTAGCGGATATTTTCTTCCTGATGCCGTCAATCCAGCCAAAGCATAACGCTTCCTCGACGGCATCCAAATATTGAATGACACCGGGCCGTTTCGCCATGCTGACGACGACCCAGCAGCATTGCTCTGTCGTTGAATATTCCTCCAGCCAAGCTCTTAGTTCTTGTCGGGATGTCACTTTTAGCAAATTCTCAATTTCCATGATTAAACAACTCCGTTCGGAATCAGAATGGATGTCCCATTTGAAATGTTAATAAAATATTATTTATTTCATAATTATGATAGTTATCTGCGAAATAGGGTAATGAAATCATATTAGAGAAAATGGGAGATTCTGCTGACAGACACGGCAATAACTGGATGAAAGGAGGGAGAAACCTTGGTAAGAGAAGATCGATTACGGAAAGAGAACGAGATAAACCCATTTACCGACATTTGGCTCCGCACGCGTGAAACCGTCCGTTTTGTCATTGAACGGAAATCTGCCAAATTCATCATTCTGCTCATTGTGCTGACGGGTTTTGCATCCGGTCTGATCGGTCTCATGAACACCCGCAGCGCCGATATGGAACCGTGGGCAGCCATTTTACAGGCATTGATCACCGGTCCGATCGGGAGTGCTTTCGGCTATTTCATCGGCGCTGCCATATTGATCCTGGTTGGACGAATGTTCAAAGGAACAGCGAACTATCCGGAAATGTTCAAGGCGCTTGCGACAGCGCAGATCCCGCAAATTTGGCTGCTGCCGCTGCTGATCGTCTGGGCACTGGCATCACCGGAAACTTTCTTCGCGGACCGAATGGCTGTTGAAGGCGATCCGATTGTGGTCATCATGTCCATTGTGATGGCGGTCGTTTCCGTTTGGACTTTTGTTATCGTCTGCAAAGCGGTAGGTGAAGCGCATAACGTCTCATCCTGGAAAGGATTTTTCATCGTTCTGATACCAGGTTTCATTATCACGATCTTTGTTCTTATTATCGTCTTTGTGCTGTTCGCTTCGTTCTTTAACCAATTCACTTAAAGGAGGGTTTGGTTCCTGAAAGAGTTATTTCGCTAATCAAACACGATATCCTCTTTGACGGCCAAGAATCATTCGTTGCCAGATTTCTGATGGAGCGTATGCCAACGCTGGAGCTGTTGGTATACGCTCTTTTATAATTTGCATCAAGCCAGCCTGCAAAAGCCTTTCATACAGAACTCTTCCCGACTGTTTCCACATTTCGGCACCGCCTAAAAAGATTTCCCTCCATTTAAATCCTTATTACTGTTCAGTGCATCTCTAGTTTAGTATAATTCTAATGTAAGAATTATTATCTGCCGTCAACAATGCGCGGCAACAATAGTTTTAGACGGAAGTTTACTATTTTTCATTATTAACTAGGAGGTTTTAAAGAATGGGAAACAATGAATATGAGAACAACGATCAAAAACGCCATACAGCAGCATCAGATGCACAATGTCCGGTAACGGGCGGAGGCGGACCAAGCAGCCAAACAGGCGGGCACACTGATAGTGCCATTACGACTTCAAACAAGCCAGGCAAAACGCAAAACAAAGACTGGTGGCCGAATATGCTGAATGTCAACATTCTGCACCAGCATGATACAAAATCGAATCCACTCGGGGAAGAATTTGACTACAAAGCGGAATTTGAGAAATTGGATTATGCTGCATTAAAGCAGGATATGCGCGATTTGATGACAAACAGCCAGGAATGGTGGCCAGCGGATTACGGTCATTACGGCGGTTTATTCATCCGTATGTCATGGCATGCCGCAGGTACCTACCGCAATACAGACGGCCGCGGAGGCGGTGCTACAGGTAACCAGCGTTTTGCGCCGCTTAACAGCTGGCCGGATAACGTAAACTTGGACAAGGCACGCCGTTTGCTGTGGCCGATCAAGAAAAAATACGGAAACAAAATTTCCTGGGCCGATTTAATTGTAATGGCAGGCAACGAAGCACTTGAGTCGATGGGCTTCAAAACCTTTGGATTCGGGGCAGGCCGTGAAGACATTTGGGCACCGGAAGAAGACGTTTACTGGGGCAATGAAAAAGAGTGGTTGTCGGATAACCGTTATTCAGGGGATCGCGAATTGGAAAACCCTCTTGCTGCCGTTGAAATGGGCTTGATTTACGTGAATCCGGAAGGACCAAACGGTAAACCGGATCCGCTTGCAAGTGCATTCGATATCCGCGAAACATTTGCGCGCATGGGAATGAATGATGAAGAAACAGTTGCGTTGATCGCAGGTGGACACACATTCGGTAAGGCTCACGGAGCTGGAGATCCTTCCAACGTAGGTGACGATCCGGAAGCCGCCGTTATGGAAAACCAGGGTCTTGGCTGGAAGAGCTCGCACGGTTCAGGAAAAGGCC
Organism: Planococcus daihaiensis; assembly: GCF_049262615.1. GTDB lineage: Bacteria > Bacillota > Bacilli > Bacillales_A > Planococcaceae > Planococcus. The sequence continues at coordinate 1,566,837 of NZ_CP175504.1, read as the reverse complement.
GCGATACGATTTCAAGTGGTATTGAAGGCGCTTGGACTGCCAACCCGACACAATGGGATAACGGATTCTTCGAACAATTATTGGGCTACGAGTGGGAGTTGACGAAATCTCCTGCCGGCGCATACCAATGGACGGCAAAAGATTTGTCAGAAGAGCAGATGGCACCTGATGCAGAAGATTCTTCTATTAAAGTGAAAACGATGATGACAACTGCAGACATGGCACTTCGCACGGATCCGGCGTACGAAAAAATTTCACGCCGTTATTACGAGGATATGGAAGAGTTCCAAGATGCGTTTGCACGTGCATGGTTCAAACTTCTTCACCGCGACATGGGACCAATCGATCGCTATTGGGGACCAGAAGTTCCGGCAGAAGAATTGATCTGGCAAGATCCGGTACCGGCAGCACCAGGTACTTTGAAAGATAAAGAATTGGATGAGCTGAAAGTAAAAATCCTTGAAAGTGGCTTAAACCCGCAGCAATTGGTTAAAACTGCTTGGGCTTCTGCCAGCACATACCGTGATTCAGACAAGCGTGGCGGTGCAAACGGAGCTCGCATCCGATTCGCTCCACAGCGCGGATGGGCAGCAAACGAGCCGGAAGAATTGGAAAAAGTGCTCAGCTTCTATGAAAAATTGAAAGCCGACACTGGCGATAAAATCAGTATCGCTGACCTGATCGTACTTGGAGGAAATGCTGCTATCGAACAAGCTGTGAAAGCGGCTGGATTCGATATGGAAGTACCATTTGCTCAAGGCCGCGGAGACGCACTCGAAGAACAGACGGATGCAGCAAGCTTCGATGTGTTGGAGCCGCTTGCAGACGGCTTCAGAAACTTCCAGAAAAAAGAATATGCAACAAGCCCGGAAGAAATGATGCTTGATAAAGCACAATTGCTTGGTTTGACTGCACCGGAAATGACAGCACTTGTCGGCGGTATGCGCGCACTTGGCGCAAACTACGGCGGCGCAACTGAAGGAGTCTTCACCGACAGAGTCGGCGTTTTGACAAATGATTTCTTCGTCAACTTGTTGGATATGAACATCGAATGGTCACCTGTAGAGTTCAACAAATACGAAGGTAAAAACAGTGCAACAGGCGAAACAGTCTACACTGCATCACGTTTTGACCTAGTATTCGGTTCTAACTCGATTCTTCGTGCAATTGCAGAAGTGTATGCACAAGACGACCACAAAGAGAAATTCGCTCGCGACTTCATCAAGGCTTGGAACAAAGTGATGAACGCTGACCGTTTTGATCTGAAAAAATAAACAAAAAATTCCGTATCAGGATCCTTTTGCCGCAAGCACTCTAAGTGCTTGCGGTTTTTTGATTTAAGTGAAAAGATAAAAGAATCCGGTATAATCACTTTTCAGCACGCTTTCGAGCAAAAAAGGGGATGTGGTTCAAATGAATTTCAAAATTAAAGTGGAACAAATGCAAATGGAGCATGAAGAGTTATTTAAAGAGGATGTTTTACATATTTTTAATGGGCAACTAATGTACGATGAATTTCATGCAGATAAACTGATGGGCAATTCGGATTCCGTTCCGTTCAATGAAGCGATGTGTGTTCACTCCACTTCAAAATAAGTGCTGGATGATGAATTTGTCCGGCTGCGTGCAGCTGGACATAAGGATTCAGTTGAAAATTACAGGAGAATGGTTGTAGCGCCTTTAGGACCGTTATTCCAAAATCAGTATAAAGTGGTCGTTTTATGGTTTGGTGAAGACGTGTTTTGCCAGATGAACCTATTAACCGCATTAGCTTTTTTGGAGCAGTCTGAATATCAGGGAAGAGTCATTTTAAACAGTTTTCGGGATAGAGAAGTTAAAGTGGATCAGACGGAACTCAATTTAGGCAGTTATCATAAAGTATATGAAGAAGTTTTGCTGAATCACCAGAAACCAGCCGGGGAATTAATGCCAGTCATGCAGCAGGCGGTGGAACTGCAGTTAAATATGTTTGCTGAAGAGAACAGCGTTACGCAATATATTGAGAATCATGCCAGCCTGTCCGCCGCTGAATTAGTTAAACAATTGATGACTCAATTTCCGGAACTGGGGTATGGCGACACACAATATATGGAAATCATTGAACAAGCGCGCGGTTAAAAGTGACCACCACCAAACGGCTTTCGCGAACGGTGCTGAATTATTTGGACATTCAGAATTTCAGGAGCCATAAATTTAAAATCAGCAAAGCCCGCAACCTGGATCGTTCAGGATTGCGGGCTTTAGTGGTTTATTTCGGAATCTATAGCTGGTCGGCATTAGCGATGCTGATCGACCAGGATCGGGTTGCCGTCGGGGTCTTCGACTATGAAGCTGGCCGGGCCTTCGCCCGTTTCATCCACTTCGGTGAGGAATTTTACGTCGCGGGCTTTCAGTTTTTGCTGAAGCTCGCGGACATTGGTGAAGTCCTCCAGATTCTGTGCATTCTGATCCCAGCCGGGGTTGAATGTCAGCATGTTCTTTTCGAACATGCCTTGGAACAGTCCGATGATTGTTGTGCCGTTTTTTAGGATGAGCCAGTTTTGTTCAATATCGCCGCCCAGAGTTTCAAAGCCGAGCTTTTCGTAAAAATCTTTTGAAGCACGGATGTCGCTGACGTTCAGGCTGATTGAAAAAGCACCTAATTGCATGAGATTCCCTCCAATTCGTATTTGAACTAAAATTATCTACTTCTCACATGACATATTCGTTGGCAAGCGCTTTTATTCCTTCCTGCAGCTTTTGAAGGTTTATTTCAAGGCAATTTTACTCGCAGTCTCATCCGCAAATTCGATATTCCCCTGAATGGTGCCGATGCCCTCGATGTCGAGCGCCTCCTCCGATTGGTGCGGCGGCTTTTCCGTGAAGATTTCCACTGTCTTTATTGTCATGAAATCCTTATCGAACACGGTCAGCACGGGACCTTGGAGAAAATGTTCCATTGCGCCGATCCGGATTTTCAAAAATTTTTGGTGAAGGGCCCGGTCACCCAAAATGATGATGTTCATCGGATCAAAACCGGCTGCCTTCATCTCGCCGGTAAGCGTCATTTTATGTCCGCTTCCTTCTGTGAAAGATTGAAAGGCTTTCTTCTTTTGATCTTCAATCGTTTTGATGATGCCATCCACATCGGCTTTATTGTCAGGAGCGGCAATGGATACAGGGCTGTAATCCGGATGGCGTTTTTTGAAAAAATGATACAAGTCGCGCTCGGAATGCATGAATTCCGCCTGCCAGCGGGGTAACAGTTGATCGAGTAAAAGACACAGGAACAGCCCGGAACTATAGCAGCTTTTTCGGATATGGACATGGGAATCTTCGGCATCCAGCAGCATACTGGCATAGCGCTGGAGCGCGTTTTCGCTGTTGCTGATGTCCCGCAGGGCTTGATATTCGACATAAAAGGCCGGCCCTTCAATCGTTTCGATGCGGTTTTCATAATTGACACAGGGTGCGTAAAGTCGGGTCCGTTTCTCGCGCAGTGTGATGAATTCATTGATCAGCTGCTGTTGCAGGTTGTTGGAATTTTCAAAAACGGCGTCGTGAAGCGCTTTGCGTTCCTGAATGCGGAGGTGGATATGCTCGGCATCGCTGGGGTAAGCGGGACCAATGGTTTCATTTGGAAAACGGCTTTCGCCCAGCGTATATTGATGGGCATGAAACGATTCATGGGCGATCAATGAGTAGATGTCTTCAAAGAAGTCGAAGTATCGAATATCGACAATAGCGGTTGGAACGTCTTCGAATAAAATATAGGTGCAGGCATAAAATTGATCATCTTTCGGAAAATGGATGGAGGATTTGTCTCTACATTTCGGATGGTTGAACAAATAGACGGTGCTTTCATCATAAAGGGCAAAAGCCTCTTCACCGAAGCCGTCCCAATAGTTTTCAAAATTCATGGAAGGCAATAACGCAACAATTTTCTCAACGGTATCTTGCATCGGCTCACCCTTTCCTGTCTGGATAGTATTGATTATAACGCAAAGGTTTATTGCCATATTTGTGGGAATTCCTATTTTTATTGGCGCACCTTATAAAAAGGCGGGTTTTTTTTATGGGCATTACAAAAACATTATGATATTATTCAACTATATGGTTGAATAGTTAGGCGTATTTTCAGAGAGGGGACATGGCAATGAACTCCAGGGAATTTAAAGACTTTGTTTACGGCGAATTTGCCCGCATCGGCAAAACCTTATCCAGTCCGAAGCGGATCGAATTATTGGATCTGCTGACACAGGGACCGAAATCAGTGGAGTTGCTGGCGTCCGAAACAAAAATGGGGATAGCGAATACTTCAAAACATCTGCAGGCTTTGCTAGATTCAAAATTAGTGTCATTTGCCAAAGAGAAAAATTATGTGATTTATGAATTGGCCGGTGAAGAGGTGATGCATTTGGTGATGGCATTACGAAGCACTGCAGAACAACGGATTGCCGACATTAATATTGTCAGGAACGAATTTATCTTAAAAAACGATGACTTTGACAGTATCCAGCTGGAGGATCTGGCAGAGAAGATAAAAGAAGGCTCCATCACGTTGATTGATGTAAGGCCGATTGATGAATATACGGCCGAACATCTTCCGAGTGCGGTTTCCATGCCGGTTTCAGAAATCGAGGAGCGGCTGAATTTATTGCCGAAGGACAAAGAAATCGTAGCTTACTGCCGTGGCCCCTATTGTGTCTATGCCACGGAAGCGGTGGAACTTTTGCGCTCCAAAGGCTATAAGGCTTCATTGCTTGAATCCGGCATAAATGAATGGAAACAATTGCAGCAATAACTGCAGCAGGAATCGATCGAATTGTTTCGGCTCCATTTTACATGGAGCTCTTGCTGCTTCTAAAGATGGAGGTAAAGGATGAAGCATACTGAGATTGGCATAAGGGAAAATCGTGTTCAATTTATTTTACTGATCGTGACAAACTTATTTGTCGGAGCGATGGTCGGGATAGAACGGACGGTTCTGCCCATCCTGGGTGAAGAGCAATTCGGCTTGGCTTCAACAAGTGCTGCGCTGTCCTTCATCATCAGCTTTGGTTTCTCCAAGGCGATTGTGAATTATTTCGCGGGACAAGTGGCGGATAAATTCGGCCGCAAACGGGTCCTGTTGAGCGGCTGGATCATCGGCTTGTTCGTGCCCATCTTGATCATCTTCGCCCACGAATGGTGGGTGATTGTTGTGGCCAACATTCTGCTCGGGATCAACCAGGGCTTGACGTGGTCGATGACCGTCAACATGAAAATAGATCTTTCCCGGGCAAACCAGCGGGGCACGGCAGTCGGCTTGAATGAATTTGCCGGCTATTCCGGGGTGGCGATATTGGCCGCAGTGTCCGGCTATGTGGCGGCATCCTATTCACTTCGGCCCGAACCGTTTTACATCGGCATCGGCATCGTCATTGTCGGAATCTTATTATCGCTCATTGTGAAAGATACGGATCAGCATTTAAAAGTCCAGATCGATGCCAATGCCGATGACAATAAAACCAAAGAAACGCTGTCGGCAAAAGAGATATTCAAATTAACAACATGGAAAGACAAGAACCTTTCCGCCATCAGTATCGCGGGGTTGTCCACCAATCTGAAAGACGGCATGGCGTGGGGACTATTTCCGATTTACTTTATGACGGTCGGCTTGAGCGTTGCCGAGACGGGCATCGTTGTGGCGCTGTATCCGGCGGCATGGGGCTTTTTTCAACTGTTCACCGGGGTGCTCAGTGATAAAGTCGGCAGGAAAAAGCTGATTGTGTACGGAATGTGGACGCAAGCCGCGGCATTGTGGTTTATTTTGGTGGTCGACAGCTTTTCGATGTGGATCACCGGGGCGATCATTTTGGGCTTGGGGACGGCGATGGTCTACCCGACTTTGCAGGCGGCGATCGGCGATGTAGTGGCACCAACCTGGCGCGCATCTTCCATGGGGGTCTACAGATTCTGGCGGGACAGCGGTTATGCGTTCGGCGCACTGTTTGCAGGCGTAATCGCGGATTTGATCAACGTCACATGGGCGATTGGATTAGTGGCGTTGCTGCCGTTTATGGCCGGTCTGATTGCCCGCCTGCGTTTGGATGAAACCTTAAAAATTAAAGCTGAAACTAAATGATTTTCGCTGAGCTATTTTTTGAGATCGAGTCCTGGCGCCATGCTCGTCAGAAATTGAGGGGGATTTATTGGCACGACTGCCTGATTTGACCTTCAAACCCTATAAAAAAGGCAGCTTTTCTTTATTGCAGCCTGGAAATGGTATATAATTATCATTTAGAAGTAGAACTATTTACTTTAAGGCAAGTGCCAATAGATTTTACGAAAAACAGAGGCAGAAAAATGAGCTCCGGAAGTCCTGCTTGAGAACGAATGGGGCAGGAGGGCCGGCATTTTTTTGCAAATATATAATAGGATAAGGACGGGTATAATGAGCAGTGTACCAAAGAAAACAGACGTTATCTTAATCGGAGCCGGCGTGATGAGCGCTACATTGGGTTCAATGTTGAAAGAAGTGGCACCGGACTGGGAAATCAAAGTATTTGAGAAGCTCGAAAAAGCTGGAGCGGAAAGCTCCAATGAGTGGAATAATGCAGGGACAGGACACGCTGCGTTATGCGAGTTGAACTATACGCCGCAGAAAGCTGACGGCACGGTTGAAATTGACAAAGCGATTAAAATCAACGAACAATTCCATCTTTCCCGACAATTCTGGTCGTACCTGGTGAATAAAAAACGCATCAGCAATCCACAGGATTTCATCATGCCGATTCCACATTTGAGCATGGTGCAAGGCGAAGACAATGTAAAATTCCTGAAAAATCGTTTTGAAGCATTAACGCAGGTGCCGTTGTTCCAAGGAATGGAATATACGGATTCTGCTGAAAAGCTGAAAGAATGGATGCCGGTGATGATGGAAGGCCGCACTTCGACTGAACCGATGGCGGCAACGAAAATCGACTCCGGAACGGACGTCAACTTTGGCGCACTGACTGAAATGCTGTTCGAATATCTTCAAGAGGAAAATGTTGAAGTGAATTACGAACACACCGTCAAAAACATCAAACGGTTGAGCGACGGATCGTGGGAAGTTAAAGTCCACGACTTGAAAACTGATAAAATCGAATACCATACATCGAAATTCGTCTTTATCGGTGGCGGTGGCGGAAGCTTGCCCCTATTGCAAAAAACCGGCATTCCGGAATCCAAACAAATCGGCGGATTCCCGGTAAGCGGCATGTTCCTGGTCTGCAACGATCCGGAACTCGTCAATCAGCATCACGGCAAAGTCTACGGCAAAGCGAAAGTCGGCGCACCACCGATGTCCGTACCGCATTTGGATACGCGTTACATCGACAATAAAAAATCTTTATTGTTCGGACCGTTTGCAGGCTTCTCACCGAAATTCCTGAAAACCGGCTCGAACATGGACCTGATCGGCTCTGTGAAACCAAGCAACGTATTGACGATGCTGGCAGCTGGAGCAAAAGAAATGGGCTTGACGAAATACCTCGTTCAGCAAGTTATGCTGTCCAACGAAAAACGCGTGGAAGAATTGCGCGAATTCATCCCGACTGCAAAACTTGAAGACTGGGATGTAGTCGTAGCCGGCCAGCGCGTCCAGGTCATCAAAGACACGGACGAAAAAGGCAAAGGCACACTTCAGTTCGGTACGGAAATCGTTACAGCTGAAGACGGCTCGATTGCCGCACTTCTTGGTGCATCTCCAGGTGCTTCCACAGCCGTGCACGCAATGCTCGAGATTTTCAACAAATGCTTCCCGGAACACAAAGAAGCATGGGCACCGAAAATCAAAGAAATGGTCCCATCCTACGGCGTGTCCCTCGTGGACAACCCTGAATTATTCAAAGAAATCCACGAATTGACCGACAGAGCGCTTGCGTTGAACGAAACACAATACGCTACGACTGCGACAGCCGGAGCAGATGATAAATCAGTGAAAGAACGAGTGTAAATAATTGAAGGAGAAAGCCTCAGAATGATGGGGCTTTCTCCTTTTTTGTGTTTATGCGCGGAAAACAGAAAATATGTGTGCATTACCAATTATATGTGGGTTTAATCAATTTTCCGCCATCCCCTTAAGAAAGCTTTCGCCTGCGCGAAGGCTTTTTCATTTCTGCGAGACTGTCTTAAGATTTATTTTTTAACAAAAAATGGATTTATTTAAAAAATATAGTAATATTAATTGTAGTTGTATTGGACTGGTATTATATTTTATTAATAGTAAGTGCACATCAAAAAGGATGGGTGATACTGGATGGAATTTGAACTTGAGAATGGAACACTGATGTTGCCCTCTTTGCACATTATGATTGGGGCAGTGATTATAATTTATCTTTTAGTCCAATGGAGTAAAGAAATGAAAACAGATGGTTACAAGGTATATTTCTATTTTTTGATCAGTGCTTATACTATGCCGATTTATTCCCGCTATTCAAACGAAGGGGAATTTCAGCTCTGGTTTCCAGTAGGATTTGTCATCGTATTCTTTTACTTATTCCGCAGCGAAAGATACGATTGGGCTAAAATGAAAGCTGTTATCTTAGGACTTGGCGTTGCACTCTATCAGATAATTCGTCACTATTTCGGATAGGTTTGGAACACCCGTTAACCCGATGCATATAGACGTAAAAAAGCGCAAAATTCCGGAGCGAATTTTGCGCTTTTTGTATGGTTGATGCGGAAGATCGGCTTAAAAGTTTACAATCCTTTTTTAAAGAACGGCACTTTCTTCAACGCGATAACTGCCGGGATGGCTACTAGCAAGCCGACGCCGTTTTGGACGAGATTGCCTGGAATCGATGCTGCCGGGATGATGAAGCTGCTGAAAATAATTGCTTCGCCGATGTAATAGACGCCGAGCATTACCGGAATCGATGCGACGGCTGCAAGGATATTGAATGATTTGCTGTTGCCCATGCGCCCTGCTGACCAGGCGATTTGGCCGACGATATAGCCCTGCAGGCCGCGAGCGACGATGGTAATTGGCGCCCATAATGTCCATCCGGAAACGAGGTCGAACAGCCCCATGCCGACAGCGCCGGCAATGGCGGCTTTTTTAGGGCCGAACAGCATGGCGATGATGAACAGCATCGCTGTGCCGAGGTGGACCAGCCCGCCGTTTGCGGCGATCGGCAATCGGATATTCAATAATAAGGTCGCGACGAATACCAAGGCGATGGCCATGGAAGTGAGGATCAGGTTGAAAGTGCGTCTGTTGGTAACAGAAGTTGTGGCTACAGCAGTTTTTTGCATATGGATTACCTTCCTTTTTCAAGTCAATTTTTGGGGGTCAGGCAATTAAACAAAAAGAGTCATTGCCCAAGATGCTTTTGTATACTCGCTAACAATAGCAAAGCATTGACCCAGTTAAAAGTGCCAATTCTGGTTAATTCTTAGGGGTCAGATGATTTTGGTCACATTGATACGCGTAAGGAAGCGGCCTTTTTGGTAGAATGGACGATATGACAAGCAGTGGAAAGAACGGAGAATGCTGTATGAAAAACGAACAGTCGCGCTATTCAAGACTTGCCAATATAACGCAGATTATCAACGCGGAGCTGGACTTGCGGGAAGTGCTGCAGCAGGTGACGACGGCGATTTCTGAAGAAATCGTCCAATGCAATTCGGTCGGAATTTATTTGCCGGAAGGTGATGGAACCTATCGTGGTTATGCGGGTAAACCGGAAATCATGAGCGGCGTGACGCTGCAATCGCAAATTATCGATCCGGAAACAGACCGGCTGGCAGCGGAATTGATCGAGACGGGAAAGACCATTTACATAGCGGATACTGCAGCAGACGGTCGGCCGAATCCTGGAGCGGTGGAAGCCTTCCAGATCAAATCCTTATTGGCGCTGCCGATTTCATATGACAAAGAATTATTTGGCATGGTGTTTCTGTTCGATTACGGTACGCCGATGAATTTAACGCAACACGAAATCGAAAGCGTTGAAGCTTACGTGAACATGGCGGCGGTGGCGATTCAAAACGCCAAAACTTTTGCCGAGAAGGAAAAATTGCTGGAGGAGAAGCAATTATTACTCGACCTTACCCGGGAATTGTCTTTCTGTTCGACCATCCGGGAAAGCCTGAAGGTGTGCTTCGCCTATTTAAAACGGGCGTTTGGTGATCACGAATTTGCAGCACATATCATACAACCTCCCAACATGCCGAAAAGCAATCGGATAACTTTCATGGCCTCCAGCGGAATGACCGAGACAGAGTGGAATGGCCATCTTGCGCGGATGGGTTTAACGGAAAGCTATGCGACAGGGCTGTCAGATTCGATTTCACAGCGGAAACAGGTGCATGCAGCCCTGGAAAGGCAAAAGGAATTGCTGCTGTTTCCTCTGATTTCCATGGGCAAGGTTCATGGTATCGTTGCCGCGGTGTGCAGCTGTGAGATGGAGAAAGAATTGATGGACTTGCAGATTACTTTCGCGCAGTCGATTGTTGACACCCTCGCTCCGGTATTTTCGAATTTATTGTACATGGACCAATTGGAAGGGATGGTCGAAGAGCGGACGAGTGCGCTGTATGCGGCCAACAAACGGGTCAACAGCGTTATTGAAAGCATCACGGACGGATTTTTTGCGCTCAATAAAGACTGGGAATACGTCTACCTCAACAAGCATCAATTTTTGCCGAGAGGGAAAAAAGCGGATGAGGTGCTGGGCAAAAGTATTTGGGATGAATTTCCGGAGACTGTGGATACCATCATTTATACCGAATTTCACCGGGCCATGAATGATCGGGTCACCGTGCGTTTTGAAGCGCAATCCGAAGTGGATGATTATTGGTATGAAATTACCGCGTACCCGTTTGATGATGGAATTTGCTGCATGTTGAAAAACATCAAAGAAAAAAGGAAATACGAAAAAGAGCTGAAAAGGTTGGCGAATTTGGATTTAATTGGCCAGATGGCAGCTGGAATCAGCCATGAAATCCGCAATCCGATGACGACGGTGCGAGGTTTTCTTCAATTATTGAAGATCGATGAAAAACTGGTGCAGCATGAGGGACACTTCAATTTGATGATCGATGAATTGGACCGTGCCAATGCCATCATCACCGAGTTTCTGTCAATCGGCAATACGCGGACATCGGATATGAAAATGATGAATCTGAACACGATTCTTCAGGATATTTCCCCGTTGATAAAAATTGATACGTTTAATCAGAACAAACAGATTCAGATTTTTACGCAGGAAATTCCAGACCTATTGTTGAATCATAATGAAATCAGGCAATTAATCATCAATTTATACCGCAACGGGCTTGAATCGATGGAAGAAGGACGGACGCTGACCATCGGCACCTACGCGGAAAACGAAAATTGTGTGATACTGGCGGTTCAGGACCAGGGCAGTGGGATTGATCCCGGAATTGTCGAGAAAATCGGTACGCCGTTCTACTCGACAAAAGATGGCGGAACGGGTCTTGGGCTTGGCATCTGCTACGCGGTGGCGGCTCGGCATAACGCCGCTATCGAGATCGAATCAGGACCGGAAGGCACAATCTTTTTCACGAGATTTCCGGTGGATGCGGCTGACTGAAAAGAGAGACGCTGACTAAAGGGGGAATTTGGATGAGACAGCTTTATATGAAGCAGAAGGTATTCAGTTTAAGCGGAAAATTTACGGTGAAAGACGAGCAACAGCAGGATGTTTATTTTATCGAAGGCAGCTTCCTGCAAATCCCGAAGACTTTTACGATTATGGATCCGTCACGCAAGGAAGTAGCGCTGATTACGAAAAAAACGTTCAGCTTTTTGCCGAAATTTTTCGTGGAAGTGGATGGCCGCGAAGAGCTGACAATCAAGAAGGAATTCAGCTTTTTCAAAGCGCGTTATACGATTGACTCAGCAGGAGTCGACGTGCAGGGCAATTGGTGGGATATGGATTTCGAAGTGCTGCAGCACGGCAAAGTGGTCGGTTCGGTGAGCAAGCAATGGCTGACGTGGGGTGACACGTACGAAATGCAGATTCTGGACGAAGACATGGAGCATCTCATCATTGCACTGGTCGTGGCGATCGATTGTGTGAAGGCAGACCAAGCGGCGGCTGCAGCGGCGACGTGAAACACTGTACATTGACTTATCTTGGAGTAGGGTTTATTGTTAAAGACGCGATGAGCTCATTTGCGTAAGACGCACAAGCACTCCTTTCGGGGAAACACGTTGTGGAGCGTGGCTTGGACGCCGCAAATATCGATACACCCTGCCTTTTGGCGGGGTGTTTTTTGGTTTGTGGGCTTGGTGAGAGATTGAAGTGGGCCGCTGTGGCGGTTTGCGTGCGATTAGTTGGCACTTGCGTGCGATTAAAATGATATGCGTGCGATGGGCTGCCGTTTGCGTGCGTTGAGGATAATTCTGGCGTTCCCGCAAAAATCGCCGTAAAAAAAGAGCTTAAGTGTCATCACACTCAAGCTCTTCTGACGATAAAGCCCATATGCCGTCCGCTCTTCTTGTCCGCGCGGTAGGAAAAACCCTCGGGATTCATGTAGGTGCAGGTACGGTCAATCGAAATCTGCCCAACAGGAATGCCCGCCAGCTCGCATTGTTTTTTCACAACGAGCTGGTTATCGATGTGGTATTTGCCGGTTTCCAGATTGTAATACATAAATTCGTCCGCATAACCCAACGCCTTGAATTTCAAATAGACGTCTTCATCAACCTCGAATTTATCCTGGCTCAGCGCTGCACCAAGCTGCACATGGACATCCTCCATCGCGCAGCCTTCTTCATTCTTCAAATGCTCGAAAAGCTTCAGCGTAACTTCTTTGACAGTGCCTTGCCAGCCGGAATGGACGGCGCCGATGAGGCCTTTCACTTCATTATAGAACAAGACTGGCACGCAATCGGCCGCAAATGTGCACAGCAGAATATTCGGTTCGTACGTATAAAGCGCATCGGTATCCGCTATTGCAAGGTGGAAGTCGGTGGAACCGCGGCCTCTGTCTTTCGCATCGACACGGTAAAAATTCGCACTGTGGGTTTGGTTGGCACAGACGAAGTCGGTCAGCCTCATTCGGAGGAAATCCGCCATTTTCCGCCGATTTTCCACGATCTGCAAAGGATCTTCGCAGGCATGGAGCGCCATATTATTGAGTTCAAATTCTGTGGCATCCTTCATCGTAATACCGGCAGTCAGATTCGCCGAATTGACATATAATTTCGTTTTCATAGCATCACCTGTCTCTACTATATAAGAGGCGGAATTTATTGTATAGAATTTTTATCCTGCTGTGTGAAAATCTTTTTGGACAATAAAAAACCACCTGCAAAGCAGGCGGCAGAGTCAATCCCGTAATTTCTTCACGGGTTCCATCATGAAAACAATATAGCCGATGTCGTTGGGGAAATTCCAGTCTAGATACACTTCCGTGACCGGGCGGCCCAAAGTTTTTTCCGGCTCCGTCTTGTAGATCAGACTGCGTTCCAGCGGCCGTTTGGCAAGCTTCAGAATTTCAGTATACCCTTCAGCAATCAAGGCCTGTTCGATGCCGACCAAAATTTGGTTTCGTTTTACCAGTAATGTCCGGTCATTCAGCCAATAACTTTCGATCGATCCCGGACTTCTTTCAGCTATTTCACTCGCATGTTCGACTTTGGATTCTAATTCTTCTTTATCGATATGCTCAGGCCACTCGAAATCCTCCTGCTGAACTTCGTCTGGCATGACGCCAATCAGCATGCCGGATTCCGAATCAAGATTCCAGTCTGCGTAGAACTCCCGGATATTCAGATTTGCGATGCGGCGAAGATTCTCTTCGATTTCACCTTTTAATTCATTGATCAGTAAATCCCGGGTTTCTAAAACGCGTTTCCATTCCTTCTTTTTCAGCAGAACCGTTTCCATCGGCGCGATAAAACCACGGAGATGAATGAGGATAAACGGGCTTTTAATCGTGACAAAAACGGATGTGGGCCCTTTTCCAAAATGGTTTCTCAATAACGCTGAAATGTAGCCGCCTATTTCAGATTGAACCGTCTTTTCTTTTGGCATGAAGTGTTCCCCTTTCAACAATGAGATTTTCTGGACATCGTACGGAAACAGAAATTCCTATTACGTATTTATATTTTTAATTCTTTCAAGTATAGGGAAAACAAGAAAGAATTGCGAACATCCATCGGTTTTTGAGGTCGTGCGACAAAGTTCTTCAGGATTATTGAAAGGAAGTAATTAGTAATTATTTAATACAATATCTTAATATTATTATATTATTCCAAGTAATTACTGGTAAAATGAGGATAAAAGATATAGATCTTTGGCGTAAGGAGGGGGACTCGTGGAAAAGTCATATCCAATCGGGTTGGATTACGAATACTGGGCAAAAAAAATCCTGTATTTTTACGGACTGCTTTCCATTGTTGCTATTGGGGGGCAATTAGTAGGGCTGATCATCACATTTTATTATTATTACTATTATATTGAGACCTATATATCATTGCGGATGGTTTGGCCGACAAGCTTGATATTAACGATCATGCTCATTTCCTGGATCATGGTCAAGGTTATGAAAATCTACAACCCTTACATCCTTCTTTTCGCGGGCTCCCTTCTGGCCGTGGTCATGATTCTTGCCAACCCAAGCTTGTCGGGCTTGCAGATGACTCTGCTCCTTCCGATGGCGATTTCGTTGATTTATCTCAGTAAACTCAAGCTGACCATCAGTTTCCTGTTTAGTTTCACAAGCCTTGTCACCATTTATCTTCTGAGTGAAGCCAATCGGGCCGACATGACGCCATATGAATATTTTACTTATCTATTTATTCTTATTGCAGGTTATATCGTTTACCTGGCAGTCATCGAAAGAGGCGCAGAGGTGCTTTCTACGTTGCGGCGGGCAGCAGAAAAGGAAGAAGAGCTGCTCATTCAGAACCGGGTAATGGAACGGGTGTCGAAAATCGATGCGCTGACAGGGCTCTATAACCATAAGACTTTTCAAAATTACCTGGATATGCTCGTCCAACAGGCGGATCAATCAGGAATGCAGCTGCAGCTTGCGGTGCTCGATATCGACAATTTCAAAAGCATCAATGATAATTTCGGACACAGCACGGGCGATTTGGTGCTGAGGCATGTGGCGAAAGTCATTTTGGAAAAAGCCGCATCCAATGACGTCGTGGCGCGCTACGGCGGTGAGGAATTTGCAATCATTTTTACGGAAAAGACATTCGATGAAGCTTTTGAATATCTGGAAGAAATGCGCCGTGCCATTGAACAGTTAAAACATGTGGAAATCGGAGGAGAAACTGTCACCATCAGTGTCGGCTTGCAGAATTATTACGATGGCCTGTCGAAAAGTGAGTTTTTCAAGAAAGCGGATTCCTATTTATATGAAGCGAAAAGCAATGGCAAAAACCAGATCCAGCATAACCGAAGTTATCATTATAATGTATAACAGCAAGCTCACCGTTTCGCCTTTGGCGGGTCGGTGTTTTTTATTGAATGAAGTCGCTTTTCCAGAATAGGTCCTCCGTTTGGTTGTACCCGGCTGTTGAATTGGCGATAATGGAAAGTAACAGCAGACGAGTACGGGAAAGGGTCCTACGATGAAAATAGCAGTGAACGATTTTCGGATCAAAAAATTATGCGGCATGGCCGCCTATCGAAAAGGGAAGGTTTATTTTGACGCGGGCAAAGTGGAGCTGCAGCCGGTCAGTGAGAATGCGTCCGTGATCATTGCGGAAGTCAAAGCGACGGGCATCTTCGACGTGTCGGTCCGGGAAGAAACCGACGGCAGCTTACAAGCGTCCTGCAGCTGTCCGCCTGTCGGATTTGTCAGCACCTATTGCCAGCACATTGCGGCCACGCTGATGGCGATCAATGACCTTCAGCAGCAGGAACTGCAAAAAGCGCAGCGGCTGATGAATTTATTTGGCGACCGCAACATGCGCCCGAGTGCCAAGCAACTGCATTTTGATGACCGGCCGGTGCTGGAAATCAGCGTTTTGCTGCAGTCGGCCGAAGCGGATGACGGAGAGCGCATTTTTGCGGCCAAGCTGAGCGCGGGAATGGAAGGCGCAGTGCCGATTCGCGATACCGGCGCATTCCTGCAGGCGGTCGAACGGGGCGCAAGCTACTCGATTTCCTCAGACTTACAATATTCCCGGGAAAATTTCAGTTTTACACCGGAGACCGATGGCGTGCTGCGCGAATTGATGAAGATCAACGGCAATGTGTCGGGCCGTGGCCGCATAATCATTCCCGCTTCCGCGTGGGATCCGCTCATGAAATTATTGGCGGAAATTCCGTCTGTTAATATCGGACATAAAGGAAGGATTTACAGAGGGGTGCGTTTTGACAGGGAATTGCCGTTGGTGTTCCGTTTTGACGCCATTGAAAATGCGGGATATAGACTGACAGCAGAAGGGCTGAACGGGATTACGGTCATGAAATCTTACGGCCTCGCGATCAGCGGCGGTGCTTTTGTCCAGTTGCCGTCTGACGATTGCCGGCGCCTCGAGGAATTGAAGGACTTGATGGAAGGTGTGGCGGTGCTGGAGATTACGGCAGCGCAGGGCGAACATTTTATGGATAACGTTATTCCAGGTCTGGAACGTCTCGGAGAAGTACATATGGCGGCCGCTGTCACGCGGCGCCAGGAAGAAACGCCGTTATTGGCGAAATTGTTTCTCGACCGCATCCGCAACCGGTTGCTGGCCGGCGTTGAATTTCATTACGGCCAATTGGTGATCAACCCGTGTGAAGAGGGGGAGGATGAAATTCGCCATTTGCCTGGCGTTCGCCGGCAGCGCGGCAAAGAAGAGCAGATCATGGAGCTCATGAAGAGGAGCCTGTTCACACAAACAGACGGTGGTTTTTATATGCAGGATGAGGAAGCGGAATACGATTTTCTGTTCCACACCATCCCGCTGCTCGAAGAATTGATGCAGGTCTTTGCCACGACGTCAGTGAAAATGCGTGTGCAGAAAAATTACACGGGCCCGAAAGTGAAAGTGGAATTGAAAGAACGAACCGACTGGCTGGCTTTCAAATTGGAGCCGGGTGAAATTCCGGAAGCAGAAATCCGTTTAGTACTCGCGGCGTTAAAGGAAAAATGCAAATATTACCGCATCCCTAACGGTACGTTAGTGTCGTTGGAAACGCCGGAATTTATTGCGCTGAATGATCTGATGCTGGAGCTTGGCAACCAGCAAGAATGGTTTGGCGACGAGATTCGGCTGCCGCTGATTCAAGGGTTGCAGTTGGTGGCGACGCTGGAAGACGGTGAATTGCTCGATCCCGGTGCTGATTTTGCGAAGCTGCTGCAAAACTTAAGCAATCCGGAGGAAGTTGGTTTCGAAGTGCCGGAACCACTCGCCGCTGTGCTGCGTGATTACCAAAAAGCCGGATTCAATTGGCTGAAAGCATTGGCGAAATACCGTTTTGGCGGCATTCTCGCCGACGACATGGGCCTCGGCAAAACTTTGCAGAGCATCGCGTTCATCCAGTCGGAGTTATCCGAAATCCGCCGGCGCAAACAGCCGGTGCTGATCGTCGCGCCTTCTTCGCTGACCTATAATTGGCTCAGCGAATTTGAAAAGTTCACGCCTGACATTCAGGCAGTCATCGTGGATGGCAATAAAATCAAACGAACGAAACGGCTTGCCGAAGGTGCTGACGCGGACGTCATCATCACGTCCTATCCGTCGCTGCGCATGGACGGCGCTTTATACAAGGGGAAAACGTTTCATACCCTGTTTTTGGACGAAGCACAGGCATTTAAAAATCCGGTAACGCAAACGGCTAAAGCCGTCAAAGCGATCGAAGCGGATTATCGCTTCGCATTGACCGGTACGCCGATCGAGAATTCCCTGGACGAATTGTGGTCAATTTTCCATGTCGTATTTCCGGAATTGCTGCCGAATCGCATGCGTTTTGCCGAAATGCGTCGCACGAGCATCGCCAAACGGGTTCGTCCGTTCATCCTGCGGCGCGTCAAACAGGATGTGTTAAAAGAGTTGCCCGACAAAGTCGAAACGCTGCAATTCTCGGAATTGTACCCGGCACAGAAAAAATACTATGCGGCGTATCTTGCGGAACTCAAACAGGAAGCGTTGAAGCATTTGAATAGGGACAGTTTGCAGAAAAACCGCATCAAAATTTTGGCGGGTCTGACGCGGCTTCGCCAATTATGCTGCCACCCGTCCCTGTTCGTGGAAGATTACGAAGGCGGCTCGGCGAAATTCGATCAATTGATGGAAATCGTCGAAAGCAGCCGGATGGCCGGGCGCCGCGTGCTTGTATTTTCTCAGTTTACGCAAATGCTGCAATTGATCGGCAACCGGCTGACGCGTGAAAGACGTCCGTATTTCTACCTCGACGGCAAGACGCCGCCGCAGGAACGCGTCGAAATGTGCAGCCGCTTTAACGAAGGCGAAGGCGACCTGTTCCTGATTTCATTGAAAGCGGGGGGCACCGGGCTTAACCTGACGGGCGCCGACACCGTTATCCTTTACGACCTGTGGTGGAATCCGGCCGTCGAACAACAGGCGGCAAGCCGCGCGCATCGCATGGGCCAACAGCACACCGTCCAGGTAATCCGCATGGTCGCCAAAGGGACAATCGAAGAAAAAATCACGGAACTGCAGGACAAAAAGAGGAACCTCATCGACGAAGTCATCCAGTCAGGCCCCGAACCGCTCGCTGCCATGACGGAAGATGATATTCGGGAATTGCTGATGATTTGATGGTTAGACTCATATAAGAAATATATTTTATGCATCGCTTCGGCGCTGAGAGAAGTCTCGAGAGATATGAAGCAAAACAGCGAAGACGCCCAGGGGGCCAAGCGAAGTGCTGAGATCCACTCGGGCGAAGTGAAACGAGACCGAGTTAGCTCAGCGCAAGCCCCCAGGCAAGCGAGCTGTTTTGCGGAATATCGGTTAAATTTTGTTATTCAACATATACACCTATTTTATTCCCATGAAAGCATTAAGATGGATGGTTTGCTAAAATAGAAGGAAAGGAAACGGAGGTGATGATATGGATCCGAAAAGTTTGGTGGACAAAGTGAAAGACCGGATACCGGAAGTGATGGACAATAGAAGTTTTTCGAAATTTGCCATCCTCCTGCCGCTGATTGAAAAAGACGGTGAAATCCATATCCTCTTCGAAGTCCGTTCCCATCAAATGAGAAGCCAGCCCGGTGAAATTTGTTTTCCGGGCGGCAGAATCGACAAGCAGGACGAGTCGGAAGAAGAAGCCGCCGTTCGCGAAACGACGGAAGAGCTGGGGATCCAGCGCCAGCAGATTTCCGATATTTTTCCGCTCGACTATATCGTTTCGCCTTTCGGCATGATTGTTTACAGCTTTGCCGGTATTATTGATGCGGACGTCGAATTTCGGCCGAATCCGCCGGAAGTGGACAGCCTGTTCACCGTGCCTTTATCGTATTTCCTCGAAAAAGATCCGAAAGTTTACCGGATCAATTTTGATATCCAGCCGGAAGAAAGTTTCCCGTATGACCTCATAGCGGGCGGCGAAAATTACAATTGGCGCACGCGGCAGGTCGATGAATTTTTCTATATTTACGAAGACAAAGTTATATGGGGCCTGACCGCTAAAATACTGACACATTTCATGGAGATCATTCGCTGAATGGTCTTTTTTTTATTTTAAATATAAGTGTTTCTTATCCCTTGGTATTTAAGAAGACGGTTATAGAAAAATAAAACGAAGAAAAAAGATTTAGAAATCATTTTATTAGCACCTTATTATCTGGAAAATAAAGAAATTTTTATCGAAAAGAACGATTTTTAAAAACCCTGAATGTATATTTATGCAATTAAGGTAAATTTAAATGCAATTAAGAACTCGTTTTAATAATTTATAGTTGACTTAAAATTCATATAAATGCATAATAATGAAATTAACAACTTGTTCTCAAGCAGGGGATAAAAGACGGGGTGGTGAGAGTGATTGGAAAAGAAACGGATTATTGTAAAAATCGGCAGCAGTTCACTGACAAATCAAAATGACGGATTGTGCATAGACAAATTGAGGGGGCATGTAGAGGCGCTCGTGTATTTAAAGAAACTGGGGCATGAAGTCGTTTTAGTATCATCGGGAGCGGTTGCCGCCGGATGTATCGGCCTTGGCTACTTATCGCGCCCTGTCCATCGCATTGGGCGGCAGTCCGCGGCAGCTGTGGGTCAAGGGATTTTGTTGCAGGCCTATGTAGAAGAATTCAAGAAACATGGGGTTTTGGCGGCGCAATTATTATTGACGAAAGATCATTACGTGAATGCCCGTGATACGATTATGGAACTTTTAGAACATGAGATCCTGCCGGTAATCAATGAAAACGATTCTGTTTCCAATGAAGATTTTAGTTTTGGTGATAATGATATGCTTTCAGCTCTTGTCAGTGGACTTATCAAAGCGGATTTCCTGATGATTTTAACAGACATCAATGGAGTGTATGGACAAAACCCAAATAAGAACCCAACTGCAAAAAAATTCGATTTTCTTACGGAAGTACACGATGATCTGATTAACGCTGCTTCTGGGTCTGATTCTGAAGTAGGGACAGGCGGTATGAAGTCGAAAGTGGCGGCGGCAGGAACAGCTCTTTCTTTTGGCATCGATGTATTTATCGGGTCTGGCAGCGGCCAGGAAAAACTTTTTAAAATACTTATTGGAAAAGGTGACGGCACCTACATCGGCAAGGCTTTTGAAGCCATGAAAACGCATAAAAAACTGGAGGAAATTTGGAAGTAGAAGTTATGTGTGTTAATATAACAACTTATTCTATTGTTTAAATTCCATGCACAATTGGAATTTAAACAATACCGAACGATGCGAAGCGCTGGTGAGAAAATGCTTAGATTTAGAGAGAAGACCTTTCGAACGGTTTTAGAATCTATGCGAGATTATACGCTCATCATTTTATAGTAAAATTATAAAATTCTTTTTCACGGCGTTAATTCGGTCTATGAAGTTAAATAAAAACTCGTAACAGCGTATAGTCTGATCATTGGATTGAACACAATCTTTAATTGGAAAAATGCCACGGAGACGACGTTTTTCCGTCTTAAGAGAAGGAAGAACTTTTTTATTTAAAATGGGAGTTGACTGTAAGTGACGAAGAAAAGAATTGTAGTGAAAATCGGCAGTAGTTCATTGACCGACCTAAACGGGAAATTGTCAATCAGCAAACTGCGTGGACATGTGGAAGCATTGGCGAGCTTGAAAAAGCAAGGCCATGAAGTGATTCTGGTTTCATCAGGAGCAGTAGCCGCAGGGTTTAAGAGCATCGGCTATTTATCGCGTCCTGATACAGTTGTCGATAAGCAATCAGCTGCAGCTGTAGGGCAAGGGCTCCTGCTGCAGGCATATGCAGATGAATGCAAAAAACACGGGATTGTAGCAGCACAATTGCTGTTGACCAAAGATATGTATAAAAACGCAAACGCCACGATATCCAACTTATTGAAGCGCGACGTACTGCCAATCATCAATGAAAATGATTCCATTTCAGTGGAAGCTTTGACATTCGGAGACAATGATATGTTGTCCGCTTTAGTCAGCAGACTGGTGCACGCAGATTTCCTGATGATTATGACAGATATTAATGGAATCTATCGGGAAAACCCTAATAAGAATCCAGATGCAGAAAAATATACATTCATCACTGAAATCAATCCTGAAATGGAAAATGCCGCAACTGCAGAAGGCTCTTCAAACGTCGGCACCGGCGGAATGAAATCAAAAGTGGAAGCTGCTAAAACAGCATTGGCTTCGGAAATCCAGGTATTTATCGGATCTGGAACCGGCAGTGAAAAATTGGTTGAGATTTTTGCAGGAAAAGGCGACGGAACTTATATTGGTACATTGGAAGAACCGAAAGTATTAGTGAACGCATAATTCGAAAGGAGACAGAGGATGACTGAACTTCTACAAGAAGAACATACAGAAACTGAATTAGTTTTAAAAGCACAGAAAGCAAAAGAGGCGGCTTTCCAACTAGCAAAAGCAACGACAGCCCAAAAAAATGAGGCTTTGCAAATCATCTCAGCTCAATTGCTGGAAGAACAAGACTTCATTTTGGATGAGAACGCGAAAGACATAACGGCCGGACAACAGGCAGGGATGAACGATTCATTAGTGGATCGCCTGAAACTGGATGCATCCCGCTTAAAAGATATGGCAGATGCGCTCATCCAATTAACCCGATTAAATGACCCCATCGGAGAGACCCTCGAAAAATGGGAGCAGCCCAATGGACTGGCGATGACAAAAATCCGTGTACCTATCGGTGTCGTCGGCATGATCTATGAAGCGCGCCCGAACGTAACAGTTGATGCCTCAAGCCTGTGCCTGAAAACAGGGAATTCGATTGTACTGCGCGGCAGTTCAACAGCAATCAATTCGAATAAAGCGATTGTCCAAGTGATTCGCCGAGCGCTGGAAAAATCCGAATTGCCGGTTGAAGCCGTGCAATTGCTGGAAGATACCCGCCGCGAAACGGCGTCGCAAATGTTCAAACTGAATGAGTATCTGGATGTTCTGATTCCGCGTGGTGGAGCGAAACTGATCCAAACAGTGGTTCAAAATGCGACAGTTCCAGTTCTGGAAACTGGAGCCGGAAATTGCCATATCTTTATCGATCAAACAGCGGATGTGAAGATGGCGGTGGATATTGCGATCAATGCGAAAACGCAGCGTCCTTCCGTCTGCAATTCCTGCGAAACGATACTTGTACAACAGGATTGGGCCGCAGCGCATCTGCCTGAACTTGTGACTGCTTTGCAGGCACAGGATGTAAAAATTCACGGAGACGAAGCTGTGCAGCAGGTTTCTTCGGCTGTCGCCCCTGCTACGGATGAAGATTGGGCAACGGAGTATCTGGGCTTTGAAGTGGCCATAAAGGTTGTTGAAACTGTCGATCAGGCTGTTCAACATATCAACCAATACGGCACAAAACATTCAGAAGCCATTATTTCAACGGATGCGGCAAACGTTGAACAATTCTTCAATGAAATCGACGCAGCGGCAGTTTATCACAATGCTTCGACGCGATTCACGGATGGATTCGAATTCGGCTTCGGCGCCGAAATCGGCATCAGCACGCAAAAGCTTCACGCACGCGGTCCAATGGGATTGCCGGCGTTGACGTCAACGAAATATATTGTCCGAGGAACTGGACAAACAAAATAATGAATAAGGGCTGCCCTGAAAAGTCGTGTGAACTGACTTTCAGGGGCAGCCTTTTTTTTGTCGATTTTTTTGGGGGTTCAGATTGAGGGGCTACAGAAAAAAGGAGGATTTCTGGAAATATTTTCATTTAATATTTATAATTACTTTGTGAATAAACCATCTGGAGTTTGTGGGCGATTAGAAAAATTTGTGGGCGATTAATAATATTTGCGGGCGTTCCGGAACGCGATGCGGGCGTTTAGCAACAAACCAGTTGATACTGGAGATATTTTCTTTAAGAGTTCATTCATATCAGGAGGAACAAATTGAAAAGACAAAAAAAGGGAAATCCTCTATATTCTGTGATAGGCTAAAAAACAGCGATTTCGCATTAAAGGTAATGAAAAATAGAAAGAAGGTAACATACGAATGAAAAATCTAGCCGGAATGAAACGCTCTCGTTTCGTCATACTTCTGGGTGCGTTAACGGCCTTGATTCCTTTTACCATCGATATGTACCTTCCGGCGTTCCCGGCACTGGCAGAAGTTTATCAAACCAATGCGTCAGCAGTGCAGCTCAGCCTGACCGCCTGTTTGCTTGGGCTGGCATTTGGCCAATTGGTGACCGGTCCACTCAGCGATTCACTCGGACGCAGAAAGCCGCTGATCATTTTTCTGGTGGCTTATGCGATTGCATCGGTCGCCTGTATTTTCGCGCCGAACATTTACGTATTCGTCGTTTTGCGCTTTGTACAGGGCTTTGCAGCTTCTGCCGGACTCGTTATTTCCCGGGCAATAGTGCGGGATGTCAGCAGCGGCGCAGAATTGACACGGCTTTTCGCCTTGCTGATGGTCGTCAATAACCTGGTGCCATTGCTTGCGCCATCAGTCGGAAGCGCAGTTCTTCTGTTTGCGGATTGGAAAGGGATATTCCTGATTCTCACATTATTGGGGCTCGTCCTGTTGCTGATCAGCGCCTTGCGTCTTGAAGAAACCTTGCCTCCTGAAAGAAGGGTGCCGGGCAATCTGAAGGAGACTCTCAGCAATTTCAGCATCATCATCAAGAACCGAAAATTCACCGGCTATGCGTTGGCTCAAGGGTTATTGATCGGCGGCGTATTTGCTTATGTGGCCGGCACACCCTTTATCTATCAAAACATCTACGGCGTATCACCGCAGATGTTCAGTATCCTTTTCGGCATGAACGGCATCGGCCTGATTTTTGGCAGTTACGCCGTCGGCCGCTATAGCTATGCCTGGTCGGAGAAAAAATTCCTTGAAGTCGCTTTGTATACCGCAACGGCAGCAGGCGCCGTCTTGCTGGGCGTTGTCTTAATCGATGGACCATTATGGGCCGTCGTGATTCCCATTTTCTTTTTTGTTACATCAATTGGAGTCGTCGGCACCGCTTCCTTCACTTTGGCGATGGAAGAACAAAGCCGGGTGGCAGGCAGCGCGTCTGCATTGCTCGGACTGCTGCCATTCATCCTCGGTGCAGTAGCAGCACCGTTGGTCGGCATTGCCGGAGAAGAGACTGCCGTACCGTTGGGGTTGATCATCTTCACGATGTGCCTGCTTGCTTTACTGGCGTATCTCATACTGGTGAAACGCTTGGATAATAAAACGGCAGTTAGCTAAAACCATCCCCGGAACCTTCGCCCAGGCGAAGGTTTTCCATTCCATAAAAAAAGTCCGAACAGCAACTCTGTTCGGACTTTTTTATATTCTATGAAACAACCCTTTCACTCGTCAGGGCATGCGTATTGCCTTCGGTGTCGTGAAAGAATGCCATCCAGGTTTCTGCCGGACCATTTTTGACGACGCAATGGGGAGGTCCGCTGAACTGGACGCCGCGTGATTGGAATTCGGCGTAGGCTTGCTGAATATCCGCCACATCGAAATACAGGATTGAACTTGCATGTGCAAACTCTTCTTTTTCCGGCAGGCTCAACATGAGGCGCAGACCATTACAGTCGAAGAACGCCATCGTATCTGTCTTGAATAACATGGGAAGTTCCAATTGTGTTTCGTAGAATTCACTGGCACGCGCAAGATCTTTCACTGGCACGCCGATCTGGTTAATTTTTTGGATGGTTGTGCTCGTCATGTGTTTGCTCCTTTTTCTAAAATTTCTTCATCTCTGTCACTATTACTTTCACCACTTCTTGAATAAAGCCTCGACAGCTGATGAAGGTTTTTTACTATTCCATTTGTCCTTACAAATTTCTCATTCTAACAATCTCACCTATATTATAGCCCAGCCAGGCACCGATAAAGGGAAAGGCCATTGAAGAGAAATCCAATCTTGAATTCTCAGATTCCGTTATAACTATAAAAGCTGTAAAAAAAATAATCAGAACAGTAATGAAGACTGCTTCTGTTACTTTTCGCCGTTTCCATCGCTTCTTTCCCAAATGGGCCTTTTCAAATTCCTGTATGCGCCTGTTCGTCTTCGTACCGATAAATCTGCCTGTCTTAAAGCTGTACAATGCCATAGCTGACATCATCAATACAAGTATGTAAAAAAATCCGATCAAGAAATACAGCTGTACATATTCTATAAAATAAGTAAGTAACACAAACAACAGAAGCGCACCGAGATTGTATTGGACCAATTGCTTTATTTTCCAGCGCTTAACTTCTTGGATATCCCAATGGGTTTCATCCATTCTATTTCCCCTTTCAATATTCAGGCATGCCTGTTAAATTCCATATATTAACTGTAACATACATTTTCAGACAATTTCAGGTCCTCGGGAAAAACTAATCCTGTTTCATTTAAAAAGAAAAACACCTCTCCAAAAGCCAAAGCTTTCAGTGAGGTGTTTCCATCTTTAATTCGTCCGCGCGCGGTTATGCTTGATCATCATCAAACGGTAGCGGATGGTGCAGCCGATGCAATAGCCCATCAATGCAATTCCAGCCGCGGCCATCACCATGATGCTGAAGATATAACCAAGAGTTGTGAATCCGGCAATGAAGAACACAATCGATAATCCGAGGCACACCGTGGCGATCCACTGATTGAACATTTGCTGATCGCGGTCTTCCTGGATATATTGATCGGCCGGTTTTTTCAACAGTCGCTTAGCGGCGATGATGACCGGATTTTTCTTCGTGGCCAATGTATAGAAACCAACTGCGAAAGGCAGCAGCAGGAAGAGTGGCGTGATCAGCAGTCCGGCAATAACGGACAGTACGATAAAGCTTTGATTTATTTGAACGAGCGGTTTTGGAATCGTCATAATACAGCTCCTTTATTCTTTTACTCATTATACCAAGTAATTTAATAGGAATAAAGGGAATAGAACTGGCAATCTAAATTTTTACATCAATTGCGATATGAAAATTGTGGCGATGCCGAAATAGATCAGCAAAGACAGAATGTCATTGATCGTCGTGATCAGTGGACCGGAGGCGATTGCCGGGTCAATGTTTAATTTGAATAGGATTAAAGGAATGATGGTGCCTGCCAAAGTCCCGATAATCAGCGTCAAGAGCAGCGAGCTGCCGACGACGAAGCCGAGCACGAGGCTGCCTTGCCAGAAAAAAGCGATGCCCGTGATCAGCACGGCGCAAATCACACCAATAATGATGCCGACCCATAGTTCCCGGACGATCAGTTTGATGCTTTGCCGGAAATTAGGTTTCTGCGACACGAGCCCGCGGACGACAACAGCCAAAGACTGCGTGCCGGTGTTGCCGGTCATGCCCGCAATCATCGGCATGAAGAATGTCAGGGCGACGACCGTTTCAAGCGTCGCTTCAAAACGGCTGATGATGCCGCCGGATACCAGTCCGATGAACAATAACAGCACGAGCCACGGCAGGCGCCGATAAGCGGCGATGATCGGTTTCGTTTTGAAATCGATCGATTTACCGGAAGCGGATAATTTCTCAATGTCTTCATTGGCTTCCTGCATGACGACATCGATTACATCATCAACCGTCACAACGCCGACGAGCCGATTATCCCTTTCGACAATCGGCAGGGAGACGAAATCGTAGCGGCTGATCAGATTGGCGACTTCTTCCTGATCCGTCAGCACATCCGCCTTTACGACCCGGGTGTACATGACATTCTGAATTTCCTCATCCAGCTCACCCAGCAGCAAATCCTTATAGGACACCACTCCTACAAGGCGTTTATTGTCATCGACGACATACAGGTAGTTAAGGAATTCGGCAAAATGAACAAAATGCTTGATCTTATCGATCGCTTCCCGGATCGTGTAATGGCTCGGAATCCAGACGTAGCGGTCATTCATAATGCGCCCCGCTGTTTCCGGCGGGTAATTCATCAGATTCTGGACAATTGACGACTCGTCCGTGTTCATGTTCGCGAGTAACTCCTCGGCGCGCTGGGGCTCGATATCGGCAAGCAGCGAAGCGAGGTCATCGTTGTCCATCCGGTCGAGAACTGCTTTGGATTTCTCGACGCCCAGTTTTTGAAGAATTTCAAGCTGTTCCCCGCTGTCCAGCTCATCCATCAACTCTGTCAATTGTTCGGTCGTTAAGTATAGAAGGAATTTCGTCCGGTGCTTGACCGGTATGCGAAGGTAATGCTGCGCCATATCGTAAGGCTGCAGCTCATCCATAATTTCCTGGAACTCCAGGATGCGTCCTTCTTTCAGTGACTGGACAATCGCCAGCGTAATTTCGTTATCGGTCATCGATAATGTCATGTGAATCTCTCCTTGAATCAACAGAACTTCAGCCGTTTGCGCTTACGGAAACGGTATGTTCAATATCTTTCAGTATCCCCTTTAACGGAGGTTTTGAAAAGTCTCTATAAAAATAAAAACCGCAGCCATGGCCGCGGTCTGTCATATTATTCAGCTTTGCACGCTTTCTTCCTGATAGACCGGCACCCAGCCTTCCGTTGTAACAAAGATGCGGACGGCAACGACTTTGCGGTCATCGGCCAAAGTGAAATAATGTGTGATGTTTTCCGGCACGGAAATTAAATCGCCCGGCGTCAGGTGGACTTCGAAAAAGCGCTCGTCTTTGCCCTGAATGATAAATACACCATGGCCGCTGACGATGTAGCGGACTTCGTCGTCCGTGTGGATGTGCTTGCGCTGGAAGTTCTTCAATAATTCGTCCAGCTTCGGATTGGAATCGGACAAGGAAATCACATCGGCTGCTTTATAGCCGCGGCGTTCGGAGATGTCGTCGATTTCCGTTTTGAACGCTTGAAGAATTTGTTCTTTTTCCTCATCGCTCAAATCGAATTTTTCGCGAAGAGGTTCCGGCAATTTCTCGATGTCCCAATGCTCATAGACAACTTCCTGCTGTTCCAAAAATGCCGCGACTTCGTTTTGTGCTTCGATTGTTTCGTCTGTACCTTGAATTTTGATGATGGCCATTGTAAATCTTCCTCTCTGATTGGGTTTTATTGGAGTTGAAGAAGCGCGAGCTGATATTGGAATAAAAACTCGCTCGCTTCCAGCAATTTTTTCGCTTCAAATGCATCTTTTCCCCACACGGTGATGCCATGGTTGCGGATCAGCACGGCGCCTTTATCGGCCGTTAAATGTTCTTCGAAAACTTCCGCCAGCCGCGGAATGTCGGCGTGATTGGCGATGATCGGAATGGACAGCACAGCATCTTCTTCCCACAGGCCGAACGCTTTAATGAGTTCCTGCCCCTTGAAATCGATTTTGCCTTCGCGTCCGTAGAGGTCAGACAGGACGTTGTTGGCGACGGTGTGGACATGAAGGCTGCAGCCGGCACCGGTTTTATTGTAGATGGCGCGGTGCAGCAAAGTTTCAGCGGATGGCTTCAGGTGAGTGGTTCCGACTGGCTCGCCTGCTGCATCCACGAGGAGAAAATCCTCATCGGTCCGTTTGTATTTATCCTTGCCGCTCGCCGTAACCAGAAACTGGAGCGGCTCGCTGCTCACTTTAATGGCGAGATTACCGCTCGTGCCCATAAACCAGTCGCGCGCAGCCAACACGTCCTTGACGTCGGCCAACTCTGACCATTGTTCCTGCAAATGATTTAATGTCTGTTGAGTCATGAGCGAACACCCAATTTCGCATCGATGATTTCCGTAACGTCTCCGAAATTCTCGAAGGGTTCATAAGGGATGTTGAGTTCCTCGCATTTATCGATGAGGAAATCGCGGGCGATGACCAGGTCTGCGTGTTTGGCAGCCTGCAAATCCGTGATGGAATCGCCGATGACGATGCTCGTTGCACCGTCCGCCAGCAAGTTCCGGATGATCGACGGCTTGCAGCAGCCGCAGCCCTGGCTCGCACATTGTCCGTCGCAGCCATGCGGGAAGTTGATGCGGATCGTGTCGCCGGAAAAATCCGCTTCATTGCAATAAATGCCTGCGAAAGGTCCGAATGGTTCCAGCAGCGGATAGACGAAAAAGTCGATGCCGCCGCTGACAACGTATAGCGGAATGTTGTGCTGTCTGGTGTAAGAGACAAACTCCGCAAAGCCTTTCCGAATCTCTGCCTGTTCGAGTACATAAGAGATGACTTCATCCTTTTTGGTGGATGGCAGGAGGGAGAACATCTGCTGGACACCTTCACGTATGGAGATGGTTTGTGCGAGAATGTTGTCTTTGATGGGTTCCCAGCCCGGCGGATTGAAATGTTTCATGATGGCAATTAAATTGTCGTTGGTTGTGATGGTGCCGTCAAAGTCACAAAAGATGATTGGCTGTTTCATAATTTACCTCCATAATTCCAATGCTGCTTTTAATTCGGGCTGCTGTTCGCTGGCGTTTTCCAGGAATTTATTCTGCAGCACTGCATCGACTGCCTGGCGGAACGCTTTGCCGCCGCCCGCTGCACCGTCGGGATGTCCGTGGACGCCACCGCCTGCATTGATGATGCTGTCAATTCCAAAATCGTTGACGAGTAACGGCACGAGTCCCGGATGGATGCCGGCGGATGGCACCGGAAAAGCCGGTTTCAACAAGCTTTCATTCGTCAACTGTTCGCCGAGTGCCAGTGCCGCTGTCTTCTCCATGGCAACACTGCCGTAAGGGGAGGGAAACAGCGAAAAGTCAGCACCGGCATAACGTGTCAGCTTGCCGAGTGCGAGAGCCGCCGATACGCCGTAGAACGGGGAAGAAGTGAACGCGCCGCTGAACGCCGGATGCGCCATCAGCGGGAGCGCGATGTCACCATCTTCCGCCAATTCCTGCAGCACATCGAGTCCGTAGGCATGAACATTAAAGAGCAAGGCATCGGCGCCGAGTTCCCGTGCCCGCCGCGCTTTATCACGAAGCTGCGACGTGCGGCCCGACAGATTGACTGCGTAAAGTGTGCGGTGGCCGGTTTCGGTGTAGACTTCGTGCAATACCTGCTTTGCTGCGGTGATGCGCTGTTCAAACGGCGTCAACGGATTATCGAACAGGATTTCGTCGTCTTTCACGAGATCGACGCCGCCGAGTGCCTGTTGTCTCAGTTGCGCTGTCAGATAATCGATGTCGCGGCCAATTACGCCTTTGAAGATGCTCATAACAAGCGGGCGGCCGTGGACATCGAGCAACCCGCGGATGCCATCGATGCCAAAGCGCGGTCCCGGAAATTGTTTGAGCAACCCTTCTTCAAAATCGAGGTCCAATAATTTCACTTCACCGTCGAGCGACAGTTTGCCGAAAACCGTCGTCAGAATCGCCGGCAGATCTGTTGAGAAATTCGCGCTTGGATAGGAAACTTTGATGTGTGCTTTGATTGCATCCGGTTTGAGGGGATGAGGGTCGTTTGGAAACTCCTCCACCGACACCACTTCACCTTTATGCTGTTTCAATTGTTCCTGCTCAAGCAGCGGTAAGTCGGTCCACGAACCGATTGTCAGTCCGAGCGCGATGCCTTCCGCTTTCTTTTCAAACGACCCCGCTTTGCCGTATACCTGGTAGCTTGCTGTCAGTCTGCTCATATATGTACACTCCTTTACTCCTTGATTGGAAATAAAAAAACCTCTTCAAATAAGAAGAGGTTAAGGGCGTTAACGACTTCTTATTTCTCAGCCATAGCTTCTGGCTGCAAGAATTAGCACCGTATCCATTGCTGGACCGGTTGCCGGGCTTCGTAGGGCTTGTCCCTCCACCTGCTCTAAATAAGAATTGGATATTCGGTTGGGTTGTTGCAATAAAGTAATTCCGATTATTTCATGTGCAGAGAATTCTGTCAACAGGGGAATTTTGAAAAAGTTTTTGAAGGTGTTTGAGCTAATGGACAGTATTTTGTTTCTAATGGACAGTATTTTAATTGTAATGGACAGTAAATCCATAATATGGAAATTAAGGTTCTATAAAAATGAAAATCTCTCACCTAAATGGCTCAAACCTCAGCCGAAAACGCTGATTTCCCACAAATCCACCACACCAAAACTTCAAAATCCTCAATCGACGACCATTTTCACCTAAAAACAACCAAAACCGCACCGAAACTCGGATCCACTCGAACACTAAACATCAAATTTCCTCCACAAACCCAAAAAACTAAAATTGAAAAGCCTTCGCCTCCAGCGAAGGCTCCCTTTAGAGATTGGAGTTTTTCGCCGTGCGAAAAACTTCCGCTTAAATGGCGTAAATTTTTATCAGAGTGAGTGGGCAGGAGCAGATCAGCAATGTGCACAGTTCCAAACCACAAAAATTCATGAGAATTTATCCGTATTTCTTCTATAAGTGTCTGCAAATTGTGATGCTCAGGGTCTTCACAACTTTAAAAAATCTTGTTGACAGTCAATTCTGACTCGTGATAGGATTCAACTCATAACAACAACCGCATACAAATTTTAGTACTCTTATCAAGAGCAGGCAGAGGGAAATTGGCCCTATGACGCCCAGCAACCGACCGTAATACCTTCGTGAGAAGGGGCGCTATATGCGCCGGGATGAACATCCCGCAAGGCACGGTGCTAATTCCATCAGAAATTTTATTTCTGAGAGATAAGAGGCATGGAACCTCTTTATTCTGCGCCTCTTTCTTTCGGAAAGAGGCGCTTTTATATTGAATTGAGAGGAAGATGACCATGACAACTACAGCAATTTCTACATATGAACCTTTGACGGAAGCGGCAGCCATCGAATTGGCGGCAGGGCTTTTGCCGGTAGGTGCAAACCTTGAATGCCGGGAAATCGGCGATGGCAATTTGAATTATGTCTTTCGGATTAGCGATCCGAAAAGGGGCAGAGGAGTCATCATCAAGCAGGCGCTGCCTTACGCAAAAGTGGTGGGCGAAAGCTGGCCGCTGACATTGAAGCGTGCCGCGATCGAAGCGGCGGCACTTCGGAAACACGGCGAGTTCGCGACCGGCCTGGTGCCGGAAGTATACAGCACAGATGACGAATTGGCCTATACGGTGATGGAGGATCTTTCCCATCTGACGATTGCGCGGGAAGGCCTGATTCAAGGGAAGAGCTATCCAAAGTTATCGACGCATATCGGTGAATACCTGGCCCAGACTTTATTCCATACATCCGATTTCGCTTTGCATCCATTCCAAAAGAAAGGATTGGCGGCGGAATTTTCCAACCCGGAACTGTGCAAGATCACGGAAGACCTGGTGTTCACGGATCCATTTTTCGACTATGAGACGAACGATTTTGAACCGGAGCTTCGACAGGCGGTTGAGGCGATCTGGAGCAATGATCGTTTGAAGCTTGAGGCGGCGAAATTGAAGCGTAGCTTTTTGACGGAAGCGGAGGCATTGCTGCACGGCGACCTCCATACCGGCAGCATTTTCGCGGATGACAATGAAACCAAGGTCATCGATCCCGAATTTGCGTTTTACGGTCCGATTGGTTTTGACGTCGGTTTGTTCCTGGCGAATTTGTTGGTGCAAGGCATTACGCGAAGCGGCGATGGCCGCGGCACAATCATAGAGCATGTCGAGAACACCTGGCACGTGTTCGAAACGCGCTTCACTGAACTATGGAAAAGCGAAGGCATCGAAGACTTCAAGGATGTTCCGGGCTACCGGGAATCGGTGCTAGAAAAAATCTTCCGGGATGCGCTCGGCTTTGCCGGCTGTGAGTTGATACGCCGCACAATCGGCCTGGCGCATGTCAAAGATCTCGACGGCATCGAAGACGCAGAACAGCGCATTCATTCTAAAAAACAGGTTCTCCAACTCGGGGAGACATTAATCATCAAACGCAGCGAGCTGGCATCCATCCAGGACGTAACGGCGCTGTTGGAGGAGTTGTAAACATGGCGATACCCTTATCGATTCAATGGATCAACGGCCAGTTGATCATTCTGAATCAGCAAAAACTGCCACACGAAACAGAATATATTGCACTCAATACCATTAAAGATGTCTACGACGCCATTCTTACATTGAAAGTTCGCGGGGCACCGGCCATCGGCATCACGGCGGCTTACGGCTTGGCGCTTGCAGCGCAACAGCACGACACAGAAACGCTGGAAGTTTTCCATCATTACGTGAAAAAAGATGCGGTTTATCTTGGATCGTCGCGTCCGACGGCAGTCAATCTGGTGTGGGCGCTCGGCAGGCTGCAGCAATCGATTCAGTCAGCGCAGACGGTGGCAGCCGCCAAAGCGCAAATTCTGGCGGAAGCAAAATGCATCCATGAAGAAGACGAAGAAGCTTGCCGCACCATCGGCGGCTATGCGCTGGATTTATTGGAAGGCCGCTCGAGAGTCATGACAATCTGCAACGCGGGTTCGATTGCAACGGCAAAATATGGCACTGCGCTGGCACCGTTCCATCTCGGCAAGGAACTGGGTCGTGACTTTGAAGTGTACGCCTGCGAAACACGTCCGGTATTTCAAGGAGCGCGGCTGACGGTGTGGGAGCTGCAGCAGGCAGGCGTTGATGTGACACTGATCACCGACAGCATGGCCGCCCACACGATCGGTGCAAAAGACATCGAAGCGATCATCGTCGGCGCTGACCGCATTGCGGCAAACGGCGATACAGCCAATAAAATCGGCACTCTCAACCTGGCGATTCTGGCCGCTGCCTATAACATTCCTTTCTACGTGGCGGCACCGGTTTCCACATTCGATCTGCAGATTCCGAACGGCAAAAATATTCCGATTGAAGAGCGGGCACCTGAAGAAATCACCCATAGTGCCGGCCAGCCCATCGCGCCGAACGGCACAAAAGTTTTTAATCCGGCATTTGACGTAACGCCCGCACAATACATCACAGCGATCATAACGGAAAAAGGTATCATTCATCCGGATTATGAGCGGAATATAATCGACGTTTTTACAACAGTTAGTGGAAAAGGGGAGAAATCATGAAAAAACAATCATTTTGGATCATAGCGGCGTTATTATTTATCAGTATATTATTGGCGGCATGCCAACCAAAAGGGGAAACAGTAACCCAAGAAGAAACGGATTCGGGTGAGAAATCGGAAGCATCGGATCATGCGCTGGCGGGCAAGAACGTGGCGTTGATCCTGCAACAGAATTTGGGAACATTTTCGGCTCAATACATAGCGGGCGTGGAAGAGCAGGCAGAGAAATTCGGCGGCAGCGTGACGGTTTTTAATTCCGAAGGCGATTTGGCGAAAATGGCTTCCAATCTGGATGCCGCCATTAACCAGGGAGCAGACGCGATTCTCATTGACCACGGCACGAAAGAAGCGTTGAATCAAGGCGTGGAAAAAGCGGTGGAACAAGGGATCCCGGTTGTGGCATTTGACGCAGGAGTCGATGTGGAAGGCGTTGTGTCGCTTGAACAAGGCGATCAGCTGATGGCGGAACAAACCTTACAGAAATTGTCGGATGACAACGATGGCGAAGCAAATATCGTGAAAATCTGGACGGCCGGTTTTGCGCCGATGGAACGCCGCCAAATCGCTTATGAGCAATTTTTGAAAGACAACACAGGCATCAAAGAAGTGGCGGCTTTTGGCGCTGCGACACAAAACACAGCGCTTGATACGCAAGCGCAAATGGAAGCGATTTTGAAGCAATATCCGAACGAAGGCGACATCACAGCCGTTTGGGCGGCTTGGGATGAATTCGCGAAAGGCGCGGTCCGTGCCATCGAACAGGCGGGACGCACCGACATCAAAGTTTACAGCATCGACATGAGCGATGAAGATTTGCAGATGATCCAAAAAGATGGCAGCCCGTGGGTAGCGTCAGCGGCAGTGGACCCGGCAGATATCGGGCGCATCCAAGTGCGTTACGCTTACCAATTGATCAATGGCGAAGAGCCTGAAGAACGAGTGGTACTGGAGCCGGTATTCATCGATGCGGCAGAACTTCCGGAAGAAACGGTGACAACAGAAACCTTGAGTGATCACGTTGAAGGATGGGGAGCAAGCGATCAAGGATATACAGATGACTTGCGCGAATTGGAAGGGCAATAAACCTGGAATTGGAGCCGTCCTCGGAAATGGGCGGCTCCTTTCGGTGAAAGGAGGATTGCAGCGATGCAGCATTTATTGACCATGCAGGCAATCAGCAAAAAATTCGGCAAGGTAACTGCCCTGGAAAACGGCGAGTTAACTCTCGCGAAAGGTGAGGTTCACGCTTTGCTCGGCGTCAACGGAGCAGGCAAAAGCACAATGATCAAAATTCTGTCAGGCGTTTATGGCCCGGACAGTGGCGAAATCCGACTCGACGGCAAAGTCATTTCATTGCGCTCACCGAAACAGGCTAAAGAGCAGGGCATTTACTGCGTTTATCAGGAAGTGGACACGGCCATTGTGGCGGAATTGACGGTGGCGGAAAATATCCTGTTGGACAGTTTTGCAGCGGGTGGCAGCTTTCTGTTGTCGAGAAAGAAAATAAACAAGCAGGCAAAAGAAGCGTTGGCAAAGCTGCAGTCGGAAGAAATTTCGGTGACCCGAAAAGCGGGAACGCTCACATTGGCGGAAAAACAGCTTGTGCTGATTGCCCGTGCGTTGGTGCATTCGGCGAAGATCATCATTTTCGATGAACCGACCGCGCCATTGTCGCTGACGGAATCGGATAAATTGTTTTCGGTGATCCGGAAATTGAGCACGGACGGCGTTGGATGCATTTTTATTTCCCATAGGTTGCCGGAGGTCTTTGATATCAGCAGCCGGATTACGGTGATGCGTGAAGGGAAATGGGTCAACACTTTCGTTACGGAAGAGTCGCATTCTGAACAGATTATCGAAGCGATGCTAGGCGAAGCGTTGAGCCAGGAATTGGAGAACCATCCGCATTCTATAGGCGAGAATTTGCTGGAAGTGGCAGGCTTATCGGACGGCGGCAAACTTCGGGATGTTTCATTGTCCGTTAAAGCGGGGGAAATCGTCGGCATTGTCGGACTCGTCGGCGCAGGCAAAACTGAACTCGCCAAAGCGTTGTTCGGCGCATCGGATACAATCGGTGGAACGGTCGAGATTGCGGGTAAAAAAGCGCGGCTGAAACATCCGGGCGATGCGATCCGCGCGGGAATGGCGCTGATTCCGGAAGAACGCCGGAAAGAAGGGCTGTTCGTTCACGAAACGCTGCGGGCCAATGCATCGTTTCCGAATCTCCCGAAATTTTCAACAAATCTTTTCATGAATAAAACCGCTGAAAACAAGTTTGCTGAAGAAATCATCGATAAATTAAAGATCAAAACCGGCGACACCGAAACGCCGCTTGTCCACCTCAGCGGAGGCAATCAGCAGAAAGTGGCCATCGGCAAATGGATGAGCCTCGATTCGCTGCTTTACCTGTTCGATGAACCGACAAAGGGCGTCGATATCGGCGCAAAAGTGGATATTTTCAAATTGATCCGGGAATTAGCCGGCAGCGGCAAAGGCTGCCTTTATTTCTCCAGTGAAATCCATGAAGCGATCGGCATCTCCGATCGGGTTCTGGTAATGTGCGATGGTCAGATCGTGAAGGAATTATCACGTCAAGAAGCGACCCAGGAAAGGATACTACTCTATGCAAGCGGTGGAAAAGAAGAGCTTACCCAAAACGAAAAACTCAGCGAAAGAGAACGCAGTCCAATTTCTGTTTAAATACGGCGCCATAATCCTGCTGATTGCCATCATCGTGTATTTCAGCAGCATCAGCGACGCGTTTTTCAGCTACGGCAACTTCTCGGATATTCTCCGTTCGATTTCAATCGTTACGCTGCTGGCGCTCGGGGTCACGTTCACCCTCGTAGTGGACGGTTTTGATCTGTCTGTCGGCTCGACGATGTCCCTGTCGACCGTCGTAACGGCGTCGCTCATGGTGTGGTATGACATGCCGCTGTGGCTCGTGCTCCTGCTTCCGCTGTTGATCGGTGTGGCAGTGGGTCTCGTCAACAGTTTACTCATTACGGTCATCGGCATTCCGGATCTCCTCGCGACACTCAGTATGATGTATATCGTGGCGGGGCTTCACCGCACATATACGGAAGGCTATTCTATCTATAATAATATGCCGCTGACTTCCGGCGGCACGGCTCCCGGCCAATTGTCTGAAGCTTTTCTGTGGATCGGCCAAGGGCAAATGCTCGGCTTGCCGGTGCCGGTTTGGATTATGGTGGTGATGGTGCTCGCAGCGTACGTGCTCCTGAATCATACGCGTTGGGGCCGCGTCCTTTATATGACCGGCGGCAATGCGGAAGCCGCAACGCTGTCGGGCGTCAACGTGAAAAAGGTCAAGACTTCGGCGTACATCATTTCGGGCGTTTTCGCTTCGATGGCGGGCATCCTGTTCACAGCCCGCGTCGGTTCGGGCCAAATTGACGCCGGCGCACCGCTCCTGATGGAAGCTGTCGCTGCCGTATTTGTCGGCTATTCGGTGCTCGGTGCCGGCAAACCGAATGCGCTTGGCACGTTCTTCGGCGCAGCGGTCATCGGTATCCTGCTGAACGGTCTGACAATCCAGAATCTGCCGTATTACGCTTTTGATATCATCAAAGGCGCTGTGTTGGTAGCGGCGCTTGCAGTTACGTATGTGTATGCGAAGAATAAATTCGCGCAGAGCTGAGGGATTTTTGTTCGTAAATCTCGCTGAATAAAAGAGAACGTTCGTAACGTGTTTAGGCACATTTGCGAACGTTCTCTTTTTGTGTTTTTGGATCGTTTTGGGTGTTCGGAAAGGGGTACTTTTACGAACTTCAATCTAACAGTCAACGGAAGCGCCTTTTACATTCTATATTAATAAAGTAATGCTATTTTATTCATATTTCAGAGGGGACGGACACAAGATTTTAGCCCTTGGAAGCTTACGTGCGAAAAATCGAATGGGTTCTACATTGGGAAAAATTGTTTTTATCAAAATTATCTGAATATTAATAAAATTATGTGATACACTGATGGTACAGAAAACTGCTACAAATGGAACAGCCAAATTTCTTCACCCCTATAATTGCAGCTGCCTCAAATTATC
Organism: Planococcus daihaiensis; assembly: GCF_049262615.1. Classification (GTDB taxonomy): domain Bacteria; phylum Bacillota; class Bacilli; order Bacillales_A; family Planococcaceae; genus Planococcus. The sequence continues at coordinate 1,528,376 of NZ_CP175504.1, read as the reverse complement.
GGGGCCAAAGATTTTGGGAAACGGGAGAGAAACAGTAAGTACATCATAAAAAGGAGGAAAACAAAAATGTGGAATTACGGAATGCATGATGGGAGTTGGGCTACTATGTTTTTTTTGACGCTTTTTCTGCTATTGTTTATCGCTCTAGCAGTGGTGCTGATTGTCTATTTCATGCGGAAAACCCAAAATACAGAAGGTGGTAGCCGTTCTTCTTCCAGTGCAACGGACCTGTTGAGAGATCGCTATGCACGGGGGGAAATCAGCACGGAAGAATACCGGGAGCGCTTGCATGAACTTGAGGGATACGACACTAAAAAGTAGGGGTGCATTAACGGAGCTGAGTATCGTTTTTGAGATAGTCAGAAAACCTCTCAGTAATTTTTAGCAGGTGTGTCTTTATTGGACATGTTCATGATGAGTCCTTTTTTTATGTTATAAGGAGGAGAATTAATGACTGTAAAACTAGCTATTAATGGATTTGGCCGTGTAGGAAGAACAACATTAAGAAGGTTGCTGGATACAAATTCAGAACTGGAACTAGTTGCTGTTAATGATTTAGCTGATATTGAGAATTTAGCTTATTTATTGGAATTTGACACCAATTATGGCCGGTTAAAACATGAGGTGAAGGTGCAAGGAAATACCCTGGTCGTCGGTGGTAAGGAAATTAAATGTTACCAGGAAGCGGATGCAAAAAATCTGCCATGGGAGGAACTGCAAATTGATATCGTGTTGGAAGCGACCGGTTTGTATACCACTGCCGATAAGGCTGAAGCACATCTTAACGCAGGCGCTAAACGAGTGATTATAACAGCTCCGGCAGACCAGGAAACGAAGATAATCGTTTACGGGGTTAATGAGGGCATCATTACAAAAGACGATCTGATAATTTCATCAGCTTCGTGTACAACCAATGATTTAGCTCCGGTGGCGAAAGTGTTGCATGATAACTTTGGAATTGTAACGGGTTATATGACGACCATTAAAGCCTATACCCCATCGCAAAAATTGCATGACAGTCCCAAGTCGGATATGAGGCGCGGACGGGCAGGGGCGATGAATGCAATTCCGACCTCTACAGGTGCAGCAAAAGCTGTAGGAAGAGTCATTCCAGAGTTAAAGGGAATTGTTGATGGAACAGCGGTGCGTGTACCCCTGGCAGGTGGGGCGATCGTGGAGTTTTACACCAATTTAGCAAGAAAAGTTACAATTGCAGAAGTGAACGCAGCCATGAAAGAAGCTGCAACTCCATCATTTGAATACTCGGAAAAACTGCTTGTGTCTTCAGACGTTATTGGCACTTCAGCAGGAGGTATTTATGATGCAACGTTAACGGATATCGTTGAAAATGGGGATAAGCAGCTCGTCAAAACTGTTTCCTGGTACGACAGCGAATATGGATTTGTATCTAATCTGATTCGTTTGACTGAACATTTAGCTGGAATTATCAAATAAACACCAACTGAAAAAGTGGACGGTACCTAAAAGAATCAAAAGTTTCCTTAGAGAACATGAAAGAAGCTGTTGAGACCCAAGACTATTAATTGAAAGGGCCTCCTCTTCTTAGGGCCAAGGTGTTCCCTGTTTAAGGTTTACAAAGAAAAAGGCAGATAGCGAAAAATACGCTATCTGCCTTTTAAGATGCTAGTCCACTTCAACTTGCCCCATCATGCCATTGTCTTCATGTTCCAAAATGTGGCAGTGGAAAACGAAAATCCCTTTTTCGGGGAACGTGACAAGCAGTTTTACCCGTTCGCCGGGTTCGACCAGCACGCTGTCTTTTAAGCCTTGTTCGTTCGGTTTCACCTCTGCGCCATCACGTGAAATGATCTTGAACTGGGTGCCGTGAATATGGAAGGGGTGGATCATGCCGCCCATCATATCGGGTTTGATATAAATTTCCCAAACTTCCGTGACGCCTTGTTTCTGGCGAAAGTCGATGCGGTCCATGTCGAATTTCTTTCCATTGATCGTCACCATATCCGCCATACCGAATAACTCTATTTCTTTCGTGACAGGCATTGTTGTTTCCTGGTCGGTCAGGAAAGGCTCTTCGACTGTCCGCAGTTTGGCGGAGTCAGCCGGAGAACCATCGAAATCCAGGTCAAACGGCAGCAATACAGTTCCTTCATCATTGATGATGGCGAGGGACTCCTCATCGGTCATCGATGAAAAGTCGATGAGAATTTCAGCGCGCTCGGAAGCGGCTAAAGTCAGCGTGTCGGTTTCAACCGGTTCATCCAACAATCCGCCATCAGAAGCGATTTGCGTAAAGCTCGCGCCATTGCTCAACCGGAACGTATAATTCCGCGCATTGGCTCCGTTCAACAAACGAAAGCGCATGACGGATTTGCTGACGGTCAGTTTTGGGTTAACGGTTCCGTTGACGATGGAAACATCACCTAAGGTGCCGTCCAGGTTCATCAGTCTGTCGTAATTCAATTGTTTGTTTTCATCAAACAGGCGGTCCTGGAAAATGAGCGGGATGTCATCAACGCCGTACTCATCCGGAAGTTCCGAATCAGAGCCGGAGCCCTCGCCAATGAGCAACATCCCGGACAGGCCTTTGAATACTTGTTCGGCTGTCGAGCCGTGGACATGGGGATGATACCAAAGGGTAGCAGCCGGCTGATCCGCTTCCAACGTGATGATTTGACTGTCGCCGGGTTGGATTTCACTGCGTGGACCGCCATCAATTTCACCGGGAACTTCCAGGCCGTGCCAGTGGAAGGTGGTCGGCTCATCCAAATCATTTGTGATTTTGACATCCACACTTTCGCCTTCTTCCAGCTTAAGTGTGGGACCAAGTAAATCGCCGTTATAGCCGTAGGTGTCAGTTGAAATGCCCTCGAAAAATTCAGTCGTGCCTTGTTGGGCAGTGACTTCATAATCGAAGTCCTGACCTTGCTGCTTTTCTAATAGAGGGGGAATTGGCAGCTCATTGATTCCTTCAGAGGATTCGAGAAGAGGAATATTCCCATGGTTCATCATGCCACCCATACCACCCATGCCTCTCTCATTGCCGCCTTCTTGATTCGTGCCGCCCCGGCCGCCCATATGCCCACCATTCATCGGGGAGTCCTGTGATTGTCTGGTGTTCTCATTGTCACTGCAACCGACTAAGATGAAAATTAGAGCGAATGCGCTTAACAGGATCTTTTTCATTGTCTGTCGCGTCCTTTCATTCCAAATATTTCCCTGAATTTTGCGTTCTTCCTCTTCCGAATAAACAAGGGTGGCTTCAATATTTCGCGCTTTCAATTGCGTAAATAATTGGGGGATTTTTGTTAAACCAGCAAGATACATCTGCGACCATGCGTTTTTTTCGCAGATGACTTCTCCAGTAGTTGCTGCCATTAAAATAGCTGCATTAATGGAAATTATTGGCATTTAAGGGTCATCAATTTTACTAGAAACTGCAGAAACGATAAATGGGTTGATAATGATTAACATCGTTGAAACAACACTTAGTATTTTCATAAATACTGCTGAATGATTTTTTTATTTCAGCTTTGTTATAAAATTGACTGTTTCCCGATCTGACGCAGTCGGTAAATGGAAGTTCTGCTGATATTTCTCATGCCCTTTGCCGGTAATTACAATCCAATCGCCTTCTTCGCTTTCTTGAATCGCTTTCTGAATGGCGAGTGTACGGTCCGGAACAACGCTTCCTTTTTGATTCCCATAAAGTTTATTGAGGTGAATTAAAGCTTCCATCATATCGTTTTGCGAAACTTTGTTCAGATCATCCAACGTCAAAATATAGCGCTGACTCAATTCAGCGGTTAAGGATAACATGTCTTTTCGTTTGCTTGGGTCTCGGTCTCCACGAAAGCCGAAAACATGGGTTATTCGCTGGGCGCCTTGTGATTTTGCTGTTTCCAAGCAGTAAGAGATGGAATCCGGTGTATGGGCATAGTCGACAACAATGGTCGGTCCACAGACCAGTTTGGTAACCTCGAAGCGTCCATCGACTCCCTTAAAGTGCTGAATGGAATTTAAGAGCTTTTTTTTGGAGATACCCAGCAGTAACGAAGTTCCATAGGCCATTAAGGTGTTATACATATTGTGTATTCCGTTCATCGCAGAGTCCATTGGATACGTTTCATTACCTTCCACTACCATCATGGTGGAGGACAGGGAATTGAATTCTGCAATACGTAAATCGCATTCACTGGATTTTCCGATTGTATACATCGGTTGGCTATTTGTTTGCAGGATTTCACAGAGCTTTTGCCCCCACTCATTATCTGCATTTACTACAGCAGTCCCATGCTCTTTCAGCTGGTCGAACATCAAAAGCTTCGTCTGAAAGTAGCCATCCATGGAGCCATGATAATCCAGATGTTCATGCTGAAGGTTGAGAAACAAGCCGATATCAAATTCGATGCCTTCTAAACGATATTGGGACAATCCATGAGAAGAGACTTCCATGATGATGACATCATCCTGACTGAGCGATAACAATTTATGGAGAGTAAGTGAACTTGGTGTTGTGGTAGAGCTTTGCAATTTCTCACCGTTGACAATATTTTGGATGGTCCCGATGACAGAACAAGTAATTCCGTTGCTTTCCAGAAAATGCTGGAGCATATAGCTCGTAGTCGTTTTTCCATTGGTGCCTGTAATGCCAATCATCACTTTTTGGTCAGATGGATGGCCGTAAAAATTGCTGGTCAGAATGCCCAACGCTTTCCGGCTATTCTCCACCTGGAGATAGGGGACCCCCAATCGGGTAATTCCCTGTTCACCGATGACAAGCGCTGCTCCTTTTTCAATTGCCTGGTCAATAAACCCGTGGCCATCACTCTCAAAACCTTTAATAGCGACAAATACAAATCCTTCTTCCACATCCCTGGAGTTGTCGGCTATACCAAGGATATCTAATTCTGGAATACTGGAATCTAATCGAGAGAACAGACTGGAATCGTTCAAAAGTTGATTTATTTTCATAGATTGGCTGACCTCTCTAAAACAATTTATATTCAACTTATTCTAAAACATGAATGTTGAAAATGTGTGCAGAATTAGTGCCTAGGGCCGAACAAGCAAAAACTTAATTTACCTGTAACATAAATGGAATCTTTCAGTTATCAGATGAAATCGAATTTCGGATGATTCATTACAATAAGAACCTGGGATTTTGTTCAATAGATCCCGTGTTATTCGGCTGACAGTTCTCTTTTTGTGTTTTTTGGATGTTCGGAAAGGTGTGCTTTTACGAACGCCTCTCCTCGAGAGGATGACACCTGAAATTAGGCGAGGTTGAAGAGTAATCTTTTATTTTAAGAATCTGGTTCGTTAAACAACAAAATAAAATGGGAGAGGGTTTTCAGCTTTCTTATAGAAGGACATAGTTAATAAAAGCTGGAGGAGGCAAAACAATGGAGAAAAACAAACTATTGAGAATGGATAACGTCGGCATCGTTGTAGAATCGCTGGATGATGCCATCTCTTTCTTCGAGGAGATTGGCTTGAACCTCGAAGGGCGAACCATGGTCGAAGGTGAATGGGCGGGTCGCGTAACCGGATTGGGTTCGCAGACTGCAGAAATTGCGATGATGGTTACCCCGGATGGCCACAGTCGACTTGAACTTTCACGATTTTTCACCCCGAATCCTAAATCTGATCACCGAACTGCTCCAGTAAACGCCCTGGGTTATTTGCGTGTCATGTTCACGGTTGAAGACATTAACGAAATGGTATCCAGACTGACGAAGCACGGGGCTCAGCTCGTTGGCGAAGTGGTTCAGTACGAGGACTCGTATCGGCTCTGCTACATTCGCGGAACCGAAGGACTTCTAATCGGTTTGGCGGAACAACTTGGTGAAAATAATAGGTGGAATGAATGAAGAGAAGAGGGCGCAGTAGCCTATCTTCTTTTTTTTGTAAAAGTATACTTTTCCGAACAGCTACAGTTCTTTCGTTCGAATCGAATAATTATTCTTTGAAGAGCAGCTAACTAACTTTGGATTAGCAGAAGAGGGGCGTTTTTAAAGGGGTAATAAGGAAAAAGTCGAATTAATTATTGTATAAGGAACGACAGAAACATATGCAGCAGATACCAAGTAAAACTACACCGCTTACTAAAGTCGTAACGGGATGTTGAGGGATTAACAGCCACATGCAAAGGAGACGATTTTTTTGCAAAAATACGTGCTGGATTTTCAAGAAGTGGAAAAACACGATTTGTTGCTGGTGGGCGGGAAAAGTTTGAATATAGCGGAGCTGGCAAAAATTCCAGGCATTCGGGTGCCGGCGGGATTTTGTATTACGACTGACGCGTACAAGCGAGTGGTTACAGATAATCCGATAATTGCGGAATGGATGGAGGAATTGAAAGAGCTCCAAGCCACGGATTTAGAAAGGGTTCGATTTGTCAGCGAAAGGCTAAGAAATGCCATCGAAAGTACGGAGATTCCAGAAGAGATAAAACAGGAAATCGTCGATTCTTTGGAGAAGGTGGGAAGCCAGTTCAGTTATGCGGTGCGGTCGAGTGCGACGGCGGAGGATTTGCCGACGGCGTCATTTGCAGGGCAGCAGGATTCATTTTTAAATATCCACGGCTATGAGCAGCTCTTGAGGCACATTCGTAAATGCTGGGCTTCCTTGTTCACGGAGCGGGCAGTGGTATACCGTATCCAAAACGGCTTTGACCACCGGAAGGTCCATTTGTCGGTCATCGTTCAGCAAATGGTTTTTCCTGAGGCTTCGGGAATTTTGTTCACCGCAGACCCGGTCACATCCAACCGCAAAGTGGTGTCGATCGATGCAAGTTTCGGATTGGGCGAAGCGCTCGTTTCCGGCATCGTCTCGGCAGACAATTACAAGGTCCGGGAAGGGCGGATCATTCAAAAAACGGTTTCCGCGAAGAAGATTGCCGTATATCCATTGGACAGTGGAGGGACGGAACAACGGGAGATTCCTCTTGAACAGCAAGAACAGCAAGCGTTGAAGGATGAACAGATTGTGGCGCTCGAAGGGATGGGCCGTCAAATAGAATCGCATTTCGGAACACCGCAGGACATCGAATGGTGCCTGATGGATGAATCCATCTATATTGTGCAAAGCCGGCCGATCACGACTTTATTCCCATTACCCCAAAAAAGTGACGGGCAGTACCGCATTTATTTGTCCATCGGTCACCAGCAGATGATGACCGATCCAATCAATCCGCTGGGCATGTCATTTTTCGGTTTTCTCACCGATTATAATATAGTGGCGGCCGGCGGACGATTATTTATGGATATGACGCATGAGCTCGCTTCGGTTACTGGACGGGTGGTGATCGTGTCATCGCTTGGAAGCAGCGATCCCCTTCTGAAAGATGCGTTAGCCAATTTCATGAAAAGAAAACCGCCGCTCTCAAAAGGAAAGCACATACTCACATTGAAGAGCGAGGCATTTTCCTGGGACCTTCCGGTGAAACTGTTGAAAGTGTATCGGAAAAATGACCCCAGACTCGCGAGGCAGCTGATCAATTTAAATGAAGCCTCCATTCGATCCCTGGAATGGCGCATTCAAACGGTTTCGGGAGATGAGTTATTCGAATTCATCAAGGAAGATCACAATCACTTGAAAAAACAAACATATAATCCGGAAAGCTTCAGCGCAATTATGGTCGGGATCTATGCGGTCCACTGGCTCAATGAACAAATGGAAAAATGGCTGGGCGAAAAGAAGGTTGCAGACATTCTCAGCCAATCCGTGGCCTATAACGTGACGTCCGAAATGGGGCTTGAGCTTCTCGATGTAGCGGATGTGGTGCGGAACTACCCTGAGGTACTGGCCTATTTGGAGCAGCCTCGAAAAGAAACGTTTTTCGCAGACTTGGAAAAAATGCACGGCGGAACGGCGGTCAGCACAGCGCTGAGGGAATACCTCGAGAAATACGGCATGCGCTGTGCGGGTGAAATCGACATTACAAAAACACGATGGAGCGAAGATCCGACAATTTTGGCTCCCGTCATATTGGGCAATATCAAAAAATTCGAGCCGCATGCGCGCGCTGCCAAAGTTGCAGAAGGTAAACAAAAAGCCAGGCAAAAGGAACAGGAATTGCTGGCGCGCCTGGCCATTCTGCCAGGAGGCAGGCGGAAAGTTAAAAAGACCAAGCACATGATCAGTTTGCTGCAAAACTTTCTCGGCTACCGGGAGTATCCGAAGTTCGGGCTTGTCAAACGCTACTTTCTCTATAAGCAGGCATTGATGAAAGAAGCTGTTTTATTGTATGAAAAAGAAGTGATCCAAGTGCCCGAGGATGTCTATTATTTATCATTTGAGGAATTCCGGGATGCGGTCAATGGCAAGAGCATAGACCGACAGATGATTGAAGAGCGGAAAGCGGCTTACCGCTATTACGGGAAACTGAAGGCGCCGAGACTGATGACTTCAGAAGGCGAAGAGATTTTCGGGAATTACCGGATCGATAAGCTGCCAAGCGGTGCGTTCCCAGGCATCGGGGTGTCATCCGGCATCATTGAAGGACGGGCGAGGGTCATCTTAAAAATGGAGGATGCCCATATTGAACCTGGCGATATACTCGTAACGGCTTTTACAGACCCGAGTTGGACGCCGCTATTTGTCTCGCTGTCGGGCTTGGTAACGGAAGTCGGCGGGCTCATGACACACGGCGCAGTCATAGCGCGTGAATACGGGCTGCCGGCTGTTGTTGGTGTGGATAACGCTACAACCTACATTAAAGATGGGCAGCAGATTCGCATTAACGGTTCTGAAGGCTATGTGGAAGTGCTGGATTAGCTGAATCGAAAAGAACGTTTAAGAAGGGAGAAAAGAGGCTAATTAAAGCACATCTTTTCTCCTTTTTGTTTGAAACAATGGATAGATGCCCAGCTTAGTTTTGCTTGTCGATAATCGCACTATTAAATCGTATATATTTGAAATGATTCACATAGAAAAAGGTTTAAGAACAACCAGGTTTCGGCTGTAAAACGTAAGTAATAAGCCTTCTGGCAAAATAGGATAGGAGTGCTTTTAATGAACTTAGAAGAATATGCATGGAACAAGCATGAGCAAAAAATAAAAGCAGAGCAAGAAGAATTTAAATATAGCAGCCCCAAAATAAAAATCATAGATAATATGGAATTAAGAAACCGAATTGAAGAGACTCTTGAAAAAATGCCGCAAAAATTTCTTGCTCAATGGGCATTGAGGGTAGCATCAGTGTATTTAGATCATCTCGACATTCATTTAAAAAACGATTCCCGTATAAATTTAGGGATGGAAACTTTAGAGAAACGAATAGAAGGTAACATAAGGGCGTATGATTTGAGAAAAGTTGGATTGATTGTAAATGAATTGGCTAAAGAATCCAGCTCTGATATTAGTAAGTATTCTGCACGTTCATTTGCTCAAGCAATTGCAACAGGACATATGCGAGGACATGCTTTGGTTAGCAGTGACTATGCAATAAAGGTGGAAAATCTTCTGACTGAGAACTCCTTGACTGCCTCAACAAAAGAAAGGACAAGGCAATTAAAGATAATAGATGAATTATTAAATAAATATAGATAAAGATGAAGATGAATCATCCCATGTCGATTAATAATCGAATAGAAAACACTATACTTATCTCAAATTGAAGTGAGTTTTACGAAAGAATAAATACAAGTTTACATGTCATGACGTTATCAGAATCCACAAAAAAGCAGAAAAGAGAGAAGATGCTAATCCAAATTGCATTTTCTCTCTTTTTCCGTCTTTGAACCAAAAAAATGACTTCCTAAATTTTAAAATATTAAAGATTTATTAGCCATTTTAAGGTAATCTGAAAGAGATAGTACAAAAGGAGTGTGACCAATGGAATGCAATAATTGTTCAGTTGCTGAGCTGAAGTTTGATATTAAGCTGGAAGGCGATTTGAATCTATCCCTGATGGAGAAAGTCGTCAGTCACTTGGAACGACGAGACATGGAGATTATAAGGAAAGACAATAGATTGCTTATGAACGAACGTGGCGCACAGGAATTTCTCGATTTCTGCCTTCACCATATGGAACCGGCGGGGGTGCAGTTTCGGATCGATAAAGGGGAATGGAATGTACTTGGCGAAATGGAACAGGTTTTTAAAACGGAGTGGATTGATGATGTAATCCGCAAGGAATTGCTCGTTTGCCATTACCAGCCCATCGTGACGGCGGATGAAGAGGTATTCGCTTACGAAATGCTTGCGCGTTTTCATCAAGAAGACGGCACGGTCATTTATCCGAATGAAATCTTCCCGGCTGCGAAATCGCGCAGCAGACTTTATGCGCTCGACCGGGTTTGCCGGATGGCCGCTGTTCGCCACTCTGCGGCAATAAAAGACGTGAAAGCGTTCATTAATTTCATCCCGACTTCGATTTATTCGCCGGAATTCTGCCTGCGGTCCACGATAAACCTGGCGAATGAGCTGGGCGTGGATCCACGACAATTGGTGTTTGAAGTGGTGGAAACGGAACAAGTGGATGACATTGCCCATTTGCGCGAAATTCTCGCTTTCTATAAGAAGAAAGGCTTCCAGTATGCGCTTGATGACGTCGGTGAAGGGTATAGCACGATCGAAATGCTGGCGGACCTGGAGCCTCATTATATGAAACTTGATATGCAGTATGTGCAAGGCGTTGCCGAAGATGCGGGCAAACAGGATACGGCGTTGCGATTCCTGAAGAAAGCGGTGGAAATCGGTTCGGTTCCATTGGCGGAAGGCATCGAGACGAAAGCAGATTTTGAATGGCTGAAAGAGCGGGGCTACGAATTGTTCCAAGGTTATTATTTCGGTAAACCGGCAAAAGAACCACAGGGAATTTCCACTGTTAGAGCGTAAAGCGAGCGTTTTTTGCAGTAAGTAGATTCGTTTCGGGTAAACTGAAAGAAAAGGGAGTGGTTGCTGTGCTGAGCATTGATCCTTATAAACAGACGGACCGTGAGAATTATAAATTGCTGATTGGATCGATTATTCCGCGTCCCATTGCTTTTGTCACCAGCAGGTCTGCGGAGGGTGTAGTTAACGCCGCCCCTTTCAGCTATTTCAATATCGTGTCGTCCAACCCGCCGATGCTGTCCGTTTCTGTGCAGCGAAAAAGCGGAGAAAAGAAAGACACTGCCCGCAATATTTTGGCGGGCAAGGAATTCGTTGTTCATATTGTCGATGAAGAGAACGTCTTCGAAGTCAATGAAACAGCCGCTTCCTTGCCGCGGGATCAAAGTGAAATCGATGTGACCAAGCTGACGTTGGTCGACAGCGAAGAAGTTGATGTGCCGGCTGTTGCGCAGTCGAAAGTCCGTTTTGAGTGCATCCTCCATCAGGCAGTGAACTTGCCGGGGGCGGATCTTCTCATCGGCCGCATTGTGCGGATCCATGTAGACGAAGCGATTTACAAAGACGGGCGCATCAATGCTGAGCTCCTCAAGCCGGTCAGCCGCCTGGCCGGAACAAATTACGCCAAACTGGGTGAAATTTTTTCATTGAAGCGGCCGGATTAAATTGAAATTTTATATGATGGGTCCGTATCGGAAAGAGCTGTTTTCCGATACGGGCCTTTTTTGAGTTCATTTTTGCTTGTTAAGAATGATGCACAGGTCAAAAGCTGGAGCGGATGTTTTTCGCTGTGCGAAAAACTCCAGGCCTTCGGAAGTCGCCGCGCAAGTGGCGGCTTTTTCAAATTTGGGGGTTGGATTTTTGGTGACCGCAACTAAAATGGCTGTAACCGCAACTAAATTAAGTTTAACCGCAACTAATTGATCGAGAACCGCAACTAAATTGTGAAATCGCGCAACTAAAATTAAAAATGTGGAAAATATTTCAAATCGTTGTTCGCTTTTTTATATTATAGCTTTGAATCATTGTCGATCACACCTCAAATGCGGCGAACCGCACCCCAAATCGATCAAGCCGCACCCCGAACGGTTTAACCCGCACCCCACGGACGCCAAGCCGCACCCCAAACAATCCAACCCGCACCCCACAAGCCAAACTCCGTACCTCAGCAAAAACATGACTCGATTAAAGAGGTATTCGTCGGTGCAGGTTGTCTTGAGGGTAATTTTATTCCCGACAGGGCTATGGTAAAATCGCTATCAGTCCAACTGTAAAGCGGGTGCTCTTGTGGAAATCATTCTGTTCATCGTAATTATCCTGACGGCGTCCATTCTTCAGACAAGTACCGGTTTCGGATTTTCAATTCTGGCAACACCGTTTCTGCTGCTGCTATTCCCTGTCAGTGACGCCATCCAGATCAATCTCGTCCTGTCCTTGCTCATTTCGGCGGCGTTGATCTCAAAAATCCGCCACGATATCGATTTCGACATATTAAAAAGGCTGATTATCGGCAGCATCGCGGGCATGCCCATCGGTATCGCAGTTTTTGTGGCGGCCGATATGGAGAAACTGAAACTCGGCATCAGCCTGGTGATTCTGTTGCTGACCCTTCTGCTGATCCTGTCATTTCGCATCCGGCAGACCCGTGGCCGTGATTTCCTGTTCGGCGGATTATCGGGAAGCCTGACAACGAGTATCGGCATGCCGGGGCCACCGTTGCTGTTGTATTTCTCGGGAACCAACACGCAGAAGGAAAAGCTGAGGGGAACGACGCTCGCTTTTTATCTGTTCATTTATTCCATCAGCCTGGTGCTGCAGATCTTCTTTACCGGCACCCACAAAACCGTCTGGCTTTCCAGCGCAGCGGCGATTCCGGTTGTGCTGCTGGGTCTTTATCTTGGCCAGCGCCTGTTTCATCGGATTGACCAGCGAACTTTCCGCTACGTCACGTATGCAATTCTGCTGTTTACAGGCGGGTACCTTCTGTTCGATAGTTTGGGCTGAGCTGCATGGCGATTATGACAATAAAAGCGGGGAGCCCTGCCGTTTCGGTAACATCAAATCGATGAAAGAATCCAAAAACGCCATCCCTCTTACCGTTTTCCGGTGAGTGGGATGGCGTTTGCTCGACTTCTATAATGAGGTCGTCTTTATAGAGCTTTTGCAGCTTGCCGTTTCTTTTCATTTTTATCGATGACACTTGACCCGACGAGATCACCTGTAACATTCAGCATGGTTGCGCCCATGCCGACCAGTGCGTCAATCGCAGTCAGCAGCGCGACGGCTTCCATCGGCAATCCGAGCTGCACGAAGACGGTGGCGATCATGACGATGCCCGCACCCGGGACACCGGCTGTTCCGATAGACGCCAGTGTCCCGACCAATACGACCATCAGCATGTCGGGTAAGGACAATGGATTGCCCGTCAAGTTGGCGGCGAAGACAGCGGACACGGCGATGCGGATAGCGGCACCGTCCATGTTGATCGTTGCGCCGAGCGGCAGGCTGAAGCCGTACAGACTTTTCGACAAGCCGAGATTGCGCGCGGCATCAAGCGACAGCGGCAATGTGCCGGAGCTGCTTTGCGTAACAAAAGCCGTCAGCATTGGCGTCCGCGCATGGCGGAAGAAGAAGCCGGGTTTAATTTTAAATGTAATCAGCAGCACGGTATAAATTACAATCTGCACCGCGATGGCGGCGTACAGCACGAGCACCATTTCGCCCAGCGACAACAGCGTATCTAGTCCCTGGCTGCCGACGACTTCCGCCATGATGGCGAAAACACCGACCGGCACATATTGCAGAATCACTTTCAACACGACAATTGTCGCTTCGTTCAAACCGTTGACGGTCTTATAGAGATGTTCCCCAAGATCTCCGAATTCGGAAGAGCTGCGCATATAGGAAATCGCCAATCCGAACGTGAATGCGATGAAAATGATGCCCAGCAGATTCATTTCCGTAAAGGCGGTGAAAATATTCGATGGCACAATGTTCAACAGCACATTGATGAAACCTGGGTTTTCCGGAACATCGAACGTCTCATTGCCTTGCAGCGACATGCCGCTGCCGGGCTGGAACAGGCTTGCGACAGAAAGACCGACGATAATGGCGAATGCGGAACTCAAAGTGTAATAGAGAAATACCTTTCCGCCCATCCGTCCGAGGTCATTCAGCCGACTTTGGTTGACGCCGACCATCAAAGTGAACAGGATCAGCGGGATGATCAGGAACGTCAGTAAACTCAGCAACAGATCCCCGAGAGGCGCCAGTACCGCTGCATCTTCGCCGAAAATCAGGCCGACCGCAACACCCAGGATCAGTGCAATGGTGATTTTAACAATTAAGGATGTATCCAAATAAGTTCTCCATAGGGCTTTCATGAGCTGCCTCCTTTAAAGTTATTGGTAAATAATTAATTCGTATAGTATTACTTGGGATTATTCATTACGATAGAGGAAGGGACAGCGGCTGTCAAAAGCATTGCTCAAAGCGGAGTCGAAGAACAAAAAAACCCCGCCGAAACGGCAGGGCTAAAATGTCTATAATCTTTTATGTGACATGGCTTCGCGCATATCCTGCAGCGAGGCCTTGCCGGCGTCGCTGCGGGCAATCATCAGATTCGTATACAGCGCATCGATCAGGCTCAGCTGGGCAATACGGGAGGACAGTGCCTCTGACCGGAAGTCGGTTTCCTCTGATATGGTATAAAGGCAAATATCCGATTCTTTCGTCAGCGGCGATTTTGCGAAATTCGTCAGGCAGATGATTGTCACGCCTTTGCTCCTCAACACATGCAGCACGTCCAGAATATCGCGCGTCGATCCCGAATGGGAAATGACAATTGCGGCATCCTGTTCGTTCATCTGGGAGGCTGACATGACCTGGACATGCGCGTCAAGATTCATCGCCACGGGTAATCCGAGACGGATGAATTTATGGTAACCGTCCATCGCGACGCTGGCGGAACCGCCATTTCCGAAGAATTCCACTTTGCGCGCGTTCAAAATGGTGGTGACAGCGTTTTCAATTGTTTCGCCATCAACTATCTGCAACGTCGCTTCCAGCGTTTTGATATTGGAACGGAAGACTTTTTCAGCAACTGTTTTGACTTCGTCGCCTTCTTCAATCTGTTCATGGATGTCTTTCAGCGGCGTTACGACTTCTGAAGCCAGGGAAATTTTAAAAGCCTGGAAACCTTTAAAGCCGATGCGCTGGCAAAAACGGAAAATGGTTGATTCCGCGATATTCAGTTCATCCGCAATCTGGTTAATGGTTAAATGGATGATATTGCGGGGGTCATTCAGGACGAAATCAGCAATCTTTTTTTCTTTATCACTGAATTGTGAATAGCTGCCGCGAATGGCTGCAAGCGCAAATTTTTGCTCTTTCATAGTAAATTCCTCATTTCTGGACCGTTTCATACTGGATATTATACTACACTTCCCTTGTTTAAGGAAAAAAATTTGATATAATAAAACCACTACGGAAAAAATTTCTACAAGGAGTGGTTAGAATGGAAATTGGTTTGATTGGATTAGGAAAAATGGGCTTGAATCTGGCCTTGAATTTAGCAGATCACGGGCACAAAGTGGTTGGATACGATAATTTTGCAAAGTTTGAAGAGGACAGCTTCGAACGTGTTTCTTCTATAGAAGAGATGGTAAACAGCATGCAGGCACCGCGCACCATCTGGTTGATGGTACCGGCGGGCGATATCACAGAATCGGTGATCGGTGAATTGCTGCCGTTGCTCCAAAAAGGCGATACATTGATCGACGGCGGTAACTCGAACTATAAAGACACGTTGCGCCGCGCGGCAATGCTGCAGGAACAGGGACTCTACTATTTCGACTGCGGCACAAGCGGCGGCACAGAAGGCGCACGCCACGGCATCTGCTCGATGATCGGCGGGGACGAAGAAAAGTTCAAAGACATCGAACCGCTTTTCAAAGACATTTCCGTTGCAAACGGCTACCTGTACACAGGCAAAGCCGGCAGCGGCCATTTCCTGAAAATGATCCATAACGGCATCGAGTACGGCATGATGCAGGCGATCGCAGAAGGTTTCGATATCCTCAGCAAAAGCCAATTCGATTACAATTACGAAGAAGTGGCGGGCGTCTGGGACAACGGTTCGATCATCAGCTCTTACCTGATGGGCCTTACCCAAAACGCATTTTCAAAAGACGCCAAACTCGACGACATCAAAGGCATCATGAATTCGTCGGGCGAAGGCCAATGGACGGTCGAAACAGCACTTGATCTGCAAGTGGCGGCTCCGGTCATCACAATGTCATTGATGATGCGCCACCGTTCACAGGAAGACGATACGTTCACAGGCAAAGTTGTGGCGGCGCTGCGCAATGAATTCGGCGGCCATGCAGTCGTGAAGAAATAATCGATAGAAACTGCGCCTTTGGTTTTATTCGCGTATAATTTCAGTATATGAAAAGGAGGGTTCCCATGGCTGAACCAGCGCATTATCTTGGAGTGGACATCGGGACGACTTCGACCAAAGCCGTTCTGTTCAATAAAACTGGCGGCATCCTGGCGACGGAGACGATTTTCTATCCGTTGCAGACGCCCACGCCGCTGACGGCAGAGCAGGATCCGGAAGAAATTTTCCGCGCGGTACTCGGCACCATCCGGGAAACAATCCGCAAAAGCGGCATTGATCCGGCAACGCTCAAGCTGGTGTCATTCAGCTCGGCGATGCACAGCCTGATCGCGGTCGGTGCGGAAGATCAGCTATTGACCCAAAGCATCACCTGGGCAGATTCGCGCGCGGCGAAACACGCCAAGCGCATCAAAGAAGAAATGGATGGGCACTCGATTTACCTGCGCACCGGCACACCGATCCATGCCATGTCGCCGCTGTCGAAAATCGTCTGGCTGAAAGAAGACAAGCCGGAGATTTTCGGGCAAACGGCCATGTTCGCAGACATCAAGAGCTTTGTGTTCCATAAATTATTCGGTAAATTCGTTGTCGATCATTCCATCGCTTCAGCAACGGGTTTGTTCAATCTTGAAAATCTCGATTGGGACAGCGGTGCCCTTGAAGTCGCGGGCATCCATGCCGGCCAATTGCCGCAACCCGTGCCCACGACGCACCCCTTGAGCGAGTTGGCAACGGAATATGCCGCATTCATGGGTCTTCCAAAAGATGTACCGTTCATCATCGGCGCAAGCGACGGCGTACTTGCCAACCTCGGCGTCGGTGCCATCGAGCCGGGCGTTGTCGCGGTAACCATTGGAACGAGCGGCGCAGTGCGCACCGTTTCACCGGTGCCGAAAACCGATCCGAAAGGACGGACGTTCTGCTACGCGCTTACCGCCGATCATTGGGTGATCGGGGGAGCGGTCAATAACGGCGGCATCATTCTCCGCTGGCTGCGCGATGAATTTGCGGCAGCGGAAGTCGAAACGGCAAAACGACTGTGCATCGATTCGTACGACGTGCTGACGCGCATTGCCTCAACCGTCAATCCGGGTTCCGATGGCCTGTTGTTCCATCCATATTTGACCGGCGAACGTGCACCGTTATGGGATTCCAATGCCCGCGGCTCGTTTTTCGGCCTGAGCATCCATCACGAAAAGCAGCATATGATCCGTGCCGTGCTCGAAGGCATCGTCTATAACCTGTACACCGTCTTGCTCGCTGTCGAAGAATTGACCGGCGAACCGACACTCATCAAAGCATCCGGCGGCTTTGCGCGCTCCGAAATGTGGCGCCAGCTGATGGCCGACATTTTCGGCCAACCGGTCACCGTGCCCGAAAGCTATGAAAGCTCATGCCTCGGCGCCGTCGTTCTTGGCATGTACGCGCTCGGTGAAATCGATGACTTCAGCATCGTCAGCGACATGATCGGCGACACTCATACTCATCAACCTGATCAAGCGTCCACTGACATCTACAAAGAACTCTTGCCGATCTTCATCCGGCTGTCGCGTCTTCTGACCGACGAATACGAAAGCATCGCCGACTTCCAGCGTAAACACCTGGGCTGACGCGAATAGAATCCGGTACCCCGGTTAGATGGGGTGCCGGTTTTTTTGTGGAGATAATGAAAGATTGTTCTTTATTATAGTAGAAAGCGTTAGAAAAACATCCAATGTTTAGAGAAAACCATCGCGGTTGCGAAGGTTTTTTCATATTGGGCGTTGATGGGTTTAAGGGTGGTGGGAGGGTTTGCTGGTAATATTTTCTTTAATTATTTAATAAATCTTTGAATGCCTGATGTGCAGGATTTGCGTGCGATTAAAATCATTTGCGTGCGATTAAGACCGGGTTGCGTGCGATTAAATCAAAATACGTGCGATTAAGTTCCGTTTCCGTGCGTTCAGCAGAATTTCTTCTAACAGAAACCTAAGTAGCTCCTTTGGAAAAAAATAATGGATAAAATTGCCGAACTTATCACAGACTTCATTGTCAGAAAACAAAAACAATTAGCTATAATTTACCATCTTGAAATGATACGATTAAAACAGAAAAAGCATCATCAAGGGGGAAGCGTGGATGGGGTTCGATGTGATCGTAGTGGGCGCGGGGTTGGCTGGATTGACGGCAACGGCCGAGTTAGCGGATGCTGGCAGGAAAGTGTTATTGGTGGACCAGGAACCTGAAGCGTCTTTCGGCGGACAGGCGTGGTGGTCGTTCGGTGGATTGTTTTTGGTCGACACGCCGGAACAGCGTCGCATGGGGATTAAAGATTCCAAAGAGCTCGCATGGCAGGATTGGTTAGGGGCGGCAGGTTTTGACCGAACCGATAACGAAGATTATTGGGGACTGAAATGGGCGCAGGCTTACGTCGATTTCGCAGCAGGCGAGAAGCGTAAATGGCTCGCCGGCATGGGTGTAAAATTTTTTCCGGTGGTCGGCTGGGCGGAGCGCGGCGGTTATCTCGCTGAAGGGCACGGCAACTCGGTGCCCCGCTTCCATATTGTTTGGGGGACGGGTCCAGGAATTGTAGAGCCGTTCGAACGCCGCATTCGCGAGCACATGAAAAATGGCCTCGTCGAATATCTTCCGCGCCATCAGGTGGACGGTTTGCTGACCGAAGGTGACGCTGTCACCGGAATCCATGGCTCAATTCTGGAACCGAGCGACGCAGCAAGAGGCGAAGTGAGTTCACGCAATAAAATTGGTAATTTTACATATAACGCAAAAGCTGTCGTTGTTACAAGCGGTGGCATCGGTGGCAATCACGATTTGATTCGCAAAAACTGGCCGGAACGCCTTGGCGAAGCGCCGAAAGAAATGCTGTCCGGTGTGCCGGAACATGTCGACGGGCGAATGCTTGCCATCACGCAACAGGCAGGCGGCCGCCTCGTCAACCGCGACCGCATGTGGCATTATACCGAAGGCATCAAAAACTGGAATCCGGTGTGGAAGAGTCACGGCATCCGCATTTTGCCTGGGCCTTCATCACTGTGGTTCGATGCTACGGGCAAGCGTTTCCCTGCACCGAATTTTCCGGGATTCGACACACTGGGCACTTTGGAGACTATCCAGAAAACGGGTTACAGCTATTCGTGGTTCATCTTGACGCAGAAAATTATCGAGAAGGAATTTGCCTTGTCCGGCTCTGAACAGAATCCGGATTTGACGGGCAAAAGCATTCCGCAGGTGCTGTCGCGTATCAAAAAAGGCGCGACGGCACCGGTCCAGGCTTTCATGGACAAAGGCGAAGATTTTATTGTCGAGGAGAATTTGGAAGATTTGGTGGCCGGCATGAACAATTTGACGGGTGAGAATTTGCTGGATGTGAAAGAAATCACGCAGCAAATCATCGCGCGCGACCGCCAATTGGACAATAAATTCACGAAAGACCTGCAGGTGACGGCATTGCGAGGTGCCCGGAATTACAGAGGGGACCGACTGATCCGCGTCGCCTCGCCTCATAAAATAATGGACCCTAAAAATGGTCCGCTCATCGCAGTACGCCTGAACATTGTCAGCCGCAAAACTCTTGGCGGCTTGCAGACGGATTTAAGCGCACGCGTACTCAACGACGCTGGTGCGCCAATTCCGGGTCTGTATGCAGCGGGCGAAGTCGCCGGGTTTGGCGGCGGCGGTGTGCACGGTTACCGTTCGCTCGAAGGCACATTTCTTGGTGGCTGCCTGTTTTCCGGCAGAGTGGCGGGGCGCGCAGCGGCGGAATTCAGCAACTGAAAATTGGATTTGTTTCTTACTCATTAAAAACTGATGGAAGGGGTGGTTGGATGAACAAAGATTATCTTAGGTTTTCGTATGCAATCTCAGCAATCTCAGTGATTATCGGATTACTGTTGATTTTCAATAGTGTTTCCAGAGGACAGGCCCTTGCGTCGGCCGAGATTAACCGGCAATTTGGAAGCATGGACACCGATCAATACAATATGGTTTTTGAAGCCGGCATCAACCAATTCCTGGTTTTGGG
Source organism: Planococcus daihaiensis (assembly GCF_049262615.1). Lineage (GTDB taxonomy): Bacteria > Bacillota > Bacilli > Bacillales_A > Planococcaceae > Planococcus. Next base: position 1,508,136 of record NZ_CP175504.1, on the reverse strand, counting down.
CGGGATTTTTGCAGGAAGCGGCCTGTTGATTGCCGTCCTGCTTTCGTATACTTTATTGCTCAGGTCCAAGCGGGACCTCGAGGAGGAAGATGTTCATGTATGACAATCATCCAAACAACCCCTTGTCGTGGCTGCCGTCGGATTTCAGCTGGAAATTGATTTTATTCCTTGTGGTAGCCGCAATCATTCTTTTTCTGGTCAATCTGTTATTGCGGAAGCTGTTGAATGTGGAGAAACGGAGTTTTTTAAGCCCGGGTTTTGTGAATGACCGGCATGAAAAGGTGGAATTTCGTTTAGGGATCATCGCTGCGGTTTTGGTGGCGGTGGTAACGATAAATAGCGGTTTTAGAGGTTTATATCCGTTGTATGCCACATTGGCTGCCGGACTGTTAATCACTTTATACCGCGCGTATATGGAGAAGAAATATGCGGAAAATCCTAACCAATATCTTTTCACATTACTGGATTTTACCATAGCGGTCGTGCTGGTCCTCAGTTTGGGAAGCTTCCTGTACCCGGATATACCGTTGTTTTAGAAACGAAGACAATAAAAGCTGAAAATGTTTCACGTGAAACATCTTTTTGTGCATATGATAATATTTTGTCTGATTCGATTGTGGAAAGGAAGTGAGTTTATGCGGGGTGAGAAGGTCCAACTGCATTTTTTAATGATGAAAGATGCAGAGGAAAAGCTGCGATTGGAGCTGGAGAATAAAACATTCTTCGAGGAATTCTCGGTCATCAACAGTGAGGATTTCTATACTTTATTGATGCAAAAAGAAGTGATTATACAAAGCGCAGAAAATCGGGAAGCAGGCAGGGAGTATAATTTCGGCATTTTTGAAAACGGCACCGATAAACTGGTGGGAACCATCAATCTTTTCCGCATTTTACGCGGTCCGCTGCAGAGCGCGATAATCGGCTATGCGGTCGACAAAAACTATAATGGCAAAGGCTACGCTACTGAAGCCATCGGGCTGATGGTGGATTATGCGTTCAAGGAATTGGGGCTGCACCGAATCGAGGCCGGCGTCATGCCGCATAACACGCCGTCAATTCGTGCGCTTGAGAAGGCGGGATTCGAACGGGAAGGCATTGCCAGAAAGAATGTGCAGATTAACGGCAAATGGCAGGATCATGTCGTGATGGCGATTATAAATCCGGAAGATGATTAGGGAGTAGTTGTATGAGGAGCAAAAACGACGTTTTGATGGCAATTGCTAAGGACGAGTGGATGCTGGATGTAATCCGAACTGTGGAGACACTGAAATTGCCGGATTGGTGGATTTGCGCCGGTTTTGTGCGCTCGAAAGTCTGGGATTCGCTGCATGATTACGCTGAAAGAACCCAATTGGGTGATATTGACGTCATTTATTATGATAAAGATAATTTAGATGAAGCGATGGAAAAAGAATATGAACATCAATTACGTTTGAAGATACCAGAACTGCCTTGGTCGGTCAAAAATCAGGCGAGAATGCATGAGATTAATAATATTAAGCCGTATTCGTCATCAGTCGACGCCATCTCCCGGTTTCCTGAAACAGCGACTGCACTAGGGGTAAGATTAGGTGCTCGAGGAAAGTTGGAATTGACGGCGCCGCATGGGTTAGAAGATATATTGGCAATGAAAGTACGCCCGACGCCTGCTTTTGAAAGTGATGAACAATTGATGAAAACTTATAGACAGCGCCTCGTTTCGAAAGACTGGACGCAAAAATGGCCAAAGCTGCAAGTGTTTAACAAAAATGACGAGCTGTAAAAGGGGTAAGGCATGAAAATCGAGTCGGAAAGATTAACATTTCGCCGCTACCAGGATCAGGATTTTCCATTTTTACAAGCGCTGACCGCGGATTCGGAAATGATGAAGTATATCGGCAGCGGAGAAACGCGTGACAGGGACGGGGCGCTGCGGTTTCTGTATTGGGTGTATGAAGGCTATAAGAGAAATTCTGATACCGGCCTTTTATTGCTGATAAGAAAGAGCGACGGGCAACCCATTGGGCATGCCGGTCTCGTCCCGCAGGAAGTGGACGGAGCAGCGGAATGGGAAATCGGCTATTGGATTGCCAAAGAATATTGGTCTCACGGTTACGCGACAGAAGCAGCAAAGACACTCCGCGACTATGCTTTCGGCAAACTCGGAAAAGAGCGTCTTGTGTCGCTGATTCATCCGGATAATGAAGGGTCGCAGAAAGTTGCTGGAAATTGCGGAATGATATTGGACAAAAAAAGTCTGCTATCAGGAAGGGTTGCATGGGTTTATGCAATTCACCGGGAGGAATGGCTATGAAATTCCCCGTTTTGGAAACAGAGAGGCTTCGGTTGATTCAGATTGGTCCGGAGCACATTGATGCGCTGTTTGAAATCTTATCGAAAGATGAAGTGACAAAATATTACGGAATGGACAGTCTTGAAGATCGGCTGATTGCGGAAAAAATGGTGGAGGCTTTTCAGTTTGGCTTTGAAACGCAGCGCAGCTATCGATGGGGTCTTGAAGTAAAAGAGACCGGTGAATTTATTGGCACAGTGGGGCTGAATAATTTGAACTTGGAAGCCAAAAAGACGGAAATTGGCTATGAGCTGCATCCGGCATACTGGCGCAAGGGATTGGCAAAAGAAGCGGTGCTGGAAGTGCTCCGTTATTCCTTCGAAGAATTAGGGATTTATCGCATGGGTGCCGTGACCTATCCGGCAAATGACGTATCGGGCGGCATGTTAAAAGGCCTTGGGTTCAAAGAAGAAGGGAAGCTTCGCGGTTATTTATACCAGCGGGGCAAATCGCATGACGCGCTGATCTTTTCGCTGCTGGAACCGGAGTGGAAGGCGATGAAGGAATCAGTCAGAAATTACAGGACGGAGCGATAACATGATGAAAGTCGTCGATACAGCCGGATATTTTCTGAATAACTATGACGGGACGATTGAATTTCTAAGAACATATTATAAAAAGTATCCGGAAATTTTCGGTGAGTATTTTGCTTATCATTGCAAAGACACGGAAGAGCGGCATCAGCGGTCGATCAAAAAATATCCGGAAACGATGGAGCACATTGAAGCGGCAAGATGGCGGCTGCCGGCAATTATTGAAGAAATCGCCACCGCTTATGAACGGCTTTACGGCATTGCGTTCCCGGTGGATGTCAATTTGCTGGTCGGCGGATTCGGGTCCAATGCCTATACATATCGGGAAATTATTCCGAATATCAGCTTCGCCCTCGAGAAGCTGTCGCCCGAACCGGACCATCTGCGAGTCATCGTTGCCCATGAATTCGGCCATGCGGCACACCACATCCTGTCAAACGGGGCAGGCATTGACTGGACGAAGGTCCAATGGACCAGCCCGCTGAACTGGCTTTACCAGGAAGGTGTGGCAATTCATTTCTCAAGAAAAACCGCAATCGGAATGGATGCTGCGATGTATTATTCGTTTAATGGAGAAGAGGAAGAATGGCTCAGCTTTGCTGAGCATAATGCCGCGGAAATAAAACGGGCTTTTGCAGAGGATTACCGAAAATTGGATTCCACTGAAATATTCAGGGAATGGTTTTCAATCAATGGAGGCACACGTTTTGGTTTCGAAAGGCTGGGATATTTCTTGGGAAATAATTTGTTCCAAAGCAAAATTGAAATATTGGGTGAACTGAACGCTGTTCTGGACTGGGGAGAAGAAGATTTTCAGGCGTCCGTTGAACAATGGCTCCTTGAAGAGAGATAAGAGTTTAATTGCGCGGGTGACTGTCACCTGTGAAATTCAGGAGGTGGCAAAAATGGACTATGTAAGAGACTTGAGAAAAATCGTAGGCACACGTCCGCTGATTCTGCCGGGCTCAGTAGTGCTGATTATCAATAAACAGAATGAGGTGTTGCTGCAGCACCGGACGGATGGCGGCTGGGGTTTGCCAGGCGGATTGATGGAGCTGGCCGAAAGCCTGGAGGGAACAGCGGCGCGGGAAGTGGAAGAAGAAACTGGATTAATCGTCGCGAATCTGCAGCTGGTCGGCGTTTTTTCAGGCCCGGAGTATTACATGAAAGTGCCGAATGGCGACGAGTTTTATTCGGTAACGGCTGTATATGCCACCAAGGATTACAGCGGTGACATGAAACCCAATCCCGACGAGTCGCAGGACCTTGGCTTTTATGCTTTTGACGAACTGCCAACAGGTCTAACGAAGTCATACAGGAATTTTATCGATGCTTATTTGGAGCGGTAAGCCACTAGTCAAAGCTGCGCAATGAAGGGAAAAAGCTTTTATTGATATGAGCGCTCCAGATAACTGCATCGATTAGGATATGTTAAAATTTAGGTAACAGAAGATATTGGAGGAAACTGCATGTTAAGTAAGCAAGGGTTCGATTTATGGGCAAACGATTACGACCGCACCGTTCAGTTGAGCGAAGAAAATAACGAGTATCCGTTTGCGGGATACAAGGAAATTTTGAATTTGATCTTCAATGAAGCGATGCAAAAAGAGGGCTCTGCTGTTCTGGATATCGGATTTGGCACGGGCGTTTTGGCGGCTAAACTGTATGAACGCGGCCACCGCATCGACGGCATTGATTTTTCAGAAGAAATGATTGCCATCGCACAGGAAAAAATGCCGGAAGCGCGGCTGATGCAATGGGATGTGACGAACGGCTTGCCGGAAACAGCGGGCAACAGCAGTTACGATACGATTATCAGCACTTATGCGCTGCACCATCTGACGGATGCGGAGAAAACGGTGTTTATCAAAACTTTGCTGGAGCGGTTGGAGCCGGGTGGCAAGATTTTCATCGGCGACATAGCGTTCCGGACGCGCGCGGACCTGGCGCAATGCCGTATGGACAATTTTAAATACTGGGATGAGGATGAATTCTATTTCGCCTACGATGAATTTGAGAAAGCAATCGGGGATATTTGCGTCAGTGAATTCCATCCGGTTTCGCATTGCGGCGGCGTCATTATTTTATCGAAATCAAACACTCACCTTTCGTCATAGAACAACATTAATACAAAACGGAGGAGTCCAGCCATGAAGTTTGCTGTGATAACGGATATCCATGGCAATGCACAGGCGCTGAAAGCGGTGCTCGCTGAGATCGATGCTGCCGGGGATATCAGCCATATCTATTGTCTGGGCGACATGATTGCCATCGGCCATGAAACGAATCAGGTGCTCGGGCTGCTGTTCGGCCGCGATGACGTTTCGATGATTACCGGCAACCACGATGAAGCCGTGCTGGCGCTCGCTGCCGGCCGGGAATATCCACGAAGCCATCTGCATGTGCTCGCTCATCACCAATGGATTGCGGACAATTTGGATTCCGGTTTTATCGGGAAACTCGAAAATTTGCCGCGTGTGATTCGTAAAGAATTCAATGGGCATCGTGTTCTTTTCACACATTACCATATGGAAAATCGGAAAGTGAATGCACCGATCAGCGATGATCCGTTTTCGCAGATCGTGGAACCGGACCTCGGCAATGCGGAAAAGATGTTCAAGGGCCACGATGAAAGCCTGATTTGCTTCGGCCACCACCATCCGCAGCATTTCTTCCGCAACGACCGGACGATTTACCTGAACCCCGGGGCTCTTGGCTGCAACCACAAATCCGAAGCGCCATATGCCGTCATCCAGTCGATGAATGATGGATTCAATATAGAGATTAAACAGGCAGCTTACGACAATAAAGCATTTCTTGAAGCATATGAAGCGCTGCAAGTGCCGGAGCGTGATTTCATCCTGCGCATTTTCCACGGCGGCCAATCGAGCAGTGCTCTTAAGAGCTGACAGTGAAAGGTTTATCAGTGGAATCTTAATCTTGCTTTCAGCAGTACACATCTCCAATACCTCGGGATGTGTTTTTTTGTGCATTTTTTCGGTAGCCTATCTATAAAAAAATACCCTTAATTTCCCTTTAATCAATAAATTTTTAATCAAATTACCATTTTTGGGAACTTTCTTCCTATTAATTCGTAAAAAGAGGAGTGGAAAGTAAAATACGGAGGTGCACGACATGTCAAAACCGGCAATGCAATTAGTGAATTTAAAAAAGACGATTGGCAGTAAACCGATTATTAAAGGATTGGATTTTGATATCAGAGCGGGCGAAGTGTTCGGATTTCTCGGGCCGAACGGAGCAGGAAAGACGACGACGATCCGGATGATGGTCGGGTTGATCGACATTACAGAAGGTGATGTGCTGATTGAAGGCAAAAGCATCAAGACGGATTTCAAAGGCGCCATCCAGCACGTGGGTGCCATCGTTGAAAATCCGGAAATGTATCCCTTCCTGAGCGGCTGGAAAAACCTGAAGCAATACGCGCGGATGGTCGACGGCGTAACGGAAGAACGTATCAAAGAAGTGGTATCACTTGTCGGACTGGGGAAGGCGATACACGAAAAAGCGGGCCGCTATTCACTTGGCATGCGCCAACGCCTCGGCATCGCACAGGCTCTTCTTCACCGGCCGTCGATCCTCATATTGGATGAACCGACGAACGGGCTGGACCCTTCTGGAATCCGAGAAATTCGGAAATACATACGCAATCTTGCGGAACAGGAAAATGTTGCGGTCATCGTCTCGAGCCATTTATTGACGGAGATCGAATTGATGTGCGACCGGATCGGCGTCATCAAGAACGGTGAATTGATTGCCATCGAAGATGTAAGAAGTGTTGAAAACGAAGAAGCGCTGAAAGAGGTCTATATCGAAGTGGAGCCGATGGAAACGGCTCAAGTTTACCTCGACAGCCATCTGGAAAATAAAGTCGGAGTCGGCAGCAAGGAACTTTCCATGTCGGTCAAACGGGAAGAGATTCCACAAATCCTGAAAAATCTGATGGAGCTGGGCATCAGCATTTACGGTGTACGCGTCCTGCAGGCGACGCTGGAAGATAAATTCTTTGACCTGATTGGAGAGAATACCATTGAGTAACTTACTGAACTTAATCTGGAATGAACAGATAAAATTATATGCCAAAAAAGGCACATGGGTGATGTTCGCAGTCTTGCTGGTCATTGCGATTGGCGGCGGTCTTATCACAAAATTCACGAGTGCAGAATCCGAATTCAAGGAATACGGTGATAACTGGCAGACTGAATTGCAGGAAGAAAATACACAGCTGACTGCCGAAATGCAAGACGAAGAATTTGGCGGCTTCATGAATGAAATGATTATTGAAGAAAACAATTATCATTTGGAAAACAATATCAAGCCGACACCTTATGACGGCTGGGAATATGTGCTCGAAAACAGCTTCCTGACGTCAATCATCAGCTTGTTTACCATCATTGTGGCGGCCGGCATTATCTCAAATGAGTTTAAATGGGGCACGATCAAATTATTGCTGATCCGGCCGATATCGCGGACGAAGATCCTCTTGTCCAAATACCTGTCAGTCCTCATTTTCGCCTTTTCGTTACTCGTGTTCCTGCTGCTTTCCTCGTGGATTGTCGGCGCCATCCTGTTCGGGCTGAACGGTTTGAATCCGGTGGTGGTTCAGGAGATGATGCCTGGTTATGTGCAAAACGATGTACTGGGTGAAATTGCAAAATCTTATGGCTTCAGTCTTGTGACACTTGTGATGATGGCGACTTTTGCCTTCATGATTTCCGCTATTTTCAGAAGCAGCGGAATGGCAATCGGCCTGGCGATCTTCCTGATGATGGCCGGCAACGCGATTGTGGCTTTCCTGGCGCAATACGAATGGTCAAAATACATTCTGTTCGCCAACACAAACCTGAACCAATACACGAATGGCATGGAACCGATGATTCCGGGGATGTCGCTGACTTTCTCGATCGTGGTGCTGGTGGTTTACTTCGTGATTTTCATTGGCGCAGCCTGGGCAGCCTTTACGAAACGGGACGTTGCAGGGAATTAAGTTTAATTTTGAATAAAAGCAATTAGGAGGAATAAGAAATGAAACGTACAGCAGAAATCGTATTGGGAATTATCGGAGCGTTAGGATTCGCTCTTTTAGCAGCACTTGGCGGCTTCGTGATCTGGATGCAGGACAATAGAGACTTTTTGGAAGAAGCAATGACCGGAACGGGCGATCCATCCACTGAGTTTTCAACGGAAGAATTTGAAACGATGCTCGATTTAGTTGGATCAGGCGGTTGGGTGCTATTAATTTCATCCATAGCTGCAATTGTTTTGGGCATTGTTGCAATGGTCTTACTGAAAGGAAATAAAAAGCCGGTCATCGCTGGTATCATCTTTATCGCGGTTGCGGTAATCGTCTCAATCGCTACAGCGGGCGGTGGAATCCTAGCCGGTCTATTCTACCTGATTGCCGGCATCATGTGCCTCGTGCGCAAACCAAAAACTACACTTGAAATGTAATTAATGAAATTAGGAGGCTTTTCGCTCAGCGAAAAGCCTCCTTTTTTGGTTTGGGGTTTAGTGAGAGGGGGAGATGTTGTGGTGGGGGACTTGCGTGCGATTAAAATGAAATGCGTGCGATTAAATGAGGTTACGTGCGATTAAAAATTTTTATGAGCGATTAGAAAAAAATATGCGCGGACAGAGAAAAATACGCGCGATTAAAAATTAATACGCGCGATTAGCCATCGCTTATGCGCGTTCCACAAAAAAGCCCCCTGGAAAATTTAATTTCCAGGGGGTTCCGCATACATTATTTCTGCTGTCTCGGGCGGATCAAGATTTCATTCACATCAACATGCGAGGGCTGCTCCACTGCATAACCGATGGCGCGGGCGATGTCTTCAGCCTGCAGAAACTCCATCGAAGGGCCGCTCGCAAATCCGGAAAGAATATCTTCGTCAGTAATCGTTTCCGCAAGTTCCGTCGCAACCGCACCCGGTGACACGATTGTCGCGCGGATGTTCATCGCTGGATCGAGTTCCTGGCGCAGGCCTTCCGTAATAGCGCGCACCGCGAATTTCGTACCGCTGTAAACCGCGCTGCCCGGTGTAATATCATGGCCGGCAACGGAAGAAATATTGATTATATGACCTTCGCCACGCTCTTCCATATGCGGAAGCACGGCCGCGATGCCGTACAGGACGCCTTTGATGTTGACGTCGACCATCTGGTCCCATTCGTCGATCTTCAATTTGTTCAGGAACGACAACGGCATCAAGCCCGCGTTATTGAGCATGACATCGATTTGGCCGAACTGCTCGATTGCTGCTTCCGCCAATGCTTTCATTTCAGCGGCTGATGTGACATCGGTCACTTTATACGCCGCGCGTCCGCCGGCATCTTCGATTTCTTTTTTCAATTCAACGAGGCGGTCTTCACGCCGCGCCGCCAACATCACGGAAAATCCGCGCGTCGCCAATTCTTTTGCTGCTGCTTGTCCGATGCCGCTGCTGGCACCGGTGATGATTGCTGTTTTGCCCATCATCGACTCACTCCATTTCTGTATGCTAAATTGCCTTTTATGAAAATAAAACAGGCAAGGAGCCTTCACGAGGTCCCTGCCTGTTAGTGTACGCTTATCACTTTTTCAATTCAATTTTGACGTCGCCGTTGATGTAATTCGGATAGGCGAACAGGTCAACTCTCACTGGGTTGGCGTAGCCGTTATCATCAAATCCGATGTTAATTGACTGCACACCATCATGTGGTGTAGACAATCCGGAATGCTGCATACCCATTTGTTCACCATTAGCATCAGAAATTTTCCTGTCGAGTCCGTAAGGGAATCCATCCTCTGAATCAATTTTTAATGTTACTTCAAATCCGGTACGTTTGGATTGGATCAGCTCCAATCGGTTGTCTTTCGGACTATGGAGCAATAGATCCTTATCGGTATCGACCAGGAAATAAGAATCGTCAAAATCCACTGCCTGCATCTTATTAATGCGCAGATAAAGTTCTTCCGGCGCTTCGAAATAATTGCTTTGAAGGTAAAAAGTCATTTCACCTTCATTGATATCCCCAGAGGCGGAGAGGCCATTTAAAATCGAACCCCATATTTCCCCGTTTTCATCTTCAAGGCGCATATCCTCAAATTGTAAAATCTTTTTTGTGTTGTCCGGATGGAATGATAGTTTGACCCCTACACGCAACGGGTGAACAATCATTTCTTCAACGGTAAACTTTTGCCCCTCCACTATGACTTCTTCATTTACTGCAAAAGTAACACTCGGTGCCACATTCTCAGGTACTGTGAATGGAATAGAGAAATCAAAATCTTCACCATCCAGGGTAACTTCCAAATCAAGTGTGAAATCAAGACTATCAAATTTCAATGGTTCCTGAAAGTTGAATCCCAATATATCCGTATAGATTTTTGGCGAATCTTCCTGGGTCACCGGATGATTATATGAAACAGCGCCAAGAGGAATTTCCTGCTGATTCTTCAAAGCTGGTGTGTGGATAACAATATCCTCCATCTCCACAGCCGACTCAATCGTGTAAAAAATATTCATCCCCGACTCATCCAATATGACCCCATCTATCGTCAGCGTCGCACTGCCAATCGTTTGCGATTCGCCAATCGGCTGATAATATTCATTTTCGAAAGCAGCATTCAAACCCTTATCATTTTGAATCAGCTCCACAAATTTCTCCATACCCGGAATCGAAGCTACCGCATTGGCAAAAGCGGGGGACACACGAATCGTCGTGGCTAACGTTAAAATGAGCAACGCTGCAGCAGCCAAACTCCAAAGCGTCCGTTTCCGCTTAGCCCGCGATTGCATCTTTTCGCGTTTGGCTCGTTCCATTCCCTGCATGATCGCACCATCCCCTGCTTCCAAAGGGAGAGGGACCTGCTGGAGGCGATCTTTGAAATCATTCAATTTCTGTTCCTCATTTTCATACATTGTCCATCTCTCCTTTGCCTTCAAAATGGCTGCGCAGCGTCCGCAACGTTTTATGCAGCCGCGATTTCACGGTGCCTTCCGGAATCTTTTCGATTGCAGCAATTTCTTTGATTTTGACGTCCTGAAAATACTTCATATAGATCAATTGTTGCTCATCAGCAGACAACGTACTTAACGCTTCCTGCAATTCCAGCTGGGTGGAATCGTCGCAAACCGCAGAGTCAGCGGCTTTCCCATCCCTTACGTAACGTCCGTCTTTCTTTAATTGATCCTGGCAATAATTGATCATGATGCGAATCAGCCAGGTTTTTGCGTAGGCTGGTTCTTTCAATGTATGGATTTTCTTGAATGCGCGGTACGTCGTTTCCTGCAACGCTTCGAGCGCCTCATGCTCATTTTTCAGAAAAGCCAAAGCCGTTCGCAGCAAAGCTTCTTTATGTATTTGCATCAACGCGACAAATGCTTCCTCGTCGCCTCCAATCGCTTTTCGGGCGACATCAATTTCGTCCACCGCCAACACCTCATTTCTCTCTTGTTACACATTAGACACAGCAACGCCGAAAAAGTTCATGGGAAATAAATTTTTTTATTGCCATAAAAAAATCCCGGTTCCAGAACCGGGGCAACGCTAGTCTTCTGCCCGGACGTTCCGGGCTCTTTTTAGAATGAACCAATTCATGAAAAGATAACCGGGATAAAGGAGAAGCACAAGGCCGTAACTGAATAGCCAGTGAACATTGCCGTCTGCTGCTTCAACGGTCATGGACTGGAACCAACCGAAAATCAGCATCAGACAGAGTAGGCTGGCGATGAAAATACTGACAAAGCCGATAAAAAGGTTCTCGGAAATTTTGGTGACAAACCAGGCAATCACCATGCACAGGACAGCTGCAGCGGCCAGAAAGAAAATGTACAAGTTCAGAACCGTATCCACATCCACCCGCATTCCTCCTAAAATCATTTTAGAATTTGCAATTGGAATCGTTATGAGTAATTTTATAATAAATTCATTTTACCTCATTTGCCAGAAAATAGGGACACGTAAATATATTTAAGTCCAAATATTCCGAAATTTCATTGTAAATAGAGTTTGTGGGCGGTAAAATTTACCTGAGCAGCTATCAATATACAAGAGAAGGTGCAAAACATGAATCTCACGGCAGAACCAATGACGAGAGGAGCAACTTGCAGCTCCACAACCAAAGGAGATGGATGGAATGATCGATTACGTCATTAAAGCGCAAAAAGGCTATGCCGATAAAATTGGTGAACTGGTTTCGATGCTTGAACATGCACGTGCAGTCACCTTGTGGGAAATCGGTGGACTGGATGAACAGGATCTGGATCATTTGCAGACACGTGACGGCAATTCGATTGGCGCTTTGTTGATGCACATTGCTTCGATTGAAAGGGTTCATCAGGTGATTTCCTTCGAAAAGCGGGATTTCTCTGAAGAAGAAATGGCGAAATGGGCTTCTGCGATTGATCTCGGAGAAGAAGGACGGCGAGATATCAAAGGGCAGCCGCTGGAATATTATCTGGAAGAATTGGCAGAAGTCCGTAGGGAAACACTGAAACAGTTGAAGTCGAAGGATGAAACCTGGCTGTTTGAAGAAAACACCTGGCCAAACGGTGTCGTCTACAATAATTATTATCTTTGGTTCCATGTGCTCGAAGATGAAATCAGCCACCGTGGCCAAATTCGGATGCTGAAACGGGGACTAAAGAAGAAACAGAGAGAATAGAAACAATGACGTTTCGGCATTGTTCGCAGACATAAAAAGGGGAGTATTTGCAGTGAAATTATTGGGTACAATTATAGCATGTACGATACTGGGATATTTATTACTGTTTTTCGGCCCGTTTTTCGGCGGGTTATTGGCATTTGGGATTATACTCGGCATCCTGGTCAGGGGACTGATTTTGGTGAGTGAGATGCATAAGCTCATGGCAGCGAAGGAACCAAAAAAATCAGTCCTCGATGAATATCTGGAGGAAAGAAACAGAAAAGAAAACGGCACCCAACTAAAAGAATAATGAGTTTTAAGAACCAATTTTAAATGTGTGACGCATAGGGTATAGAAGCAGTGATAAGCGGAATAAACTGAAGAGGAAGTGCCCATCGATGATTAAGTTGCGTTATTTCGACCAGGCCGACTTTAAGCAATTGATTGACTGGGTGGAGACACCTGAATTTATGCTCCAATGGGGAGGCTCGAGTTTCATCTTCCCGTTAAACGAGTTTCAATTGGAAGAATACCTGAAAGGCGCAAACGGTAAAAATTCCGCATCTTATATTTACAGTGTGGTCGATGCCGAAACGGAAGCATTGATTGGCCATATTTCCCTTACCCGTATCGACATGAACAATCGTTCTGCGCGAATTGGCCGCGTATTGATCGGCGATCCCGATGCGAAAGGGAAAGGAATTTGCAAAGAGATGATGCAGCAGACGCTGGCAATCGCATTTGATGAACTTCAGCTTCACCGTGTAACATTGGGTGTCTTTGATTTCAATAAACCCGCAATCGCCTGTTATGAAAGGACTGGATTTCAAAAAGAAGGGTTTATGCGCGACCATCAAAAATTTGACGACGAGTATTGGAGTCAATGGGAAATGGGCATACTGGAAGATGAGTGGCGGAAAATAGCTAAATAAGGGATTATCTTGCGATATGGAGAAGAAAAGCCGAAGCCGGGTGAAAGTAACCCGTTCGGTTGACTGGTACAAAAATGCAAACAACAATCAAAATCACACATCAATTCGCAGGGGGTTAACAGCCTGTTACACGCGAATCCGTGTGCTTTTTTTCGTTCATAAGGTTTTATTTCACCATCACCTAAAAAGTAAGGCTGCTGACTATAACGACTTCCGTTTCCTATCGCAAAACTTTAAAAACAGATCCGAAAATGTATAATAATATGCACCTCGTTTTCTGAGAAATCCTTTTAATTTCGGATTTTCACTTCGGGGTGTATTTTATTCATTAAAAGTAATTTGGTCTTTATTTGGAAAAAATGTATAATACAGATAATGAAATTATAAGCTTGAATTTAAGGAGGAATTAAGATTAACAAGGCAAATAATTCGATTTATCTTATTATAAGTCTAGTAGTTTCTTTATTGATGATATCCATCGATCCTATTGCTAATGCAACATCAGAAGCAGTAGCTGGTTTACTGATATATCTCATTTTATTTGGAGCAGCTATAACTTTGATTTATTCAATACTGTTTATTCTAAACAAAATTAAGCGAAATATTGTTTCTATAATTGCTTTTGCTATTACTTTAATTAATATTGTAATTATTATTTTGGTATTAATTTTTGGTTCACTTTTAACTTGAACTGTGCGATTCACGGATACAGACCATTTACTATAAAATTAAGAATTAGCACCCCAATTCGCAAGGGTTCCAAAAACCTGTTTCGCGGATCGGCGGTGCTATTTATGTGGAAAGCTTGATATGACGACAAAGAAAAGGCCGCTAATTCAGATGCGAATTAACGGTCTAATTGATGCTTTAATTTGTGTTTTGTATTACTGAACCGAACGGTTTACAAGTGAATGGCTTCGGCTTTAGTGTGGTATTGTCAGCGTCATGTCGCAATTATTTCCCGGGAAATATCCCGTTATCCATCAAAATCTATTTCATTTTCTCAAATTCCTGCACCATTTGGTTATAATTCATGGCGCCATATGCGATAAAGCTGATCTTTCCATCTGCATCAATCAGGTACGACGTAGGGTAAGCCTTCACGTTATAGGCAGAAGAAAGTTCGCCTTCTGGGTCCATCAGAATGGGGAAAGTCAAACCGGTTTCTTCTACAAATGACGCTACGCCTTCTTCGCTCTTTTCAGTATCCGTCAAATTGACGGCCAGCACTTCGATATCCATATTGCCGTAAAGCTTCTCCATATCGGGCATTTCAGCGCGGCAGGGCGGACACCACGTTGCCCAGAAATTGACGAAGACCGGCTTGCCGCGGAAATCCGACAGCGATGCCTCTTCACCTTTCAGTGTCTGAAGCGTGAAATCTGGCGCGGTTTTGCCCACCGCAAGCCCGGTGTCAGTTGCTTCTTCGGAGACGGCTGACGTTGTGGCATCTTGTTGCTGATCACCTGAATTGTTGCCCGCAAATGTGAAATCATAAATGGCCCATGCCAGCATGGCGCCGATAATGGTGAAGAATAATGCCTTTTTCATTGAAATGCCTCCAGAAAATTAATTTGATTTGGTGTGTGGTTCGCCTTGCGGGTCTTTGATGAGTAAACCGAAACATGCGGCAAGCAGCAAAGCAAGAAACCACGGTTCCATGATATAACCGAACAGGGTAAGATACGGGAGCATGAAACTGATGGCAAAAAATCCGGCAGCGCCAGCGCCAAGCACGATGCTGATTTGGTTCTGCGGGCTGACTCGGCCCTGCAAAGAATGGAACAATGCCAATAAAACGCCGAAGACTGCGAGATAGTGTAACGAAAACGGATTGTCGCGCCACGCAAGCTGGATAAATTCATAAAAGAATGAGGCAGTCAAAAACACCTGCAAAAATGAATGGGCCAGTAATCCACCGGCTATCTTTTTTTGTCGCGTTTTATAAAATAGCAGTCCGCCAGTAAACAGGGTCGCCAGGTAAAAAGCTTCCGAATTGCTCGGGTAAGCGAGAACGGCCAGCGGATCCTGGACAAATAACGGCAGGTTCAGCAGGATTTTCGCCAGCCACAAGAACAGCACGAAGTTGATGAGCTGTGAGATGATTTCACCAATTTGCTCCTTCCGCTGCTTTTTGGCCAGCGGACTCATGAAGTAAAAAGCCGCAAAAGCGAGTACAAAGCTGATTGAAATAATGGAAATGATGGTTAATTTGCTGATGATTGCCATAGGAAACCTCCGGGAAAATTCTATCTAGCATATACTATACAGGGTATCCGTGAAAAAATAATGCTTCCTGCTTTAAAACTATGTCTTCCTGTCTGGAATAAGTACCAATACAAGTGAGCGGGAAATATTGTCAGACTATTACGGCTTCTGCTATAGTGGGGGTGAGGGCAGTATCCCTACGGAACTGCACCGGCATTACAAATGCACGGCAAAAAATACATTCTGCCTTGATCAATCAATGACAGGGACGGAGGAAACCAGTTGATGAAAATCCTGTCCTTCTGTCCGATTCTGGAACAGAAGGCTTTTTAGATCCGGTTTTTTCCCTGAAAAGGAGAGAAAAATATGAAGAACACAGCGACATTGATGAAAATGAAAAAAGAAGGCGAGAAAATTGCCATGCTGACGGCTTACGATTATCCGTCAGCGAAACTGGCGGAAGAAGCGGGCATGGATGTGATCCTTGTCGGCGATTCCCTGGGGATGGTCGTACTCGGCTATGACTCGACGGTGAACGTGACGGTCGAAGACATGATCCATCACGGCAAAGCAGCACGGCGCGGCGCAAAGGATACGTTCCTGGTAGTCGACATGCCGTTTGCTTCATTCCACGGTGCCATCGACCGCACATTGCAAACAGCTGTCCGCATTTTTCAGGAAACAGGAGCGGAAGCGCTGAAGCTCGAAGGCGCGGATGAAGTCGTGGACGTCACCCGATTGTTGACGCGCACGGGAATTCCTGTCGTGGCACATCTCGGGTTATTGCCACAGACGGCCGGCGTGCTTGGCGGCTTTAAAGTTCAGGGCAAGACAGCAGATGCTGCAAAAAAACTGATTGAAGATGCCAAAGCCTGCGAAGCGGCCGGCGCATTTATGCTGGTGCTGGAATGCATCCCGTACCAATTGGCGAAAGAAGTGACGGAAGCGGTATCGATTCCGGTCATTGGCATCGGAGCCGGCAGCGAAACAGACGGGCAGGTGCTCGTTTACCACGACACCGTCAAATACGGCTCGCATCATCTGCCGAAGTTCGTGCGTTCTTATGCGGAAGCCGGGGAAGTCATGAAAAATGGTTTGAGCGCGTATGTCGATGAAGTGAAATCCGGCGCATTCCCGGCCGAAGAACACCGCTTCACGATGAAAGAAGATGAGCTCCAGCAATTATATGGCGGCAAATCCTGAGGACAATAAAAGCCGGATCCCATTCAGTTATGGGATTCGGCTTTTTACTTTCTATTCAGCTGATTGATTCCAGCGGCTCCAACGCATGCAACGAGGCGGACAGGCGCTCGGCAAAATCCCGCGGGCTTTCAGTCGTCTCCAGGTGCAGGCATACAATATTCGGGTTTGTTTCACAGCGCTGTTTGAAATTGACCGGCAGCGGGAGAGCATAGCTTGCCCAGGCAGCTGTAAAGGGTGAAAGTTCTTCGGGAAGAAGAAGGATTTCGGCTTTATTCACGGCAATTCCATTATTCTTAAAATTCCGGAACGAAATATCCAGTTCCAGTATGCAGGAAAAATCTTTTTGGTCTGTATGGATAGTAAGGCGTCTTTTCTTTTTCAGCAGACAGCCGTTTTGTGTCAGTTCAATTTCCGCATCCAGCAATGCGGCAACTTCGTTTGCCATAGCTTCCAATTGTGTCATGTTGTCCGCTCCTTTCCGGTTCTAAACTTATATAAAGTCACTAAAAAAACGCCCAAAAGAATCCAATGATCCTTTTCGGCGTTGCATCAGCACAAAGGTCTGAGTCATCCTATCCGAAGTTTGCGGTTGCAAAAAATGCGTATGAGAGATGGTATTTGCACATTAGAAACGCTAGCTGTTTTCCAGGCTACTCTATCTATAGCCAGTTTTATCGGTTAATTAAACATGAAAAGGAAAATTGGTTCTATTCTCATGGAGCAGTTGATCTTTCGAATAGCTTAGAAAATTCGTAAAAGCCGATTCCATCAAGCGGGGAATCGACTTTTTTCTTCGGAACACCTATTCTGCCTGTGGCTCATCCATTTGGCCCTCTTCTTCGGTCCGGACGACAAGGACGTCGCATTTCGCGAAGCGCACGATGCTCTGAGAAATGCTGCCCATTATAATCCTTTCCGCGCCAGTCAGGCCTGTAGCTCCGCAGACGATGAGATCGGCGCCGGTTTCTTCAGCAAGCTCTCCGGGAATCATTTGTTTTGGGACACCGTATTTGACAAATGTATTGACCTGCTCGACACCGGCATTTTCTGCTTCTTTCTTGTACTTTTCCAGCAATTCCCTTGCGGTCAAATGCGCTCTTTTCGCACTTTGTTTGTCATAGGCCTCTACCATGCCGAAAGAGCGGTTATCGACAATATTGGCCAAGTTCAACACCGCGTGATTCCGCAGCGCGATGCCAACAGATTTTTTGTAGGCCCATGCCGCCTGTTTTGAGCCGTCAACTGCCACCAGTATATGAGAGTACTTTAGAGTCATCCAATCTCCTCCTTAAATCTCTAGTCTATAAGTCAATTCTCTATTTAAGTTGTAACTTCCTGCATTCATTGGTAAATATTTATCTGTAAAATAAAATTCGATCTTCATTTTAATAAGAGAAAAATCTTGGATTTTCAATTAAATAAACGGTTATTATGGTATTCTTGAATTAACATAATTTTGGAAGGTGGGGACTGGATTGAATGGACAACACACGGAAATCGACATGAAAGAAGCCTTGCAGAATCTTGAAACAATCCGCCACACCAGAAAAAAATACGAGAAAGGCAGCCATCTGTTTCGGGAAGGGGATCCGATCAGAGGGATTTACCTGTTGAAATCCGGTAAAGTCCAGATTGGCAAAGTGACGCCGGAAGGCAGGGAGCTGACGCTGAAGCTTTGCGGAACGGGGCAGCTGGTCGGAGAAATCACTGTGTTTTCAGGACCTTCGCAATACCGGCTGGATGCCAAAGCGATTGAAGAGACCGAATGCCTCAAGATAACGATTGAAGATCTTGAAGAAGCGTTGCAGCGGGACCAGAATCTGGCAGTTTCCTTCATGCGGTGGACGGGCATTGATCAGCAGAAAACCCAGACGAAATTCCGTGACCTTCTTCTGCATGGGAAAAAAGGTGCGCTTTACTCGACACTGATCCGGCTGAGCAACAGTTACGGGGAGACGCATGCAGATGGGGTGCTGATTGATATGGTGCTGACCAATCAGGAGTTGGCCAATTTCTGCGGTATGACGCGCGAAGTGGTGAACCGCATGCTGAGTGATTTGAAAAGGGACGCAATCATTTCGATGAGGGATGGAAAAATCATCATCCACCAGATTCCACGGCTGAAAGATGAAATCAGTTGTGAAGAATGTCCGGTTTATTTATGCAAGATCGATTAAAGGGAGCTGATCCGGAGACGGAGGAGGCTTCTTTTTTTTTTGTCCGAAATTTGACACCTGCGCTAAAAAATTGCCCAAGTGTGATAATTGTCACAGTGCCTTGGAGCAGAAAAGCATAAGCTGACATTATAGAATGAATCACGTAAGAGGTGAAATAGATGAGCAAAAAAAATGAGCATGATGAATTGGATTTGCGGGGGACATTTGCGAGTGTAATGGTCGTCGGTATCATCATCGTCGTGATGTGGGTTGTTGTGTACATGTTGTATTTGAGCAGATAGAGACAGAGGGGAGAAAATAGAAATGCATTTGCATAAATTTGAAAAGATTTGGCTGGTTTTTGGAATTATATCTTTAATTGTATTCTTAAGCATTGTTGGCGTTACCGCATTTTCGCAAGACCATCACCCGTCAGGCGGGATGGAGACGATTGACCCGAAAAAAGTTGATGAAACAGCTCCTTTTGATAACCCGGGCGTGACGCAAATTGATGAAGATACGTATCAGGTGGCGGTTGTCGCCAGTGCTTTCAGTTATGCGCCACTGGAAATCAGAGTGCCTGCAGGAAAAGAAATCATTTTTAAAGTGACCAGCAAAGATGTGGTCCACAGTTTCACCATCGACGACACGAAGGTGAACATGATGGTTGTTCCCGGACAAATTACGACACGTGCTTATACTTTCGAAAAGCCCGGCAATTATTTGATTCTCTGCAATGAATACTGTGGAACGGGCCATCATTTTATGTTTACAGAAATTGAGGTGTACTAAGCATGATCGCTCTACAAGATCGCAAATTGGCATTATGGTATATCGGTGTTGCATACATAGCTTTTCTGATCGGAACCCTGATGGGCTTGCTGCAGGTTTTCATCCGCAACGACAAACTCGAATTGCCGGCATGGCTTGATTATTATCAAATTTTAACAGCACACGGTGTGCTGCTCGCACTTATTTATACAACTTTCTTCATCTTCGCATTCTTTGTCACCGGCATGAGCAAGAGCCTTGGCACATTCGGACCGAAAGTAAGACTCGTGTCCTGGATCGGTTTTTGGGTCACATTGATCGGAACGGTCATGGCCACTGTCATGATCGTCATCGGCGAAGCATCCGTTCTTTACACATTTTATGCGCCGCTAATGGCAAGTGGCTGGTATTACGTCGGTCTGGCTCTATTCGTAGTCGGCACGTGGATCTCAAGTTTCGCCTTGATCGGCCACTACCGCGTATGGCGTAAGAACAATAAAGGCGAGTTAAGTCCCTTATTCGCGTTCATGACCATCACGACAATCATCATGTGGCTGATCGCCTGTCTTGGCGTCGTAGCAACCGTCTTATTCCAGTTCATTCCCTGGGCATTCGGCTGGACTGATACCATTAACGTCGAGCTTAGCCGCTCACTGTTTTGGTTTTTCGGCCATCCACTTGTTTATTTCTGGCTGCTGCCGGCGTATATCGCCTGGTACGTTATCGTACCCAAAATTCTTGGCGTCAAAGTTTTCAGTGACTCGCTGGCACGTCTCGCATTTGTTTTGTTCATCCTGTTCTCGATTCCGGTCGGTTTCCACCACCAGTTAACAGAACCGGGCATCTCGAATTTCTGGAAATTCCTGCAGGTCGTGTTAACGTTTATGGTAATCATTCCGTCACTCATGACCGCCTTCACGATGTTCGCGAACTTTGAAATTTCTGGACGCAAAAAAGGTGCAACCGGCTTGTTCGGCTGGTTTAAAAAATTGCCTTGGAGAGATGTCCGCTTCACTTCCATCTTCATCGCAATGGCATTCTTTATTCCCGGCGGAGCCGGCGGTATCATCAACGCGAGTTTCCAGTTGAATGAAGTCGTCCATAACACGCTGTGGATTGTCGGACATTTCCACATCACGGTCGGTACGCCGGTCGCGATGACATTCATGGGGCTGACTTTCTGGCTCATCCCGTATTTGACGGGACGTAAATTCACAAAATCCTTGCAGAAACTGGCATTCGTCCAAATCATCACCTGGTCAATCGGTATGGTGCTCATGTCGACTTCCCAGCACATTCTCGGCCTCCTCGGAGCACCGCGCCGGACGGCATATTCCAATTACAATAACCATCCGAGCGCAATGGAATGGTTCGACGGCATTCTGACAAGCCACGCAACCATGGCTGTTGGGGGCAGCATCCTATTCGTGTCCGCGATGATTCTGATTTACATCGTTGTCATGTCGATGTTCATTTCACCGAAAGCCTTGAAAGTGGAAGACCAGGTCGAATTCCCGATGGCCGAAAGCGACAAAACGAACACACCGAAGTGGCTTGAAAACTGGTGGATCTGGATCGGCATCGCTTTCGCTCTGATCATCATCGCCTATGCGATTCCGCTTTCCTCCATGATTATGCACGCGCCACCTGGTTCAGAAGGATTCAAAACTTGGTAGGAGTTGAATAATTATGTTCACAATGGTCATTTCCATGATGCTGATCTTCATCCTGTTCACAGCCATCCTGATTGAAACAAGTGTTTCAGACGAGGAATAAAGAGAAACTCATATCCCTGAAAAAAGGCTTCGCATCCGCGAAGCTTTTTTCATGTTATCTTTCACCCAAAACAAAAAGAGCAGACACCCAAGGGTGCCTGCTCTTTTATAATTAGTTGATGTAACCTAGCGGGTTGACTGCGTTCGAGCGGGCACCGTTCCAAGATCCAACATGGATTTCGAAGTGTAGGTGAGGACCGGTTGAACGGCCAGTGCTTCCCATTGCGCCAATATAGCCACCTTGTTCGACGAAGCTGCCTTGGCTTGTGCCGACAGAGTTCATGTGGGCATAAGCAGTTGCAAATTGTTTGCCGTTAATGGAATGTGTCATGATGACTACATTTCCGTAGCCGCCCATAAATCCGGCAAATGTTACGTAACCGGCTGCTGATGCTTTGATTGGTGTACCAGTTGAGTTGGCAATGTCGAGACCAAGATGGTCTTCAGCACCGGCACCAATATCACGTCTACCGAAGTTCGATGACATACGGCCGCTTGCAGGGCGGATAAATCCTGAGCTGCTTACTGCTGGAGCTGCTGCAACTGGTGCAGGAGCACTAACTTTTTCTTTTGCGGCTGCTGCCCGTTTAGATGCTGCTTCGCGTTCTTCAGCTGCACGGCGTTCAGCTGCGTTTCGGGCTTTTGCTTTTTCAGCTGCCGCGCGTTCCGCAGCCGCTTTTTCTTCGGCTGCACGAACTGCCGCACGTTCAGCTGCTGCTGCTTTTTCCTCAGCCGCTGCTTTTTCAGCTGCTGCCTTCTCGGCTGCAAGTTTGCGTTGGCGTTCTTCTTCCGCTTTACGCGCCAATTCTGCAAGACGTTCTTGTTCAGTAGAAATTTGTTGCTCCAATTCTTCGCTCAATTCAAGTACTGTATCGTGTTCTTCATGTAAATGTTCTTTTTCGCTTTCAAGGCGTGTTTGCTCTTCTTTCAAATCTTCAGCAAGGACACCTTGTTCTTTTTTCTGGCCATCAAGGTCTGATTTCAAACCTTTCAGTTCGGCGTTGCGTGCTTCCTGCTCCGCCAATTTAGTCTCGACAGAAGCTTTTTGCTCTGCCAGTAATTCTTTATCTTCAGCCTGTTCACGCATGATTTCGCGGTCGGCATCGATCAATGTGCTGACTGCTGAGAAACGGTCGATGAAATCAATAAAGCTGCTGGCGCCAAGAAGGACATCTATGTAGTCAACAGATCCGCCACTCTTTTGAATCGCGCGTGCACGGTCTTGAAGCAATTCAGTGCGTTCTTCAATTTTGATTTTCAATTCTTCGATTGAATTCTTCAATTCTTCGATGTCACTTTTTGTTTCGTCGATATCAGCCTGGACACTGTTAATTTTGCCTTCAGTTTCCTTGACTTTATTGTTCAATTCCTCGATTTTCCCAAGAATTGTTTCCAATGTAGATTTTGTTACTTTGATTTCTTTGTCTTTTTCGATGATACCCGAGTTCAATTCGTTCTTTTTTTCTTCAGCTTCCTGCTGTTGCTCTTCGAGTTTGTTTAATGTATTGGCAGTGGCGTTATTAGTTGGCAATAAAATTGAGATAGCTAGTAAAGATGAAACACCAGACAATATCCATTTCGATTTCAAGTTATTTTCCCCTTTCGAATATATAATCTCTTTATATCGTGAATCTATATACTGTCAAATAGTTTTGTTAGATAAGATTTTGTTACCTTATTATTGCAGCACGTTCATTATAACAGCTCTAAACCTTTTTTATGTTACAGTTGTATATCATTTTTGGCGTAATAATAATAGATTTAAGGGGTCTAAAGTTACAGTTTTGAGTCCTCGTGAAATGAAAACGATAAAGGCTGTGACGTATGTCGCCCTTCTCGTTAAAACTTATCGAAATGGAATGAAAAATGAGAAAAATGCAGGAGCTTAAAAGGATTTTCAATTTTTCGATGAATCATCCCAAATCAATATTAAAATTCAGGGTGAAAAAAAGCTGAAAGAAAAGCTAGATTTTTCATCAAATCAACTGTTTTCATATAAATGACCACAGGTATATACTCCTGCCTTTGACGAGAGTAAAACAGGCACAATAATTGGCTGGGACAGTTATATATAAATAAGAAAACGCTGGAGTTAAACTTATGGGAGGATAATGATTCTGAGATGTTATTCGGAGGGAGTCTATATTTTCTCAGGCTACCGGATTAGAGTGTGTGTCATGGCGGCGCCCATCGTGTTATAATGCAATATAGTTATGGAGTGATGGAAATGGCAAAAGAAAAGAAAAAAAGCGGCACGGGCCAGGGAACTGGCAAAAAGGGCTGGAATCGCTGGAAAGCGGGATCCAATAAGGCCAAAAGTTTTAAGCCGTACACAAGTAAAAACAACAAAAAATCAGTCGACAATAAATCAGGTGAAAAAACTAGTCCTGAAGAACCCGGCTGGATTGATGGATAATTGAAGAAATGGAAAACGCTGTCCTGAAAAGGATGGCTTTTTTTATTTCTCTTTTTGTACCGGAATGTCCTGCTTTTGGGCTGAAAAATATTTGCTTATATGGTAATCGGAAGGAATAATGTGGGTATAAGGGAATGTATGAGGGGATGATAACGGTGGGAAAACACGTTTACCGCGATAGCAGTTTACCGGAAGTCAGGGGGCAGCTTTTGGAAAGAGCAAGAAAAGACCTGGAGCGGGATCCGGATGTGCTGGCCATTTATCTTGCTGGTTCGCTTGCCAAAGGAAATGCAGACAACTTCTCTGATATAGATCTCCACACCATTGTAAAAAAGGAAAAGTTACCATCTTTTATTGCCGCGAAAAAAGAACGTGCGCGAAAATGGGGCGACGTATTGTTCTTTGAAGGCACCGCCTCGTCGCCTGTCATTGTCAGCCATTTCGATAGTTTCGTAAAAGTGGATTCCTGGTATCATAGCGCCGAAGGGATCGAACCTTCGATTTGGCTGCAAGAAATGAAGGTCCTTTATGATCCGAATGACATTCTGAAAAGGGTCAAGCAGACTTCTGAACGGTTGCAATACAAAGTTGCGGCAGGAGAAGTGGATTTCTGGCGCATGAAAATGCTGGCGTTTATCCACGAAACTTACCGGGCTGCCATGAGAGGAGAAGCGTATTACGCCCTCGCCAATCTCGACAGCGCGCGCTGGCTCATGGCATCCGGCTGGTATATGGAAATGGAACAGCATCTCGACAGCCCATATCAGGTATGGTCGAAAGTCGAAGGCAGCAGAAGCCGCCTTAACGCGGAACAGCTGCAATTGCTGGCGCATTGGGAAGCGGGCCGCGACACAAGCAGCATACTGGAAGCGCTCGAGAGCATTTCAACCCAATTCGTCTTGCTCAATAAAAAATTAAGCAAGCGGGTTGGAATAGAGGATTGCGGTGAAATGGTAAGCAAGGCGCTCGGCATGGTGTTGTAACGGGTTCAGCTGTTCTATGGAAGAGACTATTTTCGGCAGTAGTTAATTTTCACGAGGAAAGTAAGCCGAAACCTTTTGAAACCACCATTGAAAGAAGGTTTATAATATGGAATCAACTTTTGAAATTATGCGTATTCTCCTGCCTCTTGTAATAGTGGGGGCAATTGCCGTGTTTGTCGTCAAAAGACTTAAGCATAAATCTAAAGAAGGCACATTGGGCAAGAAAAAATCAACAGAAGCTCAAACTATTTTGGATAGCCTGATTCCCCTGGGAATGGTCTTTGGAAGTGCCTTGGCTCCAGTTTTCAGCATTATCTTCCAGGTGTCGCTTTCATACGCGATTATTTTCGGCGCGGGGATAGGTTTGTTATTTGGCTATTTTGCATATGAATTTTACAGCAAAAAAAGGGGGAACGAGTCATGAAGAGGTAATTGCCTTTGGAAGCTAAGTGGAGTTTGTAATCTTTATTCATGAGCAGACAGTTTGTCGATTCTTAATGAGGGAGAGATGGGATTCATGGAATTAGGTCTAAAACAGGATGAAGTAAAGCTAATGGAGTTCACACTGGAGTGGAAAGAAGAATTTATTCGCGTGAAAAATGAACTTGTTGAAAACACAGCTCTTGATGAAAATCGCATTGAACATATCGGCAGTACCGCGATAGAGGGGATGAGTGCGAAGCCGGTCCTGGACATAGTCGTGGGAGTGGATGACTTGGGTCAGGTGGATAATGCTTTACTTCAGGCGTTTCAAAAAACAGGTTTTTTACGGCTGAAAGTGGAGCGGCCAGAGGAGATCGTATTGGCGAAATTTACGGACGACACTTACAAAGAAAAGACGCATTTTATCCATTTGGTTGAGTATCAGGAAGAGCTATGGAATAACCTGATTTTCTTCAGAGATTATTTGAACAGGGATGAAGCAGCAAGAACGCAATATGTGGAGATCAAATTGGCGTATTTAAAAACCTCCTCGACAGGCATAAAGGAATACACGGATTTTAAAGAAGCTTTTGTGAAAGAAATCATGCAAAAGAGAGAGGATCAATTTAAATAAAAACGGCCGGTTCTCGACAATTTTAGAAAAGGCAGAGCGGAGGAGTGTGCGCCATGAAAAGAACCTTGGTGATCAGTGATATCCACGGAGAGCTGAAACTTTTTGACGAGCTGCTGCAGCAGGCACAATACAATCCCGATCAAGACCAGTTGATCTTACTGGGGGATTATGTGGACCGTGGCCTGGAGTCGAAGGATGTTTTGGACCGGGTAATTGAATTGAAGGATCGCGGCGCCATCGTGTTAAGTGGCAATCATGACGCGATGATGGTGGCCGCTGTAGCCGATGAAAGGGATGCGCGGGAGAGATGGGAGAGGAACGGGGCACTTCCCACTCTGCAAAGCTATGATTCCTCTATAACAGATATGGAGTTTCCAACTACAGAAACGTTTCGGGAGCATGTCGCCTTTTTAAGGGACCTGGATTTTTATCATGAAACAGCTGACTATATTTTTGTGCATGCGGGAGTTCGGCCGGGTATGCCGGTTGAAAAAACAGATCCCCATACATTGGTGTGGATTCGGGACGAATTTTACGAAGCGTATGATGGCGAAAAAACTGTGGTGTTTGGCCATACGCCGACATTCTTGCTGCGGGGATCGTCGAGCAATAACGACATTTACTTTGGAGCCAATCGTGTTATCGGGATTGACGGAGGCGCAGCATATGGCGGGCAGCTGAACTGTCTGGAGTTGCCGAGCCGGAAGAGCTATTTCGTGCAAAAAAATTGAAAGTTGGATGAATGGGTAGGTGAAGAATGAGGTGTTTTCTCAATCATAAACTGCTGAGTGATCATAGAACTCCGAAAACCGCTCATAGAACCCCGGCGCCATTGATAGTGAACCTGTCGAGCGCAAGCGGGGCATGGGTTTCTTATGAATCGCGGATATTCATGGGGAAATATGTATGTTACAACCGGAAATAACACTGGGAGGTGGTTGAATGAGCAGAAACGTTAAAACTTTAATCGGTATCATACTTGGTGCCATTATTGGCGGTATAATAATAAGCCTATACTCTGAAGATGACTCCTCCATACTCCCGAATGTAATCCCGATCATTGTGGGAGGCGTTATTGGGTTCTTTATTATTAGTTATATACAGACTCAAGTAAAAAAGGCGAAAGAAGAATAGCCGTATAAAATCCCTCTAAGGATGAACTTAGAGGGATTTTTTATTGTTCTGAACAACACATGTCTGGAATATTCGCCTGAAACTCAAAAGATTTAATATTCAGATTATTTATTTGAATTAAGAAGGCAATTCTCTTATGATGAAAGGACATCGAGATGTGAAAATCCAGAGATTGAACCATCAATCCGAGTGGAGGAGGCATCACATTCATGACCAAGATTGGGATCATTACAGGAAGCACGCGGCCGGGGCGCAAAAGTTTGCAGGTGGCGGAGTGGGTCAAAGGCATTGCGGACAAACGGGGAGACGCTGAATACGAAATCGTCGATCTGGTTGAATTCAATCTGCCGTTGTATGCGGAGCCGGTGTCTGCTGCATACGGCCAGGACTACCAGACGCCAGAAGCGCATCCGTGGTCGGAAAAAATAGCCGAATTGGACGGCTTTGTTTTTATCTGTCCGGAATATAACCGCGGCGTGACATCAGCGCTGAAGAACGCGATCGATTATCTGTATTTCGAATGGAACAATAAGGCAGCGGGCATCGTCAGCTACGGCACTGCAGGTGGAGTCCGTTCAACGGAAGCCCTCCGGATTATCATGGCCGAATTGCAAGTCGCCACTGTGCGGGCGCACACGGCTATGTCAATATTCACGGATTTCGCGAAAACGGGTGAATTCCAACCGGCCGCGTTCCATGAAAAAACGGTTAATACAATGCTGGACCAGCTCAATGCCTGGGCCAACGCCCTTCAACCGCTGCGCAAAAATTGAAAAGTTGGAGGAACAATAGAAAAAAGGCTGCCGAGGGGGTTCTCGACAGCCCGGAAGAAGAAACTTCGCATGAAGTTTCTTCTTCTTTTTTGAACTTTATAAAGAAAATTGTCCATACTCTTTTTGGGCATTACGACCAAAAGCATTTAAATTCCTGAGGAGACACAACATCGATCTCCATTGTATCCAACAGTTCGCAAATATAGTAAAAAGCTTGAAGGTTTTTAATCCGAAGCCCTTTTTCTTTATGGACGTCCAGGTAAACAATGGTCTCTTCCTCAGAACCAAGGGAGCGGGCAGCAGTATAGAAAGGAATGTTCGGTTTTTGAAGATTTTTTTGGTCGGAAAGGGTGAATTTTGAAAGCTGGAAAACATCTGTTACCACGTAATTGCCTTCCATCGTACAAATGAGAACCATGTCGAATGCTTTGAAAATATTCAACGTTTCTTCTTTCGTCATTAACATGCTTTCGATAGTTTTACTGACAAAAGTCTGAAGCTCTATTAAATCCGAATCTGAAATTGAAGATTTTCTTTTTATCAAGAACATCTAAAACACCTCCAGTAGTTAAAGAAAAGTATTTGAAATTTGAAGTATTTGCAAAAATGAATTTAAAAGTAAAAAGTCCTATATGGAATAAAAAATAAAAGAGTATTCATTTATGGGATTTTAACCATTTCTATTAAAAATATTTCTGGAAATCAATTAAATAAAGTGTTTATCTTATTTAATGGGGAAATTTGAAACTAAAGTTCCTTTATAAATATTTTCATAATAGATAAAAGTGCTTATACGTATATTATGTTAATTAAAGTATATAATTTTAAAATATAACTTAATATAGTTCTATATAACTAAATAAAAGGGGTTCGATGCGTGAAATCGTGCATAAAAATTCATAATCACTCATTGGAACATACTGCCTCAGCAAGGGACGCAATCGGCTGTCTTTGAATCCTTATAAAAGTTTTTATCGGAAAGGAGAATTTTGTGCTGAGCTATACTGGAGAACGAGTTATTCCCGAGATGATGAACCCGATGAACGGCCTGCTGCTTGAGCACATCGCGCGCTATCATTTCGCGATTGAATATGCGCAAGGGAGAGTATTAGATCTGGCGTGCGGAGTGGGATACGGGGCGCAACTTTTGGCCAAGGCGAAAAACAAGGAGATTGAAGAGGTGGTAGCCATTGACTCGGATGCTGAAGCAATCCGTTATGCCAAACACAGGTATTATCATCCTAAAGTAAATTTCTTACAGGATGACGCGTTAAATCCCCGGCTTCCTCAAAAACTCGGCACATTCGATGCCATCATTTCTTTTGAAACGATCGAACATCTGTCAGATGAAAAAAGATTTCTTGATTCGTTGTATGAATTGCTGAAACCCGGCGGCCTGCTGATTCTTTCTACGCCATTTGGACTCGGAAGAGGAAAGCCGTGCGAAGCAGAATTCCATGTCCATCAATTAAGCTGGAGTGAATTCCATGAACTGTTCGGTGAGTATGCCGAGAGGGATTTTTATTACCAAAAGGGAGTCCTGATTGAACCGCCAAGAAACAAGATTCATTACCCGATCGGCATCGCAGTTTGCCGCAAGTAAAAATAATGGCAATAAGTGTATTTAAGAAAAGAAATAGCCAAAGGTGAGGAATATCAATCCTCTTCCTTTGGCTATTTTGTCTGTTTAACAGAAATTGCAGTGCTCAATTTTTCAGCCTTATTCAGCTTCCATATAAGTTGAACTAATAATTTATAGTAGCCGATATTCCGCAAAACAGCTTCGCTTGCCTGGGGGCTCGCGCTGAGCTAACTCGGTCTCGTTTCACTTCGTCCGAGTGGATCTCAGCACTTCGCTTGGTCCCCTGGGCGTCTTCGCTGTTTTGCTCCATATCCTAGAGATTTCTCTCAGAGCAGGCGAATGCCGACGGAGCAAAAGACGAGTAGTCTTCTCGGGTTATTGCGGGAGGCAAAGTGTGCCACACGAAGATGGCACCTCCTTTGCGACTAGCTTGTGCAGGAGCATATTCTTTGCCCTTGTCCAAAGCGCCAAAGCGGTCTATAAAGTGAAATTCTTTAGTTCAACTTATATACCTTAAAAAATATTCACATACACTGTATCCGGTAAGTGCCGCGGCCTGCTTCTTTGGATGCGTACATCGCAATATCGGCGTTTTTTAAAATGGAGGAAACAGTTGCTTCTGCAATTGGCGTTATGGCGATGCCCATGCTCGAAGTGACTTCCAGGGAGTCAGCTTGCGCCGCCCATGACTGGGCCATAGACTGCTGGATTTTCTGTGCCATCATTCCTGCTTGTTCCCTGGTTTTAACCTCCGGCAGCAGCAGAATGAATTCGTCGCCGCCGAGCCGAACTGCGACATCCTTCTTGCCGATGCTTTGGAGCAGGCGTCTGCCGAATTCCTGGATAACGGAATCTCCGACATCGTGCCCCAGGTCGTCGTTGATATTTTTAAAAAGGTCGATGTCGAGAAGACAGACCGTTAACGCGTCGTCGGGGGAAGAGTGTTCGATTATATCCGAAATCCGTTCTTTTAAAAATCGTCGATTGGGCAAACCGGTCAATGAATCGTGATAGGCATAATGGTGCAATTGTTCCTCGCGTTCTTTATGCAGCGTTATATCCTGCGTGATTGTGAGCATATGGACAAATTGCTGGTGTTCATCGAAAATCGGCGTACCTTGGACCTCTGCCCAAACCCAGCCTCGCGATTTGTGCTGTAGCCGGACCTCCAGGATATATGTTTTCGCTTCCATAATCGCCAGCGAAAAAGCCTTTCTTACTTGCGGAATATCATCCGGATGAACATTATCGAAAGGCGGTTTTTCCATATACTCTTGGGGGTCCAGACCGTATATGCGCTTGCTTGAGGGTGAGACGTAAATGGTTTCTCCTTCATGATCCATCAGGACAATGACGTCATGGGCATTTTCGGCGATTACCTTAAAGCGGTTTTCACTTTCGACATATTGGCGGCCGATCTTGTCCAATTCTGTCATGTTCTTAAGTGTTGCGTGAACTCCTACAATTTTCCCTTTCACTTCGACGGGGGAGAAGTGGACCAATACAGCAACCGGCTCTTCGTGCTTTCCTGAGAATTTTGTGCGAAAATCCTGTGAATCTCCGTCCAAAGCAAGCGTGAAATAGTTATTTAATAGTTGTTCATCACTTTTGGGAACATGATGCAAAAATTCTGTGCCAATCAAGTCATTCAGCGGGGAATTCGTAAGTTTTTCAACTGCTGGGTTACCAGCAAGAATTTGGCCATTTAGATCAAGGGAGAAAATGGCGTCTGTATTGTTCTCGTATAGCGAGCGGTAGCGGGACCGGCTTTCGGTCAGCCGCCCCCAAGCCTCCATGCTGTCGATTCCGGCCAGACGTTCTCCGGTGATGTCTTTGACTATCCCGATAATGTGAGCGCATTTTCCCGTTTCATCAAAAACCGGTGTCAACGTGGTCTCTGAATACATGGCTTCCCCTGCGGGAGTGGTAAAGCTATCTTCGAAAACGATATTTTCATCTGTTTCCAACACCTTGCCGTACTGTCCGTTTAATAAGCGGGCCATGTCTGAACTGTGAGATTCATGAAATGATTTGCCAAGATCTTCTTGCGTCAAAGGGGTTCTTTCAAAAACCGCCTTGTTGAAAAAAACATATTTGAAAACGGAACCGTCTTCGACACTGACCATAAATACCATGTCTTTTATTACTTCCATCAAAACCGTGCTAAAGGGGAGCGTGGTTGTTTTACTCATGTGTCTTGTTTTCCCTTCTCAATTCTCACATTGGTGAATATTTTTATGATCATTTATGTAAAATGAGTATGTTGCAAGCTATTCAATGAGCAATTTTTTGGTTGGGAACAGATGGCCGGCCTTCAGATATTTTGCTTCAAAGTCTGCGGTTTTCATTGGCCTGTCATATAAATACCCTTGAAAAATACTGCAGTCGTTTGCCAACAGGAAATCTGCTTCTTCAACACGTTCAACGCCTTCAGCCACTAACTCGCATTCGATGCTCGTGGCCAGGTGGATCAAGGATTTCAATACAGCTTCCGATTTCGGGTTCTGGCCGATTTTTTGCACGAAAAATCGATCGATTTTGATTTTGGTGATCGGGAAATGGGTAAGGTAGGAAATCATCGAAAAGCCGGTGCCAAAATCATCGATGGCAATGGACATCCCCTTCGATTGACACAGCAGAAGATTTTCCAATGTTTTCGATGAATAAGTCAATTC
Source organism: Planococcus daihaiensis (assembly GCF_049262615.1). Lineage (GTDB taxonomy): Bacteria > Bacillota > Bacilli > Bacillales_A > Planococcaceae > Planococcus. Next base: position 1,475,957 of record NZ_CP175504.1, on the reverse strand, counting down.
CGCCTGTTCAGTAATTTCGATTTCAATCAATTTCGGATCAATTTTATATCGGTCCATCAATTCAATAAATTCTGCGAAAAAATCTGAGTTACTGAGAAGTGAAGCCGTCATATTGATCGCTGTCCGCAGCTTCCAGTCGAATTTCTCTTCCCATACTTTCATTTGTGTAAACACTTCGGTCAGCAGATGTGAAGTCAGTGCGACAATCTGTCCGGTCTCTTCAGCCACTTGGATAAATTCTGGAGGGGAGATTGTCCCGAGCTCCGGATGAGACCAGCGGGAAAGTACTTCTGCGCCAACAACTCTGCCCGACAGTCCGTCAATCTGCGGCTGAAGGGTGAAATAAAACCCGTTTGTTTTCAAATTGCCGTCGAGCCCTTCCTCAATGATTGCCCGTCGATTCCGCTGTGTGATCATTTTTGGAAGAAAATACGAATGCGTTGTGCCATGTGAAGTTTTGGCTTCAGCCATCGCGATTTCAGCAAATGAAAGCAATTCATCCAGTGTCGAAGCATTGAAAGGGTGGCTGGAAATTCCGGTGCTGGAACTGATGTTGACCTTTTGTTCATTGTCCAAAAATATGGGTTTGTAAAAAATCCCTTCAAGCTGTTCAATGATTTCTTCAAGTTTCTCGCCACTCGTGGTTTCCCGGACAATTAAAAAGTCACTGCTGTCAGAGCGCCCGATATGGCATGATTCACTGGACAATGTTTTCAAATCTTCTGCGACTTTTTTCATGATGATGTCGCCTGCATTATGAGTGTATAGAGAGTTGATGAAGTTCAGGTTATCGATTGCCACGTGAAAGATGGAGAACTTCTTCCCCTGCTCCAATAAGGAATCGATTTTTTGCATGATTAACTTTCGGTTGGGCAAGCGAGTCAAATAATCATAAAAAGCAAATTCCGTCAATTGGACTTCTGTTTTTTTCTTTTCGCTCACATCCTGGAAATAGACGGACAAGCCGCCTTTTGACAGCGGACAGGCTTTTACCTGGAACCATTTATCAAGCGGTTCATAATAATCGACAAATTCCACTATGACCTGCTCCGTCAATGCCCGCCTGTAATGAAGCGGGAAGTTTGTCTCCAAAGCCTCCGGGAAAAGCGTAAATAAGTTCCAACCAGTCGCTTGTCCCCGTTTGTATTCCAGGATCTCCTCGGCAATCTCATTCATATAAATTACTTGAAGGTGATCATCTAATAGGTAGAAACCTTCTGTCATGCTTTCCAACACGATTTCGGCGGTAATGGGATGAGTTGATTCAAGAGATAGTGGTTTGTGGTGAATTATAGCGCCTGAAACTTGGCCAGAGGCGAATTTAACGCCTTTTACTTTCACCTGCAGCCATTGAGTTTCTCCATTTCCCAAAAGAAAAGGATACATCTGCCTGTGTTCAGTGAGTTCATCCGCCAACACTTGTTTGATGAAATCCAGTTCATTTAATTTGCCGCGGCTTTCCAATTGCTCGAAATAATCAGACCCGGGTTTCCATATCGACTCTCTTACTTCATGTTCTATGCAAAAATCTATCCATGCCTGGTTCACTCTTAATATTTTTCCGTTTTCATCTATGGCGATTAGGAACTCGTCGATTGTATTGATCCAGTCCTGAATTTCCCCGTGATGCTTTTCCAATAAATACACATCCTTTTAACACCGATTAGCAATTCTATTCCATCTCGCAATTTTTAGGTCGTCTTAACTTGGATGAATTGGTGATTTTTTCGAAAAAGTGGCTACTTGAAAATAGTATGATGGCAAATTTTTATTTGAATTCTATGTAATTAAGAAGCTTAACTTCAATTGTCTTTCCTACAAAATTTTTCAAGTTTTTTGGATCAACTTCAGACAAGGTAGGTTTTCTTTTGAAGATAATCATCAAATTTCTCCTTTTTATATTTAATTTAATACTAAGATAGTATCTTTATTGTTCGCTCTAAGCATCATATACCCATTAGAGGTATATGTAGATAGGTTTAAATGCCTAACTTTAAGTATTTTTAATATAAAATTCCCTATATGAATTTAACTTGTTAATTTTCTGCAATTAAAATTTGTAAAAATGACATTTTGAGTAAATATATTTCTTTCTGCATTTGTTAGTTGGTATTTATTCCCGGATAAAATGACTTTAAGCAAACCCTTGAACATATAAGCATATGCTGATATGATGTTTTTAGTTCGAGAATAGATGCAATAAACAAGGACTATAAAAAATAATAAAGACAGCGAATGAGGTGAAGTTAAAGATGGCAGTTACAGTGAAAGAAATTGAAATTGAAAAAGCCGGCCTGGTCCTCAAGTTGATGGGGGATAAGACGAGGCTTGCGATGATGAAACTGTTGGAAAAGAACGATTGCTGCGTCTGTGAATTTGTGGAGATATTTGGGATCAGCCAGTCGGCCATCAGCCAGCATCTACGCAAACTCCGGGATGTCGGGTTGGTGAAAGAAAAACGGAAAGGCCAATGGATCTTTTATTCATTGAACACCGAGAGTGAAACGTACGAAATGGTTTTGCGGATCCTGGAATTTATTCCAAGCCAGGACGAACGCATCAAAGAGTTGGAAAAACAAGGACTGAGAATCAGTTGTGAATAGCGGAGGGAATTAAATGGGAGAAGGTATTTTGGCATCGTTGATTTTCCTCATCACTCTGATACTCGTCATTTGGCAGCCGCGCAACCTTTCCATCGGTTGGTCAGCCATTGGCGGAGCAGTAGTTGCTTTATTGGTAGGAGTAGTTGATTTTCAAGATGTAGCAGATGTTACAGGTATAGTTTGGAACGCAACACTGGCGTTTATCGCCATTATCATCATCTCGTTGATTTTGGACGAGATCGGATTTTTTGAGTGGGCAGCATTACATATGGCCCGCATTGCAAAAGGAAACGGTTTGCGCATGTTTATTTTCGTCAGCATTCTTGGTGCGCTGGTCGCGGCCCTTTTTGCGAATGACGGAGCCGCGTTAATTTTGACGCCGATCGTGTTGGCGATGGTCCGAAATTTGAATTTCTCGGAAAAAATGATATTTCCGTTCATCATCGCCAGCGGATTTATTGCCGACACCACCTCATTGCCATTGGTGGTCAGCAACCTGGTGAACATCGTTTCCGCCGACTTTTTCGGCATCGGATTCGTGGAATACGCTTCAAGAATGGTAGTACCGAATCTTTTTGCTTTGGTATCCAGTATTTTAGTATTGTACTTATTTTTCCGCAAGGATATCCCGAAAAATTATGAAATGAAAAACTTGAAGATACCGAACGATGCCATCAGAGACCACAAAATGTTCCGCTTGTCGTGGGCAGTGTTGGCCGTATTATTAATCGGCTATTTCTCAAGCGAATTTATCGGCGTTCCCGTTTCCATTGTGGCCGGCATCATCGCCATTTTCTTCCTGCTGATGGCCCAAAAGAGTCCAGCTGTCCGCACGCGCGTTGTGTTGCGCGGCGCACCGTGGAGCATCGTCTTTTTCTCACTCGGTATGTATGTCGTCGTTTACGGGCTGCGAAATGTCGGATTGACGAGCATCTTGTCCGACGTCATTCAGACTGCGGCCGATCAGGGCTTGTTTGTCGCCACGATGTCGATGGGCTTTATCGCCGCCATCCTGTCCTCGGTGATGAATAATATGCCAACGGTGATGATCAATGCGCTCGCCATTTCGGAGACGCAAACAAGCGGCACCATCCGTGAAGCATTGATCTATGCAAATATCATCGGTTCGGATCTGGGTCCAAAAATCACACCAATCGGTTCACTTGCCACATTGCTGTGGCTTCATGTCCTGTCATTAAAAGGTGTGAAAATCTCATGGGGTACATATTTCAAAGTCGGGATTATCCTGACAATCCCAACCCTTATCGCGACGCTGACCGGCTTGTATTTATGGTTATTGGTTCTATAGGTAAAGATATAAATGCTTCGCCGCTAAGGAGATGTATTTGCCGAGATCCACTTTCTGAGATATGGAGCAAAACAGCGCAGACTCCTGGATCTCAGCGCGAGCCAAGTGTTGGCCGAAGGTAGTTCGGCCGACGCTTTGCGACGAAGCAGCGCAGCGATGCAGGAGCACGGGGTTTGGAAAGCAAGCTGTTTTGCGGAATATCGGTTCCTACAGATTATTAATTCTACTTATTTATATAGAAGAAAAGGAGTTTTTAAAATGACGAAAAAAACATTGTACTTCCTATGCACAGGTAATTCATGCCGCAGCCAGATGGCAGAAGGCTGGGGGAAACAGATTCTTGGTGACGAATGGCAAGTGCTGAGTGCGGGCATTGAAGCGCATGGTTTGAACCCGAACGCAGTAAAAGCGATGAACGAAGTGGACATCGATATTTCGGAACAAACATCCGACATCATCGACACCGAGATTTTAAACAACGCAGATTTCGTCGTCACTTTATGCGGCGATGCTGCCGACAAATGCCCGATGACGCCGCCGCATGTTAAACGCGATCACTGGGGCTTTACAGATCCGGCAAAAGCGGAAGGAACCGAAGAAGAGAAGTGGACCGTTTTCCAGAATGTCCGTGACGAAATCGGGGAACGTATCCGCAAATTCGCCGAAACAGGACAGTAACAATGAAGTGAAAAGAAAGCCTGACCTTATGTCAGGCTTTCTCTGGCAATATGATATCAGTATAGACGAATACTTTAATAGAGGAGGAACCAACATGAAAAAAGTTGAAATTTTTGATCCCGCAATGTGCTGTTCAACCGGTGTTTGCGGACCTGTTGTCGATCCTGATTTGACCCGCGTTGCATCGGCTGTTTATTCGCTGGAGAAAAAAGGTTTCCAAATTGACCGCTATAATTTAAGCAATGACCCAAGTGCTTTTGTGGAAAATCAAAAAGTGAATCAGGCATTGGCTGATGGAGGACCGGATGCACTGCCGCTCGTACTCGTTGACGGCGAAATCGTGAAAACGGCAGAATACCCAACAAATGACGAACTGGCCCAGTGGTTCGGCACGACACCTGCGGAGCTGCAGGAAAAACCGCGCGTCCGCGTTTCTGTTGAATTCGGCAAATAAAGGAGAGATTCTGATGCATTCATCGTTCAATCCCAAAAAGATGGCATTGACGCCATTCCTGTTTTTCACCGGAAAAGGCGGTGTCGGCAAAACATCGACTGCTTGTGCTACAGCAGTTGCGCTTGCCGACCAAGGGAAAAAAGTGCTGCTCGTCAGCACCGATCCCGCTTCGAATCTGCAAGATGTGCTGGAAGTGGAATTGACAAATGAACCGGTGGCGATTGCCGCGGTCGACAATTTGTTTGCCTGCAATATTGATCCGGAAGAATCGGCACGTGCCTATAAGGAAACGGTAGTTGGCCCGTACCGCGGCAAATTGCCGGATGCCGTCCTGGCGACGATGGAAGAACAATTATCGGGCGCTTGCACGGTGGAAATCGCCGCTTTTGATGAATTTTCACATTTACTGGCGGATGAAACCATTTTGGAACGATACGATCATGTCTTGTTTGATACAGCACCAACCGGCCATACGCTTCGCCTCCTGCAATTGCCGACGGCGTGGAGCGGATTTTTGGAAGAAAGTACGCACGGCGCCTCCTGTTTGGGGCCGCTTGCGGGGCTTGAAGGCAAAAAAGAAATGTACGCTAAGGCGGTCGCATCGCTTTCCGATCGTGACAAGACAACTTTACTGCTGGTTGCACGTCCGGATAACTCATCTTTGCTCGAAGCGGACCGTGCTTCTGCGGAATTGAAAGAGATCGGCATCAAAAACCAATTGCTCATCGTCAACGGGTTGCTGCAGACGCATCGTGCGGATGATGAAGTGTCAACAGCGTTTTATAATCGCCAGCGAGCGGCATTGAGTAAAACGCCTCAAGGTTTAAAACAAATTATGGCCTATTCATTGCCATTTGTGTCGTATTCGCTGACAGGAATCCAGAATCTGCGTTATCTGTTCAGTTCTTATGCCATTACAACGTCAGACACGTCAGACACAACGGATTTGGTCGCAGACCTTCCGGGGTTGAATGGAGTGATTGCCGATTTTTCGGAAAAAAATACACGCGTCATCTTCACGATGGGCAAAGGCGGCGTCGGCAAGACATCGATTGCCTCCGCGATTGCAGTGGGCTTGTCTGAAAAAGGACATCGCGTCCATTTGACGACGACGGATCCTGCTGCACATCTTGCTTATACATTTGAAGGCAGTGGTGTGAAAGAGCATTTTTCAATCAGCAGCATCAATCCGCAAATTGAAGTGGAGCGCTATAAGAAAGCGGTTCTCGAAAATGCAGGGAACGGGCTGACGGAAGAAGAGGTGGCTTACCTGAAGGAAGATTTGGAATCGCCGTGCACCGAAGAAATTGCTTTGTTCCAGGCGTTTGCCGCAGTCGTGGAAAAGTCAGAGAATGAGATTGTCGTGATCGATACGGCACCGACTGGCCACACGCTGCTCCTGCTGGATTCGACGGAAGCCTATCACAAAGAAATGAGCCGTTCGACCGGTGACGTACCGGAAAATGTGAAAAAGCTCTTGCCGCGCTTGCGTAACCCGGAGGAAACCGGGGTGGTCATCGTCACATTGGCTGAAGCAACGCCAGTTCTCGAGGCCGCGCGTCTGCAAGAAGACTTGAAGCGTGCCGGCATCGATCCGAAATGGTGGGTCATCAACCAAAGCCTGGCGGCAACGGATACGACAGATCCTGTCCTGAGAGGCCGTGCGAATTCCGAGGCGCAATGGATTGCCAAAGTGAACGACGAACTGGCGGCCAATTGCGCTGTTATTCCATGGCTGCAGGAAGAAAAAATCGGTTACCAGCAATTGAAGGAATTTATTCTATAGGACCCTTAGGAAGGCGGAAACAAAATGACCAAAGAATATCAGGAACTCGTAAAGGATCGCATTTTCATCGGTGGAGCGGCAGATGCACCAATCGCGGCGGAATCGGAAGGAATCGATGTTGTCGTTGACCTGCGCGCTGAAGTTCCCGATGGCGATTACCGCTATCTCCGGATCCACAGCCCGATTGTGGACGACTCGCTTGAACAGCAGGATGATTCGGTCAAGAATGCGATCGAGCAGGTAGTGGATGCCTATAACGATGGCAAAAAGGTCTATTTCCATTGCGCGGGCGGCAGCAACCGCACAGGTGCTGTCGCAATCGGCACACTGCTCGCTCTTGATAAAGCGGACAGCATCGAAGAAGCGGAACTTCAGGCGACTTCCGTGCGAGAGAAGATAAGTGTCAAAGAGCCTTTGAAAGAATCACTGGCAAGAATTTTTCCGTCAGCATAATAAATACGAGTGACAATAGAAAAGGAGAGATGAAACAAATGATGATCACGAATGAAGCAAAACAATATATCGAGTCTATCTTGGAAGAGCAAAATGCCGAAAGCCTGCGGATTTACGCAACAGCTGGATGCTGCGGCCCACAAATCGGCATGTCTTTGGATGCGCCGGAATCAACAGATGAGCTGACTGATGTCAACGGCATCCGCATGGCCATTGCACCGGAAGCGAAAGAGGCAGTGGAAAGTTTAACATTGGATTTTGAGGAGCAAGGCGAGCAAGCCGGCTTGGTGATGATCGGTGCGCCGAGCGGCTGTTAAATAATGAATGAGAAGAAAGAAGACCAGACGGCGCCGAATGCGCTGTCTGGTCTTTTTTATTATTAGCTTTATATAGAAGGGGCCTTTATTCCTCGTTCTCCAGATCTTCTATTAATCTTTTCATTTCAGCAATCTCTTCCCGTTGTGCTTCGATGATTGAATCAGCAAGCTCACGGACACGGGGATCTGAAATATCCGCGCGTTCACTTGTCAGGATGGCAATCGAGTGATGGGGAATCATTGCTTTCATCCAGCCTTCGTCTTCGATTAGAACCTGGCTGCGCACAAGCCACAGCGATAGGGCGAACACGACGGCGGCGCCGGCCAAAATAATGGAATTGACCTTTTTGTTCTTGTACATCGGCCACATGAATAGCATCATAACGATGGCCATGACGGATCCCATGATCAACGCCATATAAAGTCTGGTTTCACTATATGTGATGTGGTTGAATTGGAAGACATTCAAGTACATCAACCAGTACATAAGAAAAGTGGAAGTCCCAATCATGACGCCGAATTTTGCGTATTTGTTCATCAATTTTCCTCCTCATATAATTTTTAAAAATAATGGCAGTGGTTTTTGTTAAAACCGAATATTGGCCTTCCTTATTTGTATACCATTAGAATCACCGGATAAACTCCATAGAAAATGCATAATTCCCATTAGAAATGCCGGCTTGCGCTAAGTGACTGGGTTCTAACAATTTGTAAATACATAAAAACGCTGATCCATTTAAAGATCAGCGCTTACTTTTTTGTTATTTTATTCTACCGGTGAAAGTTCAGCTTCTGTCACCCATTTGTGATTCGTGACCTGGTCACCGCCATCTAAAGGCATGAAATCAATCATGTAGACAGTGGTCTCGTCAGCAGAATCGATTGTCACCCTTGCTCCATTCATTCCGGCCATATGGTCAGCGGAAACTGTCGCTTCGTCGCCAGCCTTCAGTGGTTCGCTGCCTGGGTTCTCAAGTTCCTCGTGTATGACCCATTTGTGGTTTTTTACAGGGTTGCCGCCATCGGTAGGCGTATAGGAAATGGCATAAACTATTGTGTCGTAAGCTCCGACAACCGTCGCTTCGGCCCCGCTCATGCCGCTCATATGATCTGCTTCAATGTTTACTTGGGTTCCAACTTCGAATGTCGGATTTTGGGCTTCCTGTAAATTATCAGGAACTTCTCCTGATCCTGAATGATCCATACCCATATGACCGTCATCTTCGTCCATCTCGTCAATCGGCATATCTTCCGTATCCATATGTTCTTGAGGTGCTTCATTAATTGTATTGCATGCGCTTAATAGCAAAATCGACAAAAGCGTCAGTAGTGCTATCAATAATCTATTCGATAACATCGATATCCCTCTTTCCTTATTTTCTCCTACTTTACTTAAAAACAATGCATATTGTGTGCAGGAAAGGTTACAGTTTGAAGGAAATAGATAGAAGAAACTGCACAAAAAGTTCAAACTTTTCCGTTACACTGAAGAGGAAGTGTTTTGACAATGAAGTTCCGTTAAATTGTTCTATAAAATCAAATCCGACGACTTTCAAGTGCAGCCGGCTTTTTTCGGTGAAAGCACTCCGATAAGTGGCAAAGAGGGATGCTATGTTAAACAGACTTGCATTAAAAATTGGCTTATTGTTTTTTGTATTCATCATCATCATCGAATCGGTGCTATTTTTGACACTCTATTTTACTTTTGTCGATGAGCGGTTGGATGAAGTCATGACCAATTTATTGGCTCGTGGAAACACCCATAGTGAAGTTTTGGAAGACAGCTTTGAGCCTGATACTTTGAACCATGTGGCCTTGATGGAGTCGGCTTCTGATTTTATCGTGATCATTACAGATGCAGCGGGCAATGAGCTGGCGCATTCTGATTCGATAGAATCTGAGATGAGAGATGTGCTTGAACATACCGACTTCGAAAAAATACCGCAGGAAGGGCTGATTGTCGAAGACCGGTGGGACGAAAAAGAGTTTATTGCCACGGACAGCCCGATTACGATTGAAGGCGAACATCGCGGACACGTGTTCATGTTTGCGGAAACAAACCACATCAAGAAAATGGTCAGTGATCTGAGAAATCAATTCCTGATTGTGGGGCTGATTGCCATCGCTCTGACTGTCATCACGATTTTTCTGTTGTCGCGATTGATTACGCTGCCTTTGATCCGGATGAAACAAGCGACAGAGCAATTAAGCAAAGGAAACAATCAGGTGAAACTTACGATCGACCGAAACGATGAATTGGGTGGACTGGCAAACGCCATTACGACTTTATCGAATGACCTGGACCGTTTGAAAAACGAGCGCAATGAATTTTTGGCCAGCATCTCGCACGAATTGCGTACACCATTGACCTATATTAAGGGCTATGCCGATATTGCAAGCCGATCGGGCGTTTCTGAGGAAGAAAAGAACGAATATATGGAAATTATCCGCGAAGAGACAGCCAATTTAACCGTGTTGATCCAGCGTTTATTCGAATTGGCGCAGCTGGATCATAATAAATTTGAAATAGAAAAAGAAGATTTTTCCTTGGATATGCTTTTTCGTTCTGTTGTGGATCTTGTCCGACCGGCCTTTCAAGAGAAAAAAATCTCACTGGCCACTCAGTCTGATCCAAACATTACGGCTTACGTTGATCCAAAGCGAATCCAGCAGGTGCTGATTAATGTCTTGGATAACGCACGGAAACACTCATTTGAAGGCCAAAAGGTGACACTCGGGGGAATACGGAGTGAAGATAAGGTTGTAATCACCATCATCGATGAAGGAGAAGGTGTCCCGGAAGAAGACATTCCTTTTGTCTTCGAGCGATTGTATCGGGTGGATAAATCCAGATCCAGAGAATATGGCGGCAGCGGCCTTGGACTGGCGATTGCCAAAGAAATTGTCGAATCGCATGGAGGGTCAATCACGCTCGAAAGTGAGCGGGGGGAAGGGACCATCGTTCGGATCGAATTGGAAAGTGGGGATTCTCGTGAAGAAAGTTCTGTTGGTGGACGATGAAAAGCGGATGCTGGATTTATTGGAGCTGTATCTGAAACCGCATCATTATTTGTGCAAAAAAGCAGTGGGAGCATATGAAGCTCTCACTTATCTGGATATGGAAGCATTCGATATTGTCTTATTGGATATTATGATGCCGGAGATGGATGGCTGGGAACTATGCCGTGAAATCCGAAAATTTTCGGATGTGCCGATCATTATGCTCACAGCAAGAGAACAAAAAGAGGATATCATAAGAGGCTTGAACCTTGGTGCGGATGATTACATTACGAAACCTTTTAATGAAGAAGAATTGCTGGCGCGCATGGCCGCATTGCTTCGCAGAAGAACACCGGAAAATGTCATTGAAGTGAATGGTTTGTTATGGGAAGAAGAGCGGTTTGAACTCACCTACCAAAAACATGCCATTAAATTGACTCCAAAAGAGTTTTTAATGGTCGGGCACTTGATGAAACACCCCAATAAGGTGTTTACACGGGAACAGCTGATTCAGTTGATTTGGGGATTTGATTCGGAAACAGAAGGCCGAACAATCGATTCCCATGTACGCAACGTAAGGGAGAAAATCCGCCAATCAGGTTTTCCGATTGATGATTATTTCCTCACTGTGTGGGGGATCGGCTATAAATGGACCAATGGAGAGAAATGATTACATCGTGATAAAGACAGCTAACGGAGCAATATCCGGCTGTCTTTATTTTTTTTTGCATAATCCTAAATGGTATTGCAGCAAATCGGTTTCTCGACAATTTCTCGATAATCTGGTTTTATAATGGATTAAGGGTAAACTGGAAGTAAGAAAAATGTGGCTGAGAGGTGAGTCCGTTGGCAAAACACGAAGGAAACCATCACGATCACCATGAAACTCCAGACGAAACAGAACCAAAAAGTCATTCAGCAGATCAGTATGAAGATGACACGACGATACAGGGGCAACAGAAAGAACCTGATCACCGCGACCATGAACATCAAGGCCACGGCGATATGGTGGAGGATTTCAAAAAACGTTTTTATATTTCACTGATGCTCACCATTCCGATTCTGGCACTGTCCCCGATGATCCAGCATTTTATGGGTGTCGACTGGCGTTTTGACAACGATATGTATATTTTATTTGCCTTATCGACCGTGGTGTTCTTTTATGGCGGCTGGCCGTTTCTGACAGGCGGGATCGCGGAACTGAAAGAGCGCAACCCGGGTATGATGACGCTGATTGCATTGGCGATTTCGATCGCCTATGGCTACAGTACGGTCGTGGTATTCGGCTGGGATGGCAATCAGCTGTTTTGGGAATTGGCGACGCTTGTCGTCATCATGCTGCTCGGCCACTGGATTGAAATGCGTTCCATCATGGGCGCATCGAACGCCCTGGAGCAATTGGTGAAATTAATGCCGAGTGAAGCGCATAAGCTGGATAAGCAGCATCAGGTGCGGGACGTTCCGTTATCAGAAATTCGCAACGGCGATTGGGTGTTGGTCAAACCCGGTGAAAAGGTGCCGGTCGACGGTATAATTGTCGAAGGGCAGTCGACCGTGGATGAATCGATGCTGACCGGCGAATCGATTCCGATTGAAAAAGAAGAAGGCGATGGAGTGATTGGCGGATCGGTGAACAAAGGCGGTTCGTTGGCCGTTGAAGTCCAGAAAACAGGGGAAGAATCCTATTTATCTCAAGTCATCACCATGGTCAAAGAAGCGCAGGAATCGAAATCCAAAACACAGGACTTAACAAACCGCGCCGCAAAATGGCTGTTTTATCTTGCACTGGTTGCCGGCTTCGTAACCTTGTTCACCTGGCTGGCGCTCGGCTATCCAATTGATACTGCGATTGAACGCATGGTCACCGTTATGGTCATCACTTGTCCTCACGCATTAGGGCTGGCCGCACCATTGGTCGTGGCTGTTTCCACTACGATTTCAGCGAAACAAGGCCTGCTGATACGAAACCGGGCCGATTTTGAAGGGGCCAGAAATCTCAACGCTGTCGTCTTTGACAAGACCGGAACTCTGACGTTAGGGGAGTTTGGGGTTATGGACATTTTTGCCGAAAACAACTATAGCGATGAGGAAGTGCTGCGGCTGGCAGCTGTCATCGAGCAAAATTCAGAGCACCCGATTGCAGCTGGAATCGTTACGTCCGCCAAAGAAAGAGGGATTGAAATTGGCAGAGTGACTGATTTTGCGTCGATTACGGGCAAAGGCATCCAAGGCCAAGTGGACGGACAGAAAGTCAACGTGGTCAGTCCGGGATACGTCAACAGCAACCGGTTAAGCTATAACCAGGAACTGTTCGAAGGACTGTCGGAAGAAGGTAAGACCGTCGTCTTCGTACTTGTAGAAGATGAACTTGCCGGCATGATTGCGCTGGCTGATATTGTGCGGGATACGGCAAAAGAAGCTGTGGCCGCCTTAAAGGCAAAAGGGATTCATTCGATTATGCTGACGGGCGACAATCAGAAGGTGGCAAACTGGGTGGCGGCGCAATTGGGAATTGATGAAGTTTATGCGGAAGTGCTGCCGGATGACAAAGCGAATCAGATCAAGCGGATCAAAGAAAAAGGCTGGCGAGTGGCGATGACCGGCGATGGTGTGAACGATGCACCGGCCCTTGCAACGGCGGATCTTGGCATCGCCATCGGAGCGGGAACAGATGTGGCAATGGAGACCGCCGACGTCGTCCTGGTGAGGAGCAACCCGAACGATGTCGTGGCATTGATCGAGCTCTCAAAAAAAACTTACCGCAAACTGGTGCAGAATTTATGGTGGGCGACCGGCTACAATATTTTCGCCATCCCGTTGGCTGCAGGTGTACTTGCGCCGTGGGGCATTATCGTAAGTCCGGCTGTCGGAGCCGTCTTTATGAGTGTGAGCACGGTAATCGTGGCCATCAATGCGAAATTGTTAAAGGCTTAAAGGAGCAATACGATTTGGATTAAGTTAAATCAGGAAATTCCGTTAAAATAAAAGTAAGAGGAGCAGTCCGTAACGGGCAGCTCCTCTTACTTTTATTTTTCCAGCGAATAGCCGATCTTATTCAACGCTGATTCGATGTCCATGACGTATTCGGTTTTGAGATCCATTAAATGGTCGCGAACTTCCGGCATTTGCACAAGCCATGGTGGCAATCCCGTCATCATGACTTTGATGCCCATGACGTTTAATCCGAGCACCAAATTTTTCAGGACGTCGGGGAAGCGATTTTCCAGCAGGACAATCTGCGATAAATCGATGATGAAAGATTCGCTGCCGTTTTTGGCTGCGTAACTCAAAGTATCTTCCATAATTTTTTGGGAGCGCTCCTCGTTGATGTTGCCTTGCAGTGACAGAATCGCCAGGCCTTTCTTGATCGGAATAATCGGAACGCTGAGCAATTCGATGTCGGCAATTGTATTGTCCAGGTGAATGATATAAGACAAAACTTCAGACATATTTGTCAAAAACTGAATATTTTTTTCGGTAAACTCTTTTTCTTCTTTATCCATGACACACAGAGTGCCGAATACGTTGCCATAGAAATCGCGGAGTGTCACCCCGAGAAATCCTTTGACTTCCAGCTGCTCTGTCACTTCCAACTCTTTTGTCAGATTGAATGAACCCAAATTATTCGTATGCATCGCTTCCTCATCACTTTGGATGATCAAGCGGCAATAGGTTCCATCGTAATCAACCTCATAGCCTTCAGGAATAATGTAATGGTCTTTATTGAATGAACTTATAACCTCCATGGCTTTTGGTCCTCGCTGCGTCACATAAGCGGTGTTCACATCCAACTCATCGGTGATTACTTCAAACAGTTTATAAGAAACTGCTCTTAGTGAATTATGAGTGGAGATTCTCTTCGTTTCGTGCATTTATCAAATTCCTCCTCGGTGGCTGCCGGCGGAAACGCTGAACCGAACTACTTCTTTTAACCCTATAATAAAAAACTTTCGGTGGTCAAGGCAAAAGCCCTTCACTTTATACTAGAGCCGGTCCCTCATCTGCTATAGACTGGGGATAGAAGGAATTTCTTTTACTGGAGGCTTGATCCGTAGAGAACGAGCTTTTCATGAATATAAATGTGAGCGGATGTTGAAAGGGGATTTCATATGCTGAATTTAAAATACTTGGATTTATTGGCGCAGAAATATGACAGCGAGGAAAAGGTGGCGACTGAAATCATCAACCTGGAAGCGATACTGGACCTGCCGAAGGGCACGGAGCATTTTGTCAGCGATTTGCACGGCGAGTACAATGCGTTCCAGCACGTGCTGCGCAACGGTTCCGGCAACGTGAAAGTGAAAATTCGGGATCTGTTCAAGGATGAATTAGGCGAAAAAGAGTTGAACGAATTTGCCACGCTGGTTTATTACCCGGAAGAGAAACTGCAATTGATCAAAAGTCATTTCACCAGCAAACGGGAATTGCGGGAGTGGTACATTGAAATCATCGAGCGCATGTTGAAACTGGTGTCCTATGCCGCGTCGAAATATACGCGGTCGAAATTGCGCAAGGCTTTGCCGAAACAGTTTGTTTACATCATTGAAGAACTGCTGTATAAAACGGACGAGTTCACGAATAAAAAAGACTATTACGCGAAGATGGTCGATCAGGTTATCGCGCTTGGCCAGGCGGATAAACTGATCGTGGGTCTCGCGTACACGATGCAGCGTTTGACGGTAGACCATCTTCATGTCGTCGGCGATATTTACGACCGGGGACCGGATCCGCATAAGATTATGGATACGCTTATCGATTACCATTCCGTCGACGTGCAATGGGGCAATCATGACGTGCTGTGGCTCGGGGCATTTTCCGGCTCCAAAGTATGCCTGGCGAACATCATTCGAATCTGTGCGCGGTATAACAACCTGGACATCATCGAAGATGTCTACGGCATCAATTTGCGGCCGCTGTTGAATTTGGCGGAATCGTATTACGAGGACAATCCGGCGTTTCACCCGAAACGAATTACCGGTGAAAACCTGACAGAACAGGAACAATTGCAGATCACGAAAATCCACCAGGCCATTTCCATCATTCAATTCAAGCTGGAAAGCCCGATTATCAAAAGACGTGCGTGTTTTGATATGGAAGACCGCCTGCTGCTGGAAAAAGTGGATTACGAAAGGAATGAAATAACGCTTCACGGCAAAACGTATCCGCTCGTAAACTCTTGTTTTGCAACAATCGATCCGGAGCAGCCCGAGAAATTATTGGACGAAGAACAGCAAGTCATCGATAAATTGCTGTTTTCCATTCAGCATTCCGAGAAGCTGGCACGGCATATGAATTTCCTGATGAAAAAAGGCGCCCTTTATTTGCAGTACAATGGCAATCTGCTGATCCACGGCTGCATTCCGCTGGAAGAAAACGGCGATATGAAAGAGATGGAGATCGAAGGCAAAAGTTACGCCGGCCGCGAATTGCTTAATGTGTTTGAGCAGTATTTGCGCCATGCGTTTGCCCATCCGGAAGAAACCGACGATTTTGCGACTGATATGGCGTGGTACCAGTGGACCGGTGAAAATTCCTCTCTGTTTGGCAAGCGTGAGATGACGACGTTTGAACGCTATTTCATCAAAGAGAAAGAGACACATAAAGAACGGAAAAATCCGTATTACTATTTGCGCGAAGATGAAGACATGTGCCGCAAGATGCTCGCTGAATTCGATTTGAATCCGGAGCATGGCCGCATCATCAATGGCCATACGCCGGTAAAAGAAATTGACGGTGAAAACCCAATCAAGGCGAACGGCAAGATGATCGTCATCGACGGAGGATTCTCAAAAGCCTATCAGTCCACAACTGGAATCGCCGGTTACACGCTCCTTTACAATTCCTACGGCATGCAGCTTGTCGCCCATCAGCTGTTCACTTCGAAAGATGAAGTGTTGAGCGACGGCACCGACGTCTTGTCCATCAAGCGCCTGGTCGACGAAGAGCTGGAGCGGAAAAAGGTGCGCGAAACCAATATCGGCAGCCAGCTCCAGCAGGAAATTGCGAACTTGAACAGCCTGCGGAAGCATCGGTATATGGATTAGAGCTTGGAAGTTAGACACCTCCAAACGGAAGACTCTTTTGAGTTTTTCGTTCGGGGGTTTTTTAATATTGGGCAACAAAAAGAGGGGCTGAGTTGTGTGAAAAGGAGAGTTGGGCATATAAGCGGGAAAGTTGGGCATAAACCGGCCGAAGTTGGGCATATATCGACTAAAGTTGGGCATAAAAAAATCCGATTCCAATCCAGGCAGAATCATCCCTTTAGGGGTGGTACTTTTCATTCATTTTAGATAAAAATATGAGCTGTTGAATTGTGAAAAGAGCCAGTTGGGAATAAAAGCAGCAAAGTTGGGAGTAAATCGTTGGAAGTTGGGAGTAAATCAGGCAAAGTTGGGAGTAAACAAAAATGCCGCCCATAATCCAACAGAACCAATCAAAGCCCCATAGACAAATGGATGCTTTTCGCAGGCGAAAAGCGAAAAACCGTTCAAGTGAATTTTCTACTCAAGAAAAGCTACCCGTTGGATTACGAAGAAGAAACGAAATACCAAAATTCATCGAGCTTCACTATTTCTTTGAAATCTCCACCAAACGAGCCGGATTGCGGTTTTTTTCCATTCGGCGAATAAACAAAACCGGAGAATCCATCCAACACTCCTCGGAAAGTGAAGAATAAAACAGAATAACTTTCATCCTGATTTTCAATTACTACATCTCCCCCACCGTTTGATAAGTGCTCATATTGGTCGGGTAAGTGTATGAGTGAAGGATTATATGAAACATTCGGTTTAAAGGTTCCATCCTGGATTTTGTAAATCACCTCATCTCTTTCCGATTTGTTGGTCTTAAAATCTCTGTCTAATGCAATCTGGTTAAATGGAATGAGAAGCAGCAATAGTATAGTAATTATCTGTAATCCGAACGGCTTCCAATCTTTTTTCTTAACTAGCCAAATGACGGACACGATAAAAATGACCAAGAAAAATCCATAGACGAATGCCCATATAAAAGGCATAAAAAAAGGTGTGAATATCCCGACAAGATTCCACTGGAAAAATTGCAGGAAAACGATGAGTAAGCAACTAAAAATAGATAAGCACAATAACAATAACTTCACATTAACACCTCAAAACAAGTAATCTTCCCGTATTTCTGGAATATGTATTTCATTTATTCGATCAACGACAGAGTTAATTCATATAGTTAAATCCTCAAGCGAATTTTTCAACTTCAGTGATAGTCTTGTTGTTTATTAATCTAAAGTATATCTGAAGTTTTCTGAAAATAAATGGCGGCAGAAGAAAATTTTGGATATAGTGGAAAGAAAGTTAGGGATAGAAGTCAATATCCTGGCCAGTTAAAACGGCGGCAGCTGGAATTTAAAAGCGCCAATCAGCCTTCGTGCAAACTGTTGGAGAAACTGGGCATGACATTGGATCGGAAAGTGTTGCGCTTCGGAGCAGAACAGTCGGTTTATGTTATCCAATCGCATTCGAACGTGTAGAACAAGGATTATCAAATGCTTTTATAGAATGTTTTAAGCACCAAGCAAAAGGCAGGATGTGCTGAAAATGATCAAAACGCCTATTCATTTAATAGAAGAAGTTGTTTTTTCAAATCAGGATTCTGGCATTGCAGAATATTCGATTCGTGATGCGGACTGGCGGGACCAGGGTGGACTGGTTTTATATGTGTTTGCCAAGAATAAAAGCTGGATCATCGTTAAAAATGATTGGATACTGTCTCCAATCCGTGACGATAACGCTTTTATCCGCTGGCTTGATGGAGAACGGCTGCTTCTCGTACGGCGCAAAAGCAACAGCCATGAACCCAATGTCTTCATCCTGAAGCTGGATGGTGAAATTATTGATTCCTTTCAC
Organism: Planococcus daihaiensis; assembly: GCF_049262615.1. Classification (GTDB taxonomy): domain Bacteria; phylum Bacillota; class Bacilli; order Bacillales_A; family Planococcaceae; genus Planococcus. Next base: position 1,457,477 of record NZ_CP175504.1, on the reverse strand, counting down.
GCAGGCGATGCGATTGAAGGTGTGGTGGTCGTGCCGGCAGGAGTTTGGATCAGCTATTATTACGGAGGATTTCGGAAAGGCTTGCCCAACGAAAAACTGATCTTGTTCGATTTGAAAGGATTTCCCATTTTCAAATACAAAACTGACTTGCAAAACAAGCCTGACATCCTCGAAATACTGGCGTTGGTTGAGGGCCAGGATTCGTCAATCTGGGTGGTTCCTTTGATGAAACCGTTGCTGAAAATCGTTCCGGAGTCGAAGACCTTTACCGTCTACGAAGACCCGAAACTGGTGAATGCCGGAACTTTTGCCCTTAGCATCCGCGGGGATTTCATCTATTTTGTCCTGGAAGATACTGAATGGGTCTATGCCTGCCGACTCGGCGAAGAGGAAGCGCAACCCATCGGCAAAATCAAAGGAGTATCGCGAGGGCTCGGACCGGGGGAATTGTATGATTTTATTGCTTATCCGAGGGGTGGCGGGGAAGTGAAGTTGTACCGCATCGAGAATAAAGAAGAGTATTTTTTGGCGTAAGAGCTTGAGGAGAAAATGTAATAATAATAGGGGTAAGCATCAATGACAAGAACACGATTAAACCATGACGTTAAAGGATAGTTGGTTCATTTAGATAATCGTAGGAGTTATTAAAATATCTGCATTAAAAAATGCAAATACACAAATAAGGAAGTGCACAACAATGGAATTTGAAACCGTCATGCAGGAACTCGAGGCTTTAAGCAAAGAACGGATGAAGAAAATATACATGTCGAACGGCGCGCGGGAGCCGCTTTTTGGCGTGACGACAGGCGAGATGAAACCGATTGCCAAGAAAATAAAGATCGATCAGGAGTTGGCCGAGAAACTTTATGCGACAGGCAATTACGATGCGATGTATTTTGCGGGCATCATTGCCGATCCGAAAGCGATGACTGCAGCGGATTATGATCGTTGGATGGATTCAGCGTATTTTTACATGATCTCTGATTTTGTGGTGGCGGTGACGTTGTCGGAATCGGATATTGCGCAGGAAGTGGCCGACAAATGGATCGCGAGCGGCGAGGAGCTTCGGATGTCAGCGGGCTGGAGCTGTTATTGCTGGCTCCTCGGCAGCCGCAAAGACGAGGAGTTTTCGGAAAGCAAAATTTCTGACATGCTTGACCTTGCAAAAGACACGATCCACGATGCGCCGGAACGCACAAAGTCAGCCATGAATAATTTTATCGGCACTGTGGGAGTTTCATACAAACCCTTGACCGAAAAGGCGCTCCAGACGGCGAAGCAGGTGGGAACCGTAGAGCTCAAAAAGGACAACAAGAAGAGCAGTTTCCTGAACGCTTCCCCAACTATCGAGAAAGCGATGGAAAAAGACCGAATCGGCTTCAAGCGCAAATACGTGAGATGCTGAACTTAACAGATTGTCGAGTAGGGGTTAATAAAACTCCGGCTTTTTTCTAGAAAAATATTAGCGATTGGTTGTTGAAAATCATTTCCCATCCTTCATGTAGCGGTTTCCGGTATTCATATAAATTAACCCGAATACTATTAGGACTCCCAGTAATACACCACCGGCAATCAACAGGCTGTTTAGTTCAAGCAAATCACCAATAGACAGCAAGGCTATTGGAAATATAAAGCTTAAGACCAACTTACCCGTCGCCTTGCACAAAGCCACTTCATCGTATTTTTCCTTTTCTTTTTTTGGCAGCGTATTATAACCCGCAATCAGCATCGCGCCTTTGCCTTGCAGCAGATAAAGGCCAAGAGCAAGAAGAAGCAGAATGCCACCTAAAGAAATAATCAACTCCTTTATCATTGGAGAACACCTCATCACCATAATTTTTCAGGGCCTGTCATTGTGACGGGCCCTGATTTTTTTCTTTATCCTTATTTTGACCGGTTAGGGAAGCCTTTTCAATCGTTTTTTTTAATTCCCTAAAAGCGAACTGAGCTGAAATCTGAACAGCGAAATCAAATTTTTTTGTAGAAGTGCTTGCAGTTTTTCGAAGAACCTTATATGCTATAAAGCGTAATCATTACTATTTAAAGAAGTATTGTTTATCAGAATGGAGGAAGACAGATGGATACGAAAATTCCAGTCACGGTCTTGAGCGGCTATTTGGGCTCAGGCAAAACTACCTTGCTGAATAATATCCTGCATAATCGCGAAGGGCTGAAAGTGGCAGTCATAGTAAATGATATGAGCGAAGTGAACATAGATGCTTCATTGATTGAACAGGGAGGATTTTCGCGCACTGAAGAGAAGATGGTCGAGATGCAGAATGGCTGTATTTGCTGCACGCTCCGGGAAGATTTGGTCCTCGAGGTGGAAAAACTGGCGAAGCTTGGAACGATTGATTACATAGTCATTGAGTCTTCGGGGATCAGCGAACCGGTTCCGGTGGCGCAGACCTTTTCCTATCTCGATGAAAACCTCGGGATCAACCTGTCCGATATTTGCACCCTCGACACGATGGTGACTGTGGTCGATGCTGCCAGGTTTTGGGCTGATTTTGCTTCGGGTGAGACGCTGCTCGAACGAAAAGAAGCGGCGACAGAAGATGACGAGCGGGAAATTGCCGATTTATTGATCGATCAGATTGAATTCGCAAATGTGTTGGTCGTAAACAAGCTGGATAAGGTGGCGCCAGAGAAAGCCGAGGAGTTGAAAGCCGTATTGAAGCGCTTGAATCCGGATGCCAAAATCATCGCCACGGTATATTCACACGTCGACATCCAGGAAGTGCTGAACACGAAGCGTTTTGATTTTGAAAAATCCAGCCAAAGCGCAGGATGGATAAAGGAATTGAATGAAGAACATATACCCGAGACCGAAGAATATGGCATCGGCTCTTTTGTCTTCCGCAGCACCAAGCCTTTTCATCCGGAACGGTTGATGGCATGGATCGTCGATTGGCCGGTCGAAGTGGTCCGGGCAAAAGGCTTTTTATGGCTTTCCACACGTGATGGGTCCGCGGTGCTGCTTTCCCAGGCAGGTCCCTCTTTGAGCATTGAAAGAGCAGGCGCATGGGATGAGGATTACGGAGTGAAGATGACCGAACTTGTTCTGATCGGAGTCGGAATGGATCAGCAGGCCATTACGCAACAATTGGAAGATTGTGTGCTGACCGAAGAAGAAATGGTAATGGATTGGAACAATTTCGAGGATCCCTTACCGGCATTTTACGAAGAATTTTAAGCGAGAGAGGAGGCAGCTGAAATGCGCGTTAACATTACATTGGCATGCACCGAAACTGGTGACCGCAATTATTCGACGACGAAAAACAAACGCAATAACCCTGAGCGGATCGAAATGAAGAAATACTGTCCGCGACTCCGAAAGGTCACGTTGCACCGGGAAACGAAGTAAAAAAATTTCAGTGATTTTAAAACGTAAACATTACTATTTAAAAGGAGAGATGGACATGGCAAAAAAATCAAAAGTGGCAAAAGACCACAAACAGCAAAAGATGGTGGCCCACTATGCGGAGCTTCGCCAGGAACTGAAGGAAAAAGGGGATTACGAAGCGTTAAGAAAACTGCCGCGAAATTCTTCGCCGACCCGTTTGAAGAACCGCTGTGAATTAACAGGCAGGCCAAGAGGCTATATGCGCAAATTTAACATGTCCCGGATTGCGTTCCGGGAATTCGCCCACAAAGGTCAGCTCCCAGGGGTCAAAAAAGCCAGCTGGTAAATAGGGTATAAATTTTTCATCACTCCAATGAGCAGGGACGTGCAAAAAATGAATGAACGGTTAATGGATTTTTTATTGAAGAGTGAAATCGCCAGGCTTCCAGAGGAGGAGCGGAAACTGTACCAATTCGTTACGGAGGCAGAAGATTCACTGGCTGAAAAAGCAGCGACAGTAGATGAATTTTACAGCCTGGTGTTGGCGGATTCTCCCGTTAACGCTGCCATGAATTATTTCCAGTGGCCTTACGATAAAGTTGTCGCGATGCTCATGGATGTGGAAGTGGAGCTGGATTGGAAAATCAAGCAGCGCAATAAAAGAGTGAAATGGATTGAGTTCAAGACAAAACGGGATGCGATAGCAGCAGAAAACAAAAAGCTGTTTTTATTCATCAATTAGCTGTTAAACGATTCTTGAACGAATTTCATAAAAATAAATAATGGAGCCGTGCATTGGGAAGGAGTGCTGAAACATGTTCAAATGGATAATTGTCGGCGGCGGAATTCAAGGGATAACAATGGCGAGTTATTTGATCAAACAGAAGAAGCTTGCCGTCGAAGATCTGATAATCATCGACCAGCATGCGGAACCGCTGGCCAATTGGCGGCGCTGCACCAATGTTATCTCCATGCCTTATTTGCGTTCGCCGGCTGTTCATCATTTGGACGTGAATCCATTCAGCTTGGACGCATTCGGCAAAAAAAATGTTGCCAGCGAAGCCGCCTCTTTCTATGGAAGATATAAACGGCCATCGCTGCTCTTGTTTGAAAACCATTGCGATCATCTCATCAACGATTTGGAGTTGGAGCAGGCATGGGTCCAAGGAGCGGTGGAAGCCGTCAGCAAAATCACAGCAGGTTGGCAGGTTCATCTGCAAAATGCGGAAAAGATACAGGGAGAAAATCTGGTGCTGGCCATTGGCAACAGTGAACAGCTCAGCTGGCCGGAATGGGCTGTGGCGTTAAAAGACCAATTCCAGGCGCCGGTCCATCATATTTTCGATCCGGCTCTTCCTGATTTCGGGGAAATGAAAGCGCCTTTTACGGTTATTGGCGGAGGGATCACAGCGGTCCATTTGGCGATGAAGTTGAGCGCGCTGTTTCCGGAACAGGTGACGTTGCTGAAGCGGCATCCGTTCCGCATCCACGATTTTGACAGTGACCCCGGCTGGCTGGGGCCAAAGGAGCAAATTCCTTTTCGCAAAGCTGGGTCTTATCAAAAGCGGCGCAAGCTGATAGCGCAGGCACGCCACAAAGGTTCGATTCCCCGCGATTTGTACACCAAGCTGCTGCATCAAAAACGGAAAAATAAGCTGCGCGTCGAAGAAATGCAAATCCATCATGCCCGATTTGAAAAAGACGCAATCCAGCTGTATGACGAGACAGGCCGGATGATTCACCGGAGCGGGACGGTCCTATTGGCAACCGGCTTCGAGTCGATGATGCCGGGAGGAAATTGGCTGCCATCGGTCATCAAAGAAAACGGACTCCAATGTGCAAATTGCGGATTCCCTATCGTCAATGGCAATTTGCAATGGGGACAGAATCTCTATGTAATGGGCTCGTTGGCAGAACTCGAAATCGGGCCGATCGCCAAAAATATTTCCGGCGCCCGGCAGGCAGCTGAGCGTATCATCCAAGCCTAATCGTCTGGCTCCACAATCCCTTTGATCGTGTCTATATTTCCAGACAATAGAATTGAAAATCCCCATAGAAAAGGCACTGCCCGAAAAATCGGACAGTGCCTTTTACTGATTATTTGCTTGGCCAGTTCTTCGAAATGTAATTCTCAAAAACTTGCCGCGATGTGAAGGTTGGTGTAAAGCCGAACTCCTGCTTCAGGCGGGTATTATCCAATACTGGCCGGTATCGAAGGAAATTGATCTGATCTTCGCCGTATTGCGTCAGGTTCAAGCGTTTCAACACGAACAATCCGTTTTTCACCAGACCTGCCGGCAAGCGCATCACTTTTTTTTCGAGCAGTCGTCCTAAATCGGTGATGGTTAAAGCGCCGTCGCCGGCGACATTGAACACACCGGTTGTGGCATTCGAGATTGCCTGGATCAGACAAGCGACGACATCCTGATCCCAGATGAAGACAAATGGACTTTCGGATCCCCGGATGCCGAGAACAAACGGTTTCTCGAAAAGTGCTGTGATTTGATTGTTCACATTCTGGCCGAGGATGGTCCCGATGCGGAAAATGACTTGCTCAAGTTCCGGATGCTTATCGCGGTAATCCGTCATCATTTCTTCACCCAGCCGCTTATGGTGTGAATAGGCAAATTCCTCGTTGCCTCTTAAACGATCCGTTTCCGTCAGCCATTCCGGATTATCGGCATGATAGCCATATGCCGCACCGCTCGAAGTCACGACAATCCGTTTCACTCCGGCGGCTATACAGGCTTCCAAAACATTTTTGGTGCCAAGGACGTCTACGGAATACTCAAATTCTCGATTGCTCTTCTTGCCGGGGGTCACAATGGTTGCCAGGTGCACGACGGTATCGATTTCCTGATTCTTCATAAACTCCGTAAATTCTGGAGCGCGGACGTCCATTTTGTGATAGCTCGTATGTGAACCTAGTTCATACTGGGGCTGGTCTCGGATATCCGTCGCGATGATGTGCCACGTTTTTGTATTTGCCGAAATTTCCTTCTCCAGTTTTTGTACAAGCTGGCTGCCGATATAGCCGGCAGCGCCTGTTATTAAGATGTTCATGCCGTCACACTCTCCCTTTTTGGCGCTGGGCGTTTGGACCAGAATGTTGCAAGCGCCAAACCGGACACGATATGCCAGATCGACCACCAGGCGGCTACAATCGCCATGCCGCCCAAGCCATCAAAGAAATTGAAAACGAGGATGAGGGCGAGACCCGAATTCTGGATGCCAATTTCAATGGCGATCGCCCGGCGATCCCGTTCCGGCAGTTTGAACGCGCGGGCGGTAAAATACCCGGTCAGAATGGCGATCATATTATGCAGGAATACGGCCAGAACCACCATGCCGACAAATTCCAGGAAGTAATTGAAGTTCGCCGCAAGAGCGCCGGCAACAAACACCAGGAAAAATCCTATCGAAAAACGTTTCATGAATCGACTGGCTTTTGATGACCAGCGAGGTGCCTTATGATTCACATACATCCCAAGTGCCAAAGGGATGCCGAGCAGGATGACAATCGTCTGGACGAGATCGATAGGCTGAATCATGAAAGAACGCAGGATTTCACGCGTTGGTCCGTATAATGAGCCCCACAGCACCACATTCAAAGGCGTCATGAACAACGAGAACGCGGTGGATACCGCAGACATGCTGATGGAAAGTGGCGTATTGCCTTTTGCGAGGTGCGTCAGGAAATTCGACAGGTTTCCGCCTGGTGCTGCAGCCACCAGGAACATGCCGAGGGCAATGCTGGGCTGCGGCTGCAGGATCAGCACAAGCAAAAACGTCAGCGCCGGCATGATGACAAACTGCGCACTCAGCCCAATAATGAATGGCTTGGGTGAGCGCAGCGTCCGTTTAAAATCGACGGGCTTCAAGTCCAGTGCGACACCGAACATAATAAAGCCGATTAAAATATTCATCAACAGCAAAGTCGCCGGGTTGAAATTGAGTTGAACCTCATCGATGCCCATGGTTTATTTCCCCTTTGGTTCGGCGTGTAAGTCTTTGAAGTATTTCAGACCCGGCGCCCACATATGTTGAACCGGATTGACGTCGCAATGGATTACCGCGCATTTGTCGGTGGCGTATGCCTGTTCCAAAGCAAACTGCAGATCATTTGGATCGCTGACGCGAGCTCCGTAAGCGCCCATGCTTTGTGCGAGCTTATCAAATTCGATTTCCCCTAAATCTGATTTGATGCTTTCTTCCGCACTGAGCGATTTTTTGATCAGCGTCTTCACCGGTTTCAGGGCAAAATGCTGGTTCATTTTCACCATGCCCCATTGCTTGTCGCAGAATACGATGTAAATCACTTGAAGATTATTGCGCACAGCCGTTTCAATTTCCTGCGGATGGAAGCCCATCGCGCCGTCGCCGATCATGCAGACGACCGGTTTGCCGGGATTTGCAACAGCGGCACCGAGGGCCTGTGCAGTGCCGGCGCCAAGCATGCCGAATTTGAAAGTCGAAAACACAGAACCCGGCTTTTCAATCTGGTAATAGAAGTTTGCCCAGATGGTTGTGTTGCCGCCATCAAAAACGACAGGCGTGTCTTTCGGGAAAACCTGTTGGACAGTGGCCGGAATAATGGCGGAATTCATCGGCACCGACGTATCGGAAAGTTTCTCATCCAGCTTCCTCCGGTCCTTTGCGCGTTCCTGGCCGAAACGTGCGATATATTTTTTCATTTCGCTTGTATTTAATTGGTCTTTTTTCGTATCCAATTTTTTGCGAAGCTTTGTCAAGAAGCTGGCGATGTCGCCGTGGATGGCGAGTTCAACGGGCTTGTTGCCGCCCAGAATGCCTGGATCCAAATCGACTTGAATCACTTTCTGATCCTTGTTCCAGTAAGGCGCTTTGCCCCACCAGTCCGTTTCGCCGAGGCGGGAGCCGAGCACGAGCACCAAATCGGCTTCATTGCGAATATTATTATTCGCTTCGATGTGAATCATCGGCATGGCATGGGGACTGCTTTCGGGAATCGCACCGCGTCCGGCCCAGCTTGTCGTTACGAGAGTGTTTAGCAATTTGGCGGCTTTTTCAAGTTCCTCGGAAGCCTGCGCATGAAGAACGCCGTAACCCGCATGGATGATCGGGAATTTAGCTTTTAACAGCAGTTCCACCGTTTGATCGACCTGTGCATCGGAAGGTTCCGGCTGGGTCATGGAACGGTATTGATGCGGCTGCCAGAAAGCAGGCTCGTCTTTGAATTTGCCGTTGATGATATTTTCAGGAATATCGAGGTGTACCACCCCCGGACGCCCTTCGTAACATTTGCGGAGCGCACGCCGCATCATTTCCGGAATGCGATCAAAGGAAGGTACAGCTTCACTCCATTTCGCCAGTTGAGAAATGACGCCGGATTGGTTGAAGCATTGATACGTTCCAACGCGGTCCGGGTACATGATGCCGGTGCGACGCGAGCTTGTGATGACGAGGACGCGATTTCCTTCCGCTTCCTCGACCACCAAGCCAGGTAAAATATTCGCTACGCCCGGACCGTTGCTTGCCATGCAGACACCTAATTTTCCCGTGGCGCGGGCATAGGCGCCCGCCATATGTGCCGCACTCGTTTCGTGGCGCGGTGTTACCAGTTCTATGCCGTGCGGTTCGAGCTTGGAATAAAACCCGAAATACGTCCCATCGATGATGCCGAATACATTTTGAACCCCTTCAATTTGCAGCATTCTTGCCAATACTTCGCCGCCTGTAATTTCTCCCATTTTTCATTCCCCCATTAAGTCTGTCAACAGATTTTTGTAAATTTCCGTGATGTCTTGTCGTGTTGGAATTTTACGGTTTGTTTCGATTCCATTGCCGGACAGTGCATCTTCCACCAAAGTCGGAATGGAATTTTTCAATTCATCCAAATCGAGACGCTTTTTCGCTTCTTCTTTTATTTCAAATAAAACATTCAGTTCCTCAATAAATGCAAGGACGCTTTCCGTACCGAGCGTGTCCGCAATGGCGGCATAGCGGTCATGTGCCGCGTCCAATCCAAAAGCGATGACATACGGATGCATCAGCGCGACACTCAAGCCGTGCGGCAGCGAAAATCGGGTGCCAAGCGGGCGCGCCGTCGCATGAGCCAGGTTGGTGGAACTGTTTGAGAAAGCGAGGCCCGCAAAGGAGCTGCCCCGAAGCATGTCGTCGCGCGCCTGCGAGTTTTGCGGCTCAAGATAAGCGGTCCGAATGGCTCCACCGATGGAGTGAATCGCTTCGAGTGCGAAAGCATCACTGATAGCTGTGGCGCGGGTGGAGACATATGCTTCGATCGCGTGAGCCAGCGCATCCAGTCCGGTTTCGGCAGTGATTTTGGGTGACATGCTGAGCGTCAATGCCGGATCCAGTAGAACGACATCCGGAATCAAAGCGGGATGGCCCGGATTCAGTTTGCGCTTTAGCACGGTATCCGTGATGACGGTCACCTTCGTAACTTCGCTGCCGGTTCCGGCGGTGGTGGGCACCGCAATCAGTGGAATCTTTTCCAAGTGTTGTTGCTGTGCGATATCACGTAACGTGAGTCTTTTGTTCGCAGTCAATACGGATAAGGCTTTTGCAAGATCCAGCGCAGTGCCGCCGCCAATCGCGAGGATGCCGTCTGACCCTGATTGTTCAAATTTTCTTAATGCGTTATCCAAATGATCGGTCGTCGGTTCACTTTGGAAATCAGTGAAAAAGTGAAGAGATATGCCATTTGCTGTGAGCTGTTCAAAATTTTTAGCTAAAGACTGTTTGGTTCGATCACTGAGCATTACAAAAAGGGAAGTAGCCTGAATCGCCTGGCAGGCCTCGTCCAATTTGTTGATGCTGCCGGCGCCGTGAATGATTCGCGGCGCAAAGTGCGTCGTTGAAATCATGTGGCTCACCGTCCTTGCCGAGTCATTTTGAGGCGGAACACATACATTTCCGGCTTCACGACACTGGTGTAATATTCAATCGGCTGCCCGGCCGTATCTGTAATCAGGCGGTCGACCACCAGCCCGTTGACGCCCGGTTCTAATTCCAGTTCCTCAGCATCATCCCTTTGTAAGGGCTTACAAGTTATGGCTTGCTCAGCTTCGTGCATCGTCACATTCAGATCATTTTCCAAAACTTCATAAATGGTGATGTTATGTAAATCGTATCTTTCCAGCGCGGCACCCAGTTCCGTCGCATAATAATGGCTTTCGATCGCAATCGGTTCGCCGTCCGCTGTCCGCAGCCTTTTGATCAAATGCAAACGGTCTTTCTTCATATAAAAAGCAATCGCATCCGGTGCATCGACCACACCGCTGAACAGGAGTTTCGAACCCGGCTTCATGCCCATCCCTTTTACCGTATCGGTCAAACTGTGGAGCGCGTGCAGCCATTCGTGCACTTGTTTATTGCGCTTGATGAACGTGCCCTTGCCGTGCACCTTTTCCAATATCCCATCATTGACGAGATGATTGATCGCTTCACGGATTGTCGTCCGGCTGACAGCGAAGCGTTCCATCAACTCCCGCTCACTGGGTACTTTTTCTTGATGCGCCCCGTCTGCAATCTCTTTCTTCAATAAATCCCTTATCTGAAAATGATAGGGAACAGGGCTGTCTGTATCGAACATTCGAATCCCCCTTATATTCATCATGACGTCACTACCAGTTGGTATACTAGTTATTATAATGACAGTGATAGAGAATTGCTAGACTAAATGTTAAATTATTCTAAAAATTCTGTGCAGAGAAATTAAACCAGATTATATATAGGGGAATTCATAAAAAAGTGCCCCTGATGAGCTTACCCGGTCTGTTCTCTATCTAATTTTTGTGAAGCTTTTTGTTTTTTTGAATATAAATAGCCCAACCATATTTTGATTGAGCTACAGTAAACAGATTTAATTTTCTTCATTACTGCCTTCTTTGGATCTTGCTTCAATTTGATAGATTCCATAGCTGAGTAAAGCAATAATTACTGCTGTAAACAAATAAGGAAAGGGATTAAAGTTGCCATTACCTGATTCACCAAATAAATATACCAACAAATCATTAAAGCCCCTGGACTCATCGAACAAAGGAGGAATTATAAATAAGCCCATTAGGAAGGCGGAAATCCACGACAATCGGCGCTTTGCCTTTTGACTAATGTTTGTATTTACTTCGCTGATCCAATTAGCTGCCCTGCCCACAATATTTGGCTTTATTTGATAGGTTTGGGCTAGGATATAACTCAATAACGCAGGTAATACTAATGCAAGGCCAAATATAACCATTAAACTAACATTAACTGTACCAGTGGCAATTCCTTCAATAATCAGTCCGATAAACAGGATACCCACAAGTATAGAATAACTTAGAGAAGCACTCCTCTTTTCTATTTCTTTTCCCAACTCTTCACTGGGTAAAATTCCATCCTTTTTCTTCTTCCGGGATCCCCATGTGATTGTAAATAGGAAATAAAATAAGAAAAGACTTGAGATTAATAATTCCGTAAATCCGACCGGTAGCCCCATGGAGAACCGATAAATCAGATTGCCGATTAACGCGATACTCCCTAGACCCAGTAATACGGTAAACACCTTTCTACTCTTCATTTTTTTCCCCACCTTCATTAAGAAATAACGTATCCACGGTGACTCCCAAATTTTTAGCCATATCAAAAGCTAACTGTAAACTGGGATCATACTTGTTGTTCTCGATTGCGTTGATTGTTTGCCTGCTGACATTGCACATGTCTGCAAGTTTGCCTTGCGAAATGTTTTTCTTTTCACGTAACCCCTTAATTTGATTTTTCATTGATAACATCCTTTACAGGGTAAGTGTGTAAAAAACCTTTTACACCCTAAGTGTAATAAAAGACAGTTCAATTGTCAAACATGTTTGACAATTGAATGTCTCTCATACAAATTCTATCGGCAATACCACTCCGTTGAACTGCGGTTTGTTTATCTTCACTCATTTTCTGAAATCCCGCTTTAAAGACGCTTCGGCATGTACAAACGCTTCCCAAAGAGTTGAATGAATTCAATCTCTATATCAGTTAAATAATTCCATTTGGCAGATGGATAATAATTAATTTAAGATTGGTCTAAAAATGTAAATTATTTCAACAAAGGATATAATAAATAAAGAATACGAAATATTGGCTTAATGAACAATTAATAAACAAACATTTGAAAAGAGGTTTTTCCCATAGAACTATTGGATTTATTTTATAAGAGGTATACAGCTACCGTTGAGGCAGCAGATTATGTAGAATGGGCAATTGATCATTTGGATTTAAATACACTGGAAGTGAAAATATTGGCAGCTATGGGAACGGGCGCGCAACTGAATATATTTGAGGTTGAAAAGATGTTTGATGAGGCGATGAACAGTATAGCAGGGGACGTGCCTACCAAAAATCAGTGTTTGGAGCATCAGTTAAAAAAGCTGCATTCAAAGTTGTTGCTTCCGAACAAGGATGCGCTACCGATCGTGAAAGAGATTTACGATTTTACCATCATGCATGAATTCTTCGAAGAGCAGATGGAATGGCAGGAAGTAAGCGATGCTGCGGATGATTTCCAGTATGGGAATAATTTCTACGGCTATACGGCGGAAACGATCGATGAAATGATTCTTAAGAATGCCCGGAAACTTTGGGATTGCCGAACAAGCGGCATCACATTCAAAGAGTTTATTGGACAAAAAGTACTGGGAATCGATACCGAAAATAACTTTATTGTTCAATTTGAAAAGGGCGCAATCATTATTGAATGTCCATGGCGCATTCGGGATTTGAATGGAGTTTTGGTAGGGGAAACCGATATTCAATCCCATCAGAGCGAATGGGGAGCAGTAGTAGACTTGCTGGTCGGAAAAACGATTCAGGATGTTCAATTATATGAAAACTGCCCATTTTTGATCGTTCAATGTGACGGAATTTTCCTGGATATCTTTCACGCAAGTTCAGTTTTCGACGGCTGGACCCTGACTGATGAGGCCGGTACATATTATTTTTCCATGCACGGGGGAAGCCATGCTTGAGGGCAGGCAGATCATTCCGGGATTTTCAGTAGTGGAAGAAGTGCTGATCCAGCGATACGATTTGCGTTATCGGGATCTTATAAAATATTGAGGGGGTTCTTTTTATGAAAAAAGCCATTTTGCCAATCGCATTAAGCTGTCTGGTTCTGATTGGAGGCCTTTTTATGCTTCTTTCAAATTACAAAGCAGACGCAGAATTATCAGGTTTTCCGGTTCCTCAAAATGCAGAGCTCGTTGAAGAAAATAAATACGGCAAGAACTTTGACTGGTCAAAAGCGTCGGGCGATCATGGCATTCCGTGGAGCTATCGATTGGCATTGAAATTAGATGGCTGGCAGAAAGTCGAAGGGGAGCTTACACCCATCTACCAGAAGGACGATAAAAGGATCGATTTAATTGCGACGACGGATCACTTGAGTGTTTTGACAGTAAAATAATATTTTCTCGAAAGCAGGAATCGAATGATTTATGAAGCGAATGACGACATAAGAGGAGCTTTGGTGCCCATGTTTGAAGGCATCGATAGCACGATTGCTCTATCGTATCTCCAAGGGCATATGGGAACGGCTTATGTGGATGATCTAGAAAATCCGCGGGTTGCCCAAATAATGGTGGGAATCTTCGTTTTCTATGCGGGGAATGCTGATACGGAAGCGGCGGAGGAAATGCTGAATAATCTTCCGGATTACAATCTGATAATCGTGGATTCTGACGATTGGAAGCAACGGATTGAAGCGGTTCATGGGAACCGGATGGAAAAGTTTCATCGCTACAGTTTGGAAAAGAATCCGGAACATTTGGATAGAGCGCATTTTCAGCAAATATTGTCCTCAATACCAGAAGGTTACGAAATCAAAAAAGTGGATAAGGATATCGCAAACAGCACGTCTTTCAACGAACTGTCTGAAGACTTTGTGAGCCAATTTGATTCTATTGATGACTTTCTGCAACGGGGCAAAGGTTATGCGGTTTTATTCGATGGCAAAGTTGTTTCGGCAGCGACATCCTTCAGCATTTTTGATAAGGGGATAGAAATCGAAATTGCTACAGATCCGGAATATCGAAGAAAAGGTTTGGCGGCTGTAACGGCCTCTGCGTTAATATTGGACTGTCTGGAGGATGGTCTGTATCCAAGTTGGGATGCGGCGAATGTTGAATCACTCCAATTAGCTGAAAAGTTGGGCTACATCTTTAAAGAAGCTTATGACACCTATTTTATTGATACTGAAAAATAGCATGATAATTTATTCAATAATAGATTGGAGAAAAAAACAATGAATGTTGAATTGACGAAGTTTCGCGTAAAGGAAGGCAAGTCAGCTGTCGTAGATGAATGGCTGGCATTTTTAAATGACAATATGAAAGATGTACTGGTCACGCTAGAAGGAGAGAAGATGTACGTAGAGACAATTTTCCGGGAATCGAACGACTGTGCAGAGTATCTGTATTGGTATTCCATCCAGGGCGAAGGCGGCCAGGAGGTGGAAACGTCCACTCACTGGATCGACGAAAAGCATCTGGCTTTTTGGGATGAATGCATCGATATCACATTTCCAGCAGTTGATTTGTCGGCGTCAGTGATTATGATTCCGTCGAATGTTCAGGCGAGTATGAAATAAAATTTCAAAAATAAAAAGCGGAATTCTTGCCCCATAAATGGAGTGGGAATTCCGCTTTTTTATACATTCAATGAATCATATCCGATCCAAAAATCCTTGCAATAATTTGTCCCCGTCCGGCGTCCCAATCGACTCCGGATGGAATTGGATGCCGTAAATCGGATAGTCATGGTGTTTTACCGCCATGATGGTGCCATCATCATCGGCAACTGCCTGGACCTCAAGGCAATCGGGCAGCGAGTCGGCTTCAAGCACGAGCGAATGGTAGCGCATCGCGGGAAGCGGATTCTCCATTTTGGAAAAGATGCCTCGATTGCCATGTGAAATTGCGGACACTTTTCCGTGGCGGATGATGGGGGCGTGAATAATCGTGCCACCGAAAGCGGCGCCGATCAGCTGTTGGCCGAGGCAAATGCCGAGGACGGGAACGGAACCGCCGGCAAGCTGCAGGAGCCGAATGGACTCCGGCGCTGCATCGGGATGCCCCGGGCCTGGGGATAGAATGATAGCTTCCGGCGCTTTTTCCAGAATTTCCTCTGCCGTCAGCACGCCGTAGCGCACCACTTCCACGTCGTAGCCCATCCCAGCCACCGCCTGATAAATATTGTAGGTAAATGAATCGAAGTGATCGATTAAGAGAATCATCCGAACACCTCCGTCAGGGAACGGGCTTTGTGCAAAGTTTCTTCAAATTCGGCCTGCGGAATCGAATCGTAGACGATGCCGGCGCCCGCTTGGACATGGACCTGGCCGTCTTTGACGACAAATGTTCGGATGGCGAGCGCCATGTCGAGGTTGCCATTGCTGCCGAGATATCCGACCGCCCCGCCGTAAACGCCTCTGCGTTCTTCTTCAAACTGCTGGATCAATTGCATCGCGCGAACTTTCGGAGCTCCTGACACGGTACCGGCCGGCAGACAGGAAACAAGCGCGTCAAGCGGGTGCATGGAGTCGCCAAGGTCGCCGGTCACTTCCGAAACAAGATGCATGACGTGTTGGTAGCGCTCGACTTCCATATATTTCGGTATTTTCACGGAACCGATCGCCGCCACACGGCCCACATCATTGCGGCTCAAATCGACCAGCATCTTATGCTCCGCCTGTTCCTTTTCATCTTGCTCCAAATCTGCGGCCAGTCGCTCGTCTTCTTCTTCGGTCCCTCCGCGTTTTCGTGTGCCGGCAATCGGGTTGGTCACCATATGGCCATTGCGGAGGGTCAATAAACTCTCAGGCGACGCCCCGACCACCGCGTAATCCGTAAAGTCGATATAGAATTGATACGGTGACGGGTTCTGCTTGCGCAATTTTCGGTACAGTGTAAAAGGATCACCCGCATAATCGGCGGACAAACGCTGCGACAAGACGATTTGAAACACGTCGCCGTTTTCGATATGTTCTTTGGCACGCGCTACTTTACCTTTATAGGAAGCCTCATCTGTATTCGAACGGAACACGAGCGGCTGCGGTGATTCTGGGTCTTCGGACGCTTCTGAGAGTTGCAATTGTGCTTCGACTTCCTCCGCTTTGCCATCTCTGGACACTATCGTTACGTCATGCTTGACGTGGTCAAATATGACGATGGTTTCGTAATAATGCAAGTGAATATCCGGCATCTGCAGGCTGTTCACCCGGGCCGGGTCTACCGGTTCATAGGCCCCGATGGCGTCGTAGCCGATGTAACCGAGCGCACCGCCAGTGAACGGCAAGCCTTCGACGTCCTCAAGCTCTGTCGGCACCAAACCTTTCAGCAGCTCGAGCGGCTTTCCCTGATGAAGCGTTTCCTGTCCGCTCCTGCAATCGATTTCTCTCAATTGGTTGCCTTCGCCGATGAATGTTTTCGACGGGTCGGCACCGATAAATGAATAGCGCCCCGTGTGTGATGTTTTCAATGAACTTTCCAACAAACATTTCTTTGGTCCTTGGAGCCGGTTGAACACTGCAATCGGCGTCAGTGAATCTCCTTCAATCTTTCTGATTTCCATCTCTGCTCATCTCCTCTAGTCTCAGTTCGGCAACGCCTGCCAATAAAAAAAGCCCTCTGCAAAGAACAGGACTGTTCCTTGCAGAGGACGGATTGACCGCGGTGCCACCTCATGTTAAAGCCAATGCGGCTTTCACTTTGCCCCCAGTAACGCGGGGAAACGAGCATCCCTAATTGATTTTCAGGACGCCTCTCATAGGTCCATTTCACGCATTTGCCCCGCCGGTTTTCACCTGCCACCGGCTCTCTTTTGGAGGCTGCTGTGCGCTACTTTTCCTATTCGACGATTTACTCTGCTATGCTCAGCTCGGCTGTACTCAGGCGACGCCGCTCCCGGCGCCTTCTCCCATGATTCATACAAAAGCTTGTCCTTATTCTATGCAAGGGAGCGTGCTTTGTCAATTGGTTGCTTACGGGTTCGCTCTTTTAAAAACGGCCGGGTTGTGTGGTCTCAAATGGTAATCACTAATTCATTGCTAGAATAGATTGAAACTTCTATTAAGACGAATCGTATAAGTAATATACCTTTAATGAGGAGTGGACCAATGTTATTTTTTTTCATAGTATTATCCATACCTGTTTATATTTTTTCCATTTGGGGTCTCTATGAACCGGAAGAAAGTCATTTCTTTTTATCCCGGTGGAGATACAAGGAAATTCCGGAGTTATCGGATATACAGATTAAGCTGATAAGAATCGGCAATGTCATTGTCATTATTGTATGGACTATAATACTTATTGCAGGAGTAATTGACGCCTTTACACCTGATCCGCCATTGCTGCCTGTCGATGCCTGACATTGGAACAGGGTAAATAATAGCAGGTGACATTTGAGAGATCCTCTTTAAAAAACGCCTTATATAGTAGATAGTGGAATGGGATTTAGTTTCTGATTTGTAAACTTTAAGAGGATTTTTAAGAGGAGTATAGAAGTAGCTTTTATAGAGGTGAATGGGGATTATGATTTTATTGGATTCATGAATGATACCTGAATTGCCACATAATGACTTAGGAGGCCGATCCATTGAAAAAACAGACCTATCTATTATTGTTACTGCCGTTCTTCATTCTCGCCGCCTGCTCTTCTGAAGCAGCTGATTCGACGAGTGCTATTGAGGACCGGGCAGAAGAAGAGTTTGAGGCAAAAGTTGCGGTGCCGGAGTTTGCGGAATATCCGATGGTCTCTGCTGAACTCGTTTCGGTGCCAATGGGCAGTGTAACGGAACTGCATGTGAACTATGCCAGTGAAAAAGGGGCATTATTGAGCGATGAAGATATTGCCAAGTATGAAGAGAACGCGGGTTCAGAAGTAATATATGGTGTGTACGAAAGTGAATCCAGTTTTTTCAATATTGCTTACAACGAACTTGAAGTATTCAGTGGGGATGGCAGCCATGAAACGGAAACTATCAACGGAGTGGATGTGCTATACCAGGAAGCCAACAGCGGAGGGAATGATTTCTTGATGGCTTTCTTTAATGCGGAAGCAGGTTCTTATACTTTCGAATTCGCATTGGATGAAGACCTTACCCGCGAGAAAGCCTTTGAAATGATCGGCACAGTAATTGAAGAAGCAGATATGTAACTAATCTATAGAATGGTTTTATTAATAAAAGCAGCAGAAGAGAGCGCCAGTCGGTTGGGGCTCTCTTCTGTATTAGGGCTTTAGTTGAACTATATAGGGCTACTCAATTTCAAACTCAGCAGCCAGCACCGTTTGCTGGGACTCGTTATAAAATTCTTTCACGATTCGGTAAGTGCCTTCCTGCAGCTGGTAGTGGAGCTGGTCCACCGGAACTTCATCCAGATGCGTCCCACCGGGGGCCAAGAGGATTCCGATATCAGTGAAAGCCATATTTTTATAAGGGATTTGGTACCACCCATCGTCTTCAAGTTTTTCGAGATAGATGGCGCTGCCGAAGACAAGCTCGGTGCTGCCTGTGTTTTCGATGATCAAATGGAGCTGCTTAACAGGAAGGGAGTAGGATTCCTGGTCGCTTGAAATCTGGATGGAGACATCTTGCTCCTGGAATTCGCTTGGCAAATCACCATAAGAAGACGGCTGTTCCAAAGTAGTGGGGTCCTGTCCGATGCAGGCAGTCAGCAAGACGATTATAATCGATAGAAAGAGTAATAACTTCATGGAGCGCATGGTTGAGTCCCCCTTTTATAGATAAGTCGTTTTAGGAAGGCTTACGTTACGATAATCTTTATTTTACAATGAATCGACGAGCAGTACTGGAAGGAGCCAACGCAATATGCCGGTTATAGAACACGAAATATATATTGATGCGCCCATTGAAGTTTGTTTTGACCTCGCGAGAAACGTTGATGTCCATACCGAAACCACAGCCAAAACAAAAGAACGGGCGATTGCAGGAGTCACATCGGGATTGATGGAAAAAGGGGATTCGGTCACGTGGGAAGCCACTCACCTTGGGGTGAAGCAGAAATTGACCGCTCAAATCATCGCAATGGAAAAGCCTGATAGCTTTACGGATGTTATGGTGAAAGGTGCGTTTCATTCATTTGTGCATACTCATGAGTTTATTGGAAAAGGGAGCGGCACGATTATGAAGGACCGGTTTGTGTACCGTTCGCCACTTGGCTTTCTGGGGAAAATTGCGGACCGCTTGTTTCTGGAGAAATATATGAACCGGTTTATTGCGGAGCGGGCGATGGAGCTGAAACGGATAGCGGAAAGCAGATAATGCAGCTGGCTTGATACTTATGCAAAGAAAAACAGGCAGGGAAGAAACATTTCCCTAGCCTGTTTTTTTGAATTTATATTTAATATGAAGGTGATAACCCTTAAACCGGCTCCACATCAATGGACTCATCGCTGATTTCGCCGACGATTTCCTCCAGAATATCCTCCATCGTCACTAACCCGACAGTCGTTTTGCCGTCTGTTGAGATAACGGCCGCCATATGTGTACTGCTTAGTTGCATTTTTGTCAGCACTTTTTGGATTGGCGTATTTTCAGTGAAACTTGGCATCTCGTGGATAAATGTTGCAGGTTCCTGCTCTCGCCCAGCAGCCATGCTGGTCAGGAGCTCTTTTGTATTGATGTAGCCGATCAGCTTGTCTTTATTGCCGGCTTCCGTCACTGGATAACGTGTGAATTCATGGTCATCCAATTTCTCGAAAAACTCCGAACGGGAAAATCCTCGGTCGACTGATACCATCTGTTCCCGCGGAATCATGATGTGCTTAACCACACGGTCATCGAAGGCAAAAATGTTCTTCAGGTAAGTCAATTCGGTCTGGTTGATCTCGCCGCCCTGGAAACTTTCCGCCATGATGAGCTTCAATTCTTCTTCTGTATGAGGTTGTTCATGTCCGGCGGGTCTGACATTGAAAGCTCTAAGTAATAATCGGGCAGAACCGTTCAATACAAAGATGAATGGTCCCATGATTTTACCGAACCAGTAAAGCGGAGGGGCAAGCAGCAAAGTCATACGCTCTGCGTATTGGATTGCCAGTGTTTTAGGTGCCAATTCCCCGATGACTACATGGAGGAAAGTGACAATACTTAAAGCAATTGCATACGAGAGAACGGTTGCGAGTGCAGCTGGCACTTCAAAATTATCAAACGCAGGGCGCAACAGCCGTTCGACTGTCGGTTCACCCAGAGCACCGAGGATTAAAGCCGTTACGGTGATTCCGAGCTGACAGGCTGACAGATAAAAATCCAGATTATGAGCCACTTCTTTGGCGCGAATTGCTTTTTTATTTCCTTCTGAAATTAACTGGTCGATTCTGGACATCCGCACTTTCAAAATGGCGAATTCAGCACCGACAAAGAATGCTGTTCCCGCAATCATCAGCGCAACGAGCAGTAAATTGATAATTATTTGTCCATCCAATATGGTTCCCTCCAGAAGAGGGATTCACCTCCGTGTAATAATTCTTTCTGTCATTTGAGTTAAAATTTAAGAAGATTTAGGGTGGAAAAGCACCTGCTTGATCTGCTGATGATCCATCTCAACCACAGTCCAGATGCCATTGTCGCCGGTGACGGTATCACCTGTCTGGATGTCACCTGCACTCTTGAAATGAACCCAGCCGCCGATCGTATCGATCTCTTCGCTTTCTTCAAACTCCAGCCCAAAACGGTCTTCGAGGTCTCGCAGCAACACACGGCCGTTGATCATGTAATCGGTTTCGTCGACTTTGCTGATATCCGGCACTTCGTCTGCATCAAATTCATCGCGGATTTCTCCGACGATTTCCTCCAAAAGGTCTTCCATCGTGATTATTCCAGCGGTTCCGCCGTATTCATCCGCTACCAATGCGATATGCACGCGTGAGTACTGCATTTTCAGCAAGGCTTTCTGCAAACCCGTCATCTCGAAGACAGTCGGCAATTCTCTTACAAAGTTTTGGAGTTCCCATGGACGTCCCGCTACAATGTGCGGCAGCATCTTTTTGGCGCTGACAAAACCGATGATGCGGTCTTTGTCGCCGTCCTCTGTGACCGGGTAGCGCGTGTAATTATTTTCATCGAGAATCTGAACGATTTCTTCCAACGGCATATCTTTGTCGAGCGTCACCAGTTCGGTACGCGGCACCATTATTTCTTTTGCGGCCCGCTCATCGAACGTAAAAACATTTTCCATATAGGAAAGTTCGGTTTCATTGATGGCGCCGCCTTCAAAACTTTGCGCCATGACGATTTTCAATTCCTCTTCCGAATAGGCTTGTTCAAGCCCGGGCTGTACACCAAATGTGCGCAATAGGATCCGCGCAGCTCCGTTCAATGTCCAGATGAAAGGCTTCATGACCTGTCCGAACCAATAAAGGTAAGGGGCAAGAAGCAATGACATTTTCTCAGCAAATTCGATTGCCAGTGTTTTAGGTGCCATTTCACCTACAACGACGTGAAGGTAAGTGACAAGAAGGAACGCGATGGCGTAAGAAGATGCCGATGCAACGGAATCTGACACTGCAAAGAAATCAAAAATTGGGTACATTAACCGTTCAACTGTCGGTTTACCGAGCGCACCAAGTCCAAGTGCTGTAACCGTAATACCCAATTGGCAGGCGGACAGGTAATAATCCAGGTTCTCTGCCACTCTTTTTGCCATAACCGCTTTTTTATTGCCTTCTGCAATCAGTTGATCGAGACGTGACATCCTGATTTTGACGACCGCAAACTCTGAGCCAACAAAAAATGCTGTCAGTCCGAGTAGGACGACCAATAATAGTAAGTTCAGTATCGTAATTATATCCACTTATATTCCCTTAAAAAGGGATTCACCTCCGAGGTTTATTGAAGCAAAGCGAGCAAGGCCGTGATGGCAGCCATCTGGGTTGCCAGTGCTTTGCTCACTTGCGTCTTCGCATGAGCCGGTGCATCCTGAAGCTGTTCTTCCAGCCGGATGATCTTTTGCTGCAGCCCTTTGAATTCGTCGAGGACTTCATCAACCAGTTCGTCCGTTTCCGGCGTATCACCTGCACAAATGATTTCCTGAATCTCCGCGATGGACATGCGCTGTTTTTTCAAAACTTGAATCCGTTCGAGTGTCTGCAGAACATTGGTCGGGTAAAGCCGGTAATTGGCGTCCGAACGTTCAAATTCCAACAAGCCCGAATTTGTATAATAATCAATGGTTCTTGTGGACACGCCACTCTGTTTTGCGACTTCACCGATCTTCATTAAGCCCTTCCCAACGTAAACACCCCCAGTCCAATTTAGAATATACTACCATATAATAATCAAAACCATACAGTGGGATGTGATGGTTTATAAAAATAAAAAGAAAATGTGTGAAACTTGCCACAATTACGACAAAAAGTACTTGTTGTTTTTATTTGGATGGTGCTATACTGACGATACAACTCAATAGACTTTTGACGTTCGTCAAAGGGGAGTAGCTATAGGGAAACCTATTTCACAATCGTCATTACGTGGTTAACAGCCACCGGTTGTGATAGCAGTTAATTTTGCTTAGCAAGACCTTTGCCTTTAAAAAAGGCATGGGTCTTTTTTGTTGCAAAAATTAGCTGGGGGTTTGTAAGATGGAAGCAATATTATTGGAATATGTATGGGTGCTGCTGGTTCTTATCGCATTGGAAGGATTGCTCGCTGCGGATAACGCGGTGGTCATAGCGGTCATGGTGAAGCACTTGCCGAAAGCGCAGCAAAAGAAAGCATTGTTCTACGGTTTGCTGGGAGCGTTCGTGTTCCGCTTTGCCGCATTGTTCCTGATCACGTTGCTGGTCGATGTTTGGCAGATTCAGGCATTGGGAGCGGCTTACCTGTTATTTATCGCATTCAAGCACATTTACGATCAGCGAAAAGGCAAGGAACATTCGCTGGAGCCTGAAGCGACAAAAGGCTCCGGCTTCTGGATGACGGTATTGAAAGTCGAATTGGCGGATATCGCCTTCGCAATCGACTCCATGCTTGCGGCAGTCGCGCTGGCCATCACATTGCCTCATCTTGGTTCAGCGGAAATCGGCGGCATCAACGGCGGCCAGTTCGGCGTCATGCTTGCCGGCGGAATCTTCGGTCTCATCATCATGCGTTTTGCGGCACATAAATTCGTCAAACTGCTTTCTGACTATCCACAATTGGAAACGACCGCATTCGTCATTGTCGGCTGGGTCGGCGTCAAGTTGACCGTTCTGACGCTGGGGCATAAGAGTCTCGGCATCCTGCCTTACGATTTTGTCCATTCAGCGGAATGGAAGCTCATCTTCTGGGGCGTCTTGCTCGGAATCGTCGCAGTTGGCGCGTTGATCAGTGTGAAGAAGAAGAAAGAGTCAGAGAAAACAGCTTAATATAAACCAATTTCAGACGGCACAGGAGACTCTTTCTCCTGTGCCGTCTTTTTATGGAATAAAATCTGGAAACAGCGGGGTGAAGTGGGAAAATAAGTGGTTTCGTGGTCGAGGAAGGGTGGGATTTCTTTAGTGGGGAGTTTGTGCGCGGTGAGGCGGGGGAGTATGCGCGGGAAGGTGGATTTCCATCTTTTTTATTATTTTTTTGCTCTAAAAAGATGCTAGTTGAAGAGGGTTAGCCGTCTCACCATCCCACAAAAATTCAAAAGATCTGAACGGATGTTTTTCGCTGCGCGAAAAACTCCAATCCATTATAAGGAAGGCTTCGCAGTTGCGAAGCCTTTTGATCTTTATTTGATCACCCCCGTCCCAACATATTCTCCGAAAACAGCTTATTTTCGACTGCCGCTTCTTATGATAAAATCAAGTTATCAAAATTTTCCAAATGACCGAAAGAAGGCATGCCTCTTGAAGAAGCTCTTGTTATTGCTCCTGTTTTCCGGCTTCACGCTTACTGGTTGCACAGAAGCAAGCGAAGAACCAACAAAGAAAATCATCACCTCGGATGAAAAAACTGAGAAGGCCATCAATAAAGCGGATTATAAAAATATGCGGATCCTTGAACTTGAAAATGAAAATATGATTATCGGTCCGCCCGCTACAGATCCGGAAGCTTCGTATCCGCTTATGAAATAGTTCTCGACGAGAACACGAAGGTGGAAGGAACAAAAACCGCGGTCAATGATTTAATAGAAGGAGACCATGTGAACGTCTGGATTAAAAGGAACGGTTCAGACGAAGAAACTGCCGAGAAAATCGAAGTCATAAAATAAAACGAAACTGATCAAGGGGGAAGGACATGGAGAGAAAAGGCGCTATCTTAATTGTTTTACCTGTCATCATTATAATTGTAGGGCTTATTTTAAACTTTCCGGAATTCCTGATGGGCAATCCGGCAACTCTCAAAAACGTCATCGTTACGTTAGGGTATCTCACCATTTGGATTTATCTTTTATCAAATGCTTCAAAGAATAAGAACCGTACAATGATGAAATATTACTCAGCTTTTTGGCTGCTCACTTTATTTTTTGGCATAGTAACAGTTTGTGTGAATATGACGGAGATCAATGCTTACTGGGCAACCCCATTTGTTGGCCTCCTGCTGCCTCAATGGTATGGATTTGAATATTTTGTGGATAATTTATTGGTGACCGCCGTAATAATCTCATCGGTCTCTTTTGTGATGTGGGTCGCCACTGTTTTATTGCTCCAAAGACCGCAACATAAATGAGCTTGAAGATATTTCTTCCGGCTCATTTTTTATATTTCGCATACTTTTAAAAAACGAAACTATTATCCCAAAACTTGCGTCTATTGGGTGTTCAGGAAGGGATGGGAGCGTATGCCGGTGCTTGATTACACAAAACTGACCGATGAGGAAATGAAAAATATTATGGACAGCCACGGGGAATACCTGATTCGGCTCGCTTACTTCTATGTGAAGGACTGGGCCGCGGCCGAAGACATCATGCAGGAAGTTTTCATCAGCTATTACCGCAAAGGCGATCAGTTCGACAACCGGTCCTCCCTGAAAACCTATTTATCCAAAATTACCGTCAATAAATGCCACGATTATTTGAGAAGCTGGAAGAATAAGCGCTCGCTGTTCTCGAACTCCCTCGGCGGTTTGATTTCCAATGCAAAGTCACCTGAAGATACATATTTCCAGCAAACAGACCAAAGCAATCTCACCAGTAAAATCCTGGAGCTTCCGGTCAAATACAGGGAAGTGATCCTGCTGTTTTATTACCAGGAATTCACTTCGAAGGAAATCAGCGAACTGCTGGAATGCTCGGAAAACACCGTCAAAACGCGGCTCCGGCGGGCAAAGGATTTATTGCGGCAGAAGGTGGATTTGAGAGAATGGGAGGGGATGCAGGATGAATAAATTCAAACGCGACCTGGAAGAGTTTGTCGGCGATGAGCCGCGCTTCAAAGAGCCGCTGAAACGGAAAATTCTAAGCGACATGAAAAGGGAGCGGCGGTCGCCGAATCGCTTTGGGACTTTTCAAACTGCTGCTGTCATGATGCTGCTTCTGACCGTTGCGACGCTTTTTCTGGTGGTGAATTTGAACGGGGAAGATTCGGATCAGGCGGGTCCGTCAGGGACATCCGAAGAATTGCCTGCGCTGACGGATACGGATGCGGAGATTGAAGTTGTGACTGATAATCTGACTAAACCGGATATCGAAATAGTTGAAGCCACAGAAAATACGGAATTAATCGAGTGGGGATCGGATACAATGGATCGCGGGAACCACGATTACGATACCATCACTCACAGTAGTTTAGTTGTTGAAAACGGATACCCAGAAGTTAATCGAGGGGATGTAGTTTATTTCAAAACGCCTGAAGCTGCTGTTAATAAAAACCCGAATTTACCTGAGGACTATATTGCCAGAGTGGTAGGGTTACCTGGAGAAACTGTGGAAATACGCGAGGGTCAGGTTTATGTGGACAATAAAAAACTTGATACATTTTACGGCGTTGCAACACATTTAGGACTTGGCAAAGATGAATTTTTTGAAATGGCAGAGCAAAATATTGAAGAAGGCACTTGGACCACAGACGAAGAACTTTCTCAAAAAGAACTTATAACCTGGGTGAATCTGGATGCCAAAGAAGAGTATTTCAATACTTCGATGGCACCTGTAAAAGTATCAAACGAAGCTGTTTTTGTTTTAATTGATCAGTGGCGGAGAGGTATCGACAGTAGAGAATTCGGAGAAATACCTTTAGAAGCAGTTGAAGGCAAGGTTTTGGGATATGCAAAACAATAAATACATGTAAAAAAGTGCTGCCAAATGGCGGCACTTTTCTGCACATCTACAGAAATCCCGGTGAGACGCATGCTCTTCGGGATTATTTTTTAATGAAAGATCTAGAACATGTAGATTGGCGAGTTGGGAGTAAAGTCGGGAAAGTTGGAAATAAACCATTCAAAGTTGGGAGTAAATCACCTAAAGTTGGGAGTAAATTGTGAGCAGACAAAAAGTGTAGAGTATTACATGCTTAAATTAGAAAAAAATAGAAATATAATCTGCAAGTTAGCGAGTTGGGCATAAAAAGTAGAAAGTTGGGCATAAATAATGCAAGGTCAGAAAAACCAGCGAATCCAATCGCAAGAATCAAAAAAGCGCCATCCAAAATGAGGGATGTCGCTTTTAACAATGGTTTTGAAGGAATTCAGATTCAAAAAATGGACTATTAAGGGTGTGTTTGGTTTGTTAAGATAAGGAAGTAACGTAATGGGAAATAAATGGCATTTATTTATCTTCAAAGTAAATTCCAGGTAAGGAGGTAGAACCATGAAAGCGTCCATAATCACGATTGTGCTGTTTTACATAGTTGTATTTATAATTGGCGTGGCGATACAGGATGTTATCTTTCCGTGGGGAGGCGTAGCCGAAAGCCATCTGAAACCGATCTATCTCGGCCTTATTGTACTGAGCGGGTTGATCGTCGGCTGCACGGTGTATCTGGCTGATGCCTTAAAAGCGAGTAGAGTCGGAAGTATGAAAACCGAGGAGTAACTGTTTTTGATATACGGATTTCACCCGATATCACCGTGACAAAAAGGACTAAAAGGGAGCATTTCTCACAAAACAGCCTAACTCCCAGCGAAAAAACCAAAAATCAAAGTCAAAATGGATGCTTTTCGCAAGCGAAAAGCGAAAAAACCAATCCAAAAAGAAAATTCCCGAGCAGATGACAACCATCCGCTCGGGAATTTTTGTTTATGAAGATTTTATTCAACCCAGTTTAGCAAACGCAACGAGAGTGCCTTTGTCACAGGACTGAAAACCATTCTTTTCATAGAAATGGCGGACATCTGCCGCTTCTTCCGTCAGCAGGACTTTCTGGCGCACATCGCGGTATTTCTCCAGCACGCGGCGCATCATTTCACTTGCGAGTCCCTGATTCTGCCGGCTGTTCAAAACGAGTATGTCCTGAATGTAGATAATCGTGAGGCCATCGCCGACAACTCGAACAAGCCCCACTAATTCCTCGTTATCCCATACCGACAGCACATATAACGAATGGGCCAACGCATCCGCCAATCCATCGAGATCCTTTGTGTAGGCGTACCATTCCACGTCTTCATAGAGCGATTTCAATGCCTCTATATTAATTTGCTTATTTTCTTTGAATGTATAAGTCATTTATTTTCCTCCTCAAATTTTTAGTTTGAAGAGTGCATGCGCAACTTTTCCACTGTCTTATGCCTCCTTCCTTAACGAAATCCTGAATCTATCTTTTGTATAACTATATCCAAATATTCCAATTGTTACAACTTATCAGAGGAACCATAGTTTATTATGAAATAAATAAGACATGCCTTTTTAAAAAACTGACTGATTTGCAGTCGTTAATCGTCTATTGATAAAAGGAGGGGAAGATATGCAGCGGAAAATGGAATTTCAGGAAGTTTACGAAGCTTATTCGGAACAAGTTTATCGCTATATATTCTATTTATTACGTGACAAAGAGCTGTCGGAAGATTTGACCCAGGATGTATTTTTAAAAGTTTATCGGAACCTGGATCAATTCAATCAAGACTCTACAATTGTCACCTGGATTTTAAAGATTGCGCGAAACCTTACATATGACTATTTGCGCCGGAAGAGGATCGTTTCATTTCTGCATATTGAAAGTCAAAGCCACTCATCAGAAGAGAGGTCGCCGGAAGAATCATTCCTCACGAAAGAAAGTGCGGAATACCTGTACATTTCCATGGGCAGATTGAAGAGGGATTACCAGGAAGTTCTCATTCTGAGGAAGATCAATGACTTCTCCATCAAGGAAACGGCGGAGATATTGGGATGGACTGAAAATAAGGTGCAAACTAAAACGGCTCGGGCGTTTAAGAAATTAAGAGCAGAGATGCTGAAACAGGAGGGGATGCATGATGAACAGTCGAAAAGAATATGATGAGCTTTTCAGCGAACTGAAAAAAGCTGGACGTTCGCCTGCTGTCAGACAACGTACCCTAGATAACATTCTACTAAATGATGAGACAGAAACTATAACTCCGAAAAATAAAAGACGGCATTTCGTTCCTGCATTTATCAGCTTTGCGGCAGTGGCAATTGCGGTGTTTCTCGTTTTTTCCGTCATGAGTGAGCCTTCTGTAAAAACTCCTGTAACGTCAGCCTTTTCCGATTTGGAAATTGAAAGAAGTATTTTGGCTGAGAATGGAAATCCTCAATCTTTCAAGGCGACTTTGCCTTTGAAAATGAATGTAAGATCGGTGGAAGATGCCAGATGGAATCAATCTGTAGAGAAAACTTTGGCCAGCCTGGAAGAAGTCGCTGCCGCTCCGGAAATTCCGCCTGCGTTCGACCTTTCCGTTTACACAGCTGAGCAAAAAAATCACCGGTTTAAGGTATGGGATAGCCCCGATGCATTGTTTCTGATGGACATGGATTCAAAACAGATTTATTCGACCAATTCGGAAGACGCAGCCAATATGTTGATGATGTTGAAAGGGATGTATGGGCAGTAAAGAGTTGAAGCAATCTCCCCCTGTCCACACTCAGCACAAACGGACAGGATAACAACCGAACCGCTTGGTAAAATCAGTGTAAGGAGTGAGAGCTATGGGATGGGTGGAATCGCTGCAGCGTGCCATTGATTATATGGAAGAGCATATTGAAGAACCCGTATCGATTGAGCAGATCGCGAAGCAGGCGAACTCCTCTGTGTTTCATTTTCAGCGGACGTTTGCGATCTTGACGGATTGTTCGGTGGCTGAGTATTTGCGCAGAAGGAGGCTGACGTTGGCGGCGCAGGAGCTGTCGGCCACGGACCAGAAAGTTATCGACATCGCCTACAAATATGGCTACGACACTCCCGAGGCTTTTTCCAAAGCATTCCGGCGGCAGCACGGTGTCACACCGAGCGAAGCCAGAAAACATTTTGGCGAGCTGCAATCTTTTAACCGCCTGGCGATCCAGGTGAATTTGAAAGGAGCCCTTCCGATGAAGTACCGAATTGTCGAGAAGAAAAGTTTTCAGGCCATTGGAGTAAAACGTGAATTTTCAATGAGTGACGGAGAGAACATGAGCGGCATCCCGCAGATGTGGATGGAAGTGAATGCGGACGGCACGAGCGACGCCATTGCCCAACTGAACGACGGTGAAATCAAAGGGTTGCTCGGCATCTGCGCCAATTACCAGAACGGCGCCACGATGGATTATTGGATTGCGGCCGAAACCTCGCAGCAGGCGCCGGAAGGATTCCTGCAGATGGAAGTGCCCGCAGCCAAATGGGGAGTCTTCGAAGTGCGCGGCGCGATGCCGGATGCCATGCCGAAAGTGTGGAAGCAGATCTTTTCGGAATGGTTCCCGTCCAATCAATACGAGAACGCCGGAACTGCGGAGATGGAGGTTTATCCAGCGGGAGATGCCTACAGCGATGATTATGTCTCTGAGATATGGATTTCGCTGAAGGGGAAAGAGCAGGGCAAAAGAATTGTGTAGCGCGAAAGGGGAGTGCGATTTAATATTTTGAGCGAAGCAGGACATTCATAAATATGTATTAACAAAAAACGTTCGCAAAGTGTTTTCACACTTTTGCGAACGTTTTTCTCTTTAACGACATTTTAAAAAAAGTTTGAAATATAAAAGGATTTTTTCGGTATTCAGAGAATGAAGAAGGCATTGAAGAATTCGTATATTGATTAACAGGAAAGGAATGATAAAGATGAAGAATAGCAGCCTGATCGTATATTATTCATGGATCGGCAGTACAGAAGTGGTTGCGAAAGAAATTCAACGGCTTACAGGATTTGATATTCAAAGAATTGAAGAGAAAAAGAAGCGAACACCCGGTAAGATCGCCGGTGCAGCAATGGGAGCGTTTTTGGGTTTTAAAAGCAGTCTTAAGCCGATGGACTTTGCATTGGAAGAATACGAAAATATATTTCTTGGGGGCCAAGTGTGGGCAGGAAAGACGCCACCGGCCATTAATCAATATCTTAAAAAGGCTTCTTTTAAAGATAAGAAAGTTTGGCTTTTCCTGACAAAGGGTGATGAAAAGGTTCCCCAGCAGGTGATAGATTCCATTACAAAAAGAATAGAAAAGAAGGGCGGAAAGGTAGTAGACAGTATTTCAATAACGACAAAATGGGATCCAAAGGTAAATCTGCCGATTGCTCTTGAGGAGGTGCAGGAACCCATCTATAACTGGCTTAAAAAAGGAAGTTTCATTAAAGTTTCATAATTCTGCAAGTCATTCATGTCAGCCTATCCAGGAATGAGGAGGTAATCTGGATGTTCACAGTGAACAGCAAAACCTTTTCAATGCTTTCGGTTTTAATCGCGTTTATGGCCAGTATTGCCTCTTCGGGCGGCTTGTTTATTGAAGGACTTTACCGGGACAATGCACTTGTTGTTGCTGCTTGGCGAGGCAATGATATTGTGACACTGTTTATCGTGGTCCCCATGTTGTTGGTTTCACTGTTCTATTCGCTGCAAGGTTCGAAAAAAGGCCGCCTGTTTTGGATGGGTTCATTGTGGTATATGGTCTACAATTATACGTTCTATCTTTTTGGCGCTGCCTTTAATATGTTTTTCTTACTATATACAGCCTTGGTTGTGTTTTCGACATTCACCCTGGTTTTTGCGTTAGTCCAAACAGATGCGAAGGAATTCAGTCGAAGCTTCAGTGAGAAAGCGCCTTATAAATTCATCAGTGCCTTTATGCTGGTTTTTGCCACACTGCTGGGCGGCATGTGGATTGTACTGTCGTTAAGCTTTATCTTCACTGGCCAGGTGCATGTAAGTATCTCGCAAACTGATCATCCCACAGCAATTGTGTTTGCTGTCGATTTAATCTTATTAATACCTTCGCTAGCCTTTAGTGGTGTATTATTGTGGCAGAAAAAATCCTGGGGTCCGATATTGAGTTCAGTGGTATTGATAAAAGCCACTGCTTATGGTTTGGCATTAACCATTATGACGCTAATAAGTTATCAGAGTACGGGAGTAATAGACCCGTTTATTCCGTTGTGGATTGCCCTTACATTAGGCTGTTTAGTTTCACTGATTTTGTTGATGAAAAATATAGGGGGAAAGCATGCCAAGTCGAATGTTTAATATAATACCCGTTGAAAGAGAATCTTTTCTTCCTGACCAAACATCGGAAATCAGGTTGATTTGTGAAGGGAAATAAACTAAATGTACGGGTTTATTTAGGTGTTTTTGATGATATGTAATGGCATCTTCAGAGAATTTAATAACTTATATAAGTCATCAAGACAGAAAAATCTTCCGTCTTGAGGGCTATTTTATCTTTCTAAAGAGGACAATTTGGATATTTAGAGAATTGAATTTGAACCTGGTGAAAGGGGTGGCGGAATGGATTGGTTGGTTTTTTGGAGCTGGATGTTGGACGGTATAATCCTGTTGAATATCGTATTGGCTATTGTGGTCATTTTTATTGAGCGCAGGGATCCGGGGGCTACTTGGGCATGGCTGCTGATTCTGTTCTTTTTACCGGTCATCGGCTTTATCGTCTACCTGTTTTTCGGCAGGCTTTTAAAAGACAG
This sequence comes from Planococcus daihaiensis, assembly GCF_049262615.1. Classification (GTDB taxonomy): domain Bacteria; phylum Bacillota; class Bacilli; order Bacillales_A; family Planococcaceae; genus Planococcus. Next base: position 1,425,135 of record NZ_CP175504.1, on the reverse strand, counting down.
GAACTTTTATAATTTAAGCGAAGAAGAACAGTCATACCACACCCGACAGGTCAATTCTCAAATCGAACGCATTCAAAGCGGTGCAGCAGAATACGATGATGAACTGCTGAAAAAACATGAACAGCTGCTGGTCATGAATTTGCAGTCTTCCCGTTCGCTGGTCAGTTTCTACAATGAAATGCATGTGCTTTCTGAAGGTGTCCAGAAGTTCGATGCCATGATTGAGGATATCGGCAAGGCACGGGAAGAGGTCAATATTCAGTACTACATCATCAAACGGGATGCACTCGGCAAGCGTTTATTGGACGCATTGCTGGAGCGGGCAAAAGCGGGAGTGAAAGTCCGCCTTCTATACGACGGCTTCGGTTCCAGGGGATTGAAGGAGTCAGATTTCAAGGAATTGATCCAGCACAATGGTGAAGTCCAGATCTTTTTCCCGTCGGCTTTGGGGTTCATAAATCTGCGGGTCAATAACCGCAATCATCGCAAAGTTTGCATTATCGACGGGGAAATCGGTTATATCGGCGGCTTTAATGTGGGGACGGAATATTTGGGTGAAGTAAAGAAATTCGGTTATTGGCGCGATGTCCATTTACGGGTGGAAGGGGATGCCATCCAACACATCCAGGACCGCTTTATTCTGGACTGGAATTACGCCAATCAGTACAAGAAGCGAGAAGATATTTTTTGCTTTCCCCAGCACGAGATCAAGAACTTGTCCCCGGTGCAGATTGTCACGAGCGGACCGAACTCCCATACGGAGCATTTAAAAAACATGATGATCAAAATGATTTCCTCGGCCGAACGGGAAGTTTTCATCCAGACCCCCTATTTCATACCGGATAAGAGTTTCATGGACGCCTGCAAAATGGCATTGCTGAGCGGTGTGAAAATGCATATCATGATTCCCGGGAAGCCGGATCATCCATTTGTCATGTGGGGATCCTGGTCATTTCTCGGAGAGCTGCTCGATTACGGGGCAGATGTCTATTTGTTCGACCGCGGCTTTCTTCATTCCAAAACATTGACCGTTGACGGCGAAATTTCAACCGTGGGCACGACCAATTTGGATGCCCGAAGTTTCCGGCTGAACTTCGAAATTAACGCATTGGTGTTTAATCGGCGGGTCGCACTTGAGCTGGAGTCGCTGTTCGAATCGGATGCAGCCCAGTGCCGGAAGCTAACGAAGGAACTGTACGCAGAACGCAATTGGACCGTCAAATTACGCGAAGGCTTTGCGCGGTTGTTGAGTCCGATTTTATGACTGAATAAGGAGTGTCCAATGGAAAAAACGAGTAGCTACACTTATTTTGCCATTAAAAGTAACGGTACGATTGACAAAGGGTTCATTGCATATGAAAGAGGAATTTTTAATCCGGAAGACATTACACGCGTTCTGGAAATTCAGCCTTTCAGCAGCTGGGCTTATGGAGATAAGCGAGTCGATGGATCTGAGTATCGTTTCTCCACATGGAGCGCTGAAAAATCTGAGATCGGTCGATTGGATGTGGAAGCGCAGTGCAGGGATACCATAAAGAACTTGAAGAATAAAATCCCCCAACTGAAAGGGATAAAAGAACAGTACGACGTGAGGTTTGTCCTTAACATTGTTCCCAGTATTCATGGTGAAGAACAGCCATATATTATTCTTAATGAAGATGTCATTGAATTTTGCTACCTAACAGGAACAACGGTCTCAGTGGATATGCAAATTCATCAGCTGGTGAATGAAACCGAGGAATTGCTGTGAGGGAATGAGTTTTGAAATAAAAACCGAAATAGGATTTGATATCTTTGATATTATGTATATACTTGTTTATACTTAATTTATAAAAGTATCGAAAATAAACACTAAGGGTGATATGTATGGCAATTCCAGAGGTTAAGCTTCAAAAATGGGGAAACAGCCAAGGAATCCGGTTACCAAAAGATTTACTTGAACAAATCGGTGTAGCAGACTTTAAAAATATATCTTTTGATGTGCAAGTAAATGGGAGTGAAATAACGCTAAAACCGGTAGTGAAATTAACGCCTTTTGAACAGCTGTTTGAAGGATACGACGAGAGTCAGCCAAGAATCCAGTACGATTGGGACGATGAGCCAGTGGGCAAGGAAATCTGGTAATAGGAAATATTTTAAGCGCCTTCTCTTTTGAGTAGGCGCATATTATTCGCATGGGGGAATTTTGATGGCAAAATACAAAACTGGAGACATTGTCATAATGGACTTTTCACCAACTAAGGGACATGAACAGGACGGCAGAAGACCAGCTATGGTAGTTTCTGTTGCTGAACTTGTAGACAGAACCGGAATGGTTTGGGCAGTTCCTATCACGAGTGCTACAGATAAATTTCCAACTCATTTTTCCATAGAATCGAAGGAAGGAAAAGTTACTGGAACTGTGCTCTGTGAGCATTTAAAGTCTTTTGATCCAGATGTGAGGAATTGCAGAAAAGTTGATGAGGCCACTGAAGAGAGTGTATTGAAATGCAAGAAGATTATTGACAGCATATTATACATACCAAGATAGAAAAGTGAGTTTTAAATAAGAAATGAGGGCACCAACATGAACATAGAACAAATTACAGGCACTACCATCCCTTCGGTAGTACCGTTATTCGACGCATACAGGCAGTTTTACAATCAGCCAGGAAATACGGAAGCGGCACAACGGTTTTTGGAAGAGAGAATTTCAAAGAATGAATCCGTTATTTTTATGGCGAAGATCAACGGGGACCCAGCCGGATTTGTGCAGCTGTATCCGACATTTTCATCAATCGCTTTACAAAGAGCTTATGTTTTAAATGATCTGTATGTCGATGAAAGATTCCGCAAGCAAGGCGTCGGAAGAAGCTTACTGGATAAATGCTACGCTTATAGTATTGACAGAAATGCTCGTTTCATTACACTTGAGACGGCTAAAGACAATCATCAGGCTCAAAAATTGTACGAACAGATGGGCATGCAGCAGGATGAAATGCTCCATTACTCAAAGTATTGGGGGTAAGAGCGGACTGTCGGAAATCCCAGTAAATAGAGTATCCAATTCAAAAAACCCGGCAGCCTGCAAATGGCTGCCGGGTTTCTTTAAACATGTCATTAATCATCACAACAATTCGTTTGAAACTCACCTTCATTTATTTCACAATAGTGCTTTTTCGAATCAGCAGATAGGCAGTGATCCACGAGGCGATCGGGATGACGAGCGCGATGCCGATGCCGGCGCAAAGTATCGTAATCATTTCGGCGGTAAAGACTTTGGAATTGACGATGTCACCGAGCGAATAGGACAGATCCTTGAACCAGATTAACAAGCCCAGATAGCTGCCGAAAAAAGCGAAAAACAACGTGTTGGTGCTCGTGCCGAGAAGATCCCGGCCGATGGAGAATCCTGCTCGCACCAGTTCACGGCGGCTGATGCCGGGGTTATGGAGATGGACTTCGCGCATCGGTGACGTAATCGAAATGGCGATATCCGTGATTGCACCAATCGTGCTGATGATGATGACCACAGCGGCAAGCTCGACAAAGCTGATGCCGATATAAAGCGAGAATAGGCTGAGTTCATCCACTTCCTCCTCGCCGAAGCCATTGATCATCGTTAAATCGGTCATGATGAAAATGAAGAACAACAGCACGATCATCGTGATGACCGTTGAAAAGAACGCCGCAATCGTGGTGCTGTTGATGCCATTGATGAAAAACAAATTGACGCAGCTTATGATGACACAAGCAATGATGACCCAAACGATGGGGTTATTATCAGGGTTGGCCATCATGAATACCGTAAACAGCAGCACCAGAAAATTGATGAACAGGCTGAGAAATGAAACCGCACCTTTTTTTCCGCCGATCATCACCATGGCCATACACAACATGAGGGCTAAAATGATCAGTACATTCATCGGGCCACCTTCTTTCTCTTAATGAAGAAAATGGACGTATAAATGCCGATTGGGATGGTCAGGACAATCCCGAGTCCACCTGCGAGCGCACGGGCGATTTCGAGGGACAGGTTGATTGAAAATGTAAATGGCCAGTCGGCGCCGTTCGACAAATACAGCAGCAGCATCGGAATCGAACCGCTGATATAAACGAAGAACAAAATATTTGCCATCGTGCCCATGATATCTTTCCCAATCTCGATGCCAGACTTCTTCATCGCCTGAATGGATATGTTCGGGTTTTTTTCATGAAGTGTAAAAATCGATGCCGACATCGTAATACCGACGTCCATCACCGCTCCGAGAGAGCCGATGAATAGACCCGCCATGAAAACGACTTCATAGGGCCTTGAGAGAAATTGCATTTCCTCGTAGTTCAAGCCATTCCCGCCGGATGTCCAGATCGCGAAAGAAGCCAACAGCAGGGCCACGAAAACACCAAGAATTGTCGAGACGATTGCCGCATACGTTTTTTCGTTGAACCCGTTCACCAGAAGCAGTGAGGTGACGGTGAATAACAGAACGCTGATCCCCGCAATCAACAATAAGCTGGCATTTTCCGTCCGTGTGTAAACATCCAATGCATACGACAGGATCACCGCGTTGAGCGCCAAGCTGACAATCGAGTAGAATCCCTGTTTTTTTCCGATGATCAGCAACACAAAAATAAAAATCCACGTCATCGCGAGGATGTATTTATCCCGTTTCACATTATCGATCGTACCGGAGAGAGCGGTGGGGTCTGCTGCCGCGTCAAGATTGACGAATAAGTCTTGGCCGACGCGGTACTCGTGGTCATTGGCTCCTGATAAGGAATACTCATTTTCGAGCTCGATCGCTTCACCTTTGTACTCGCCGTTCCGAATTTCACCTTTGAGCTGCTGGGTATATAAAACATCTTCGTTGCCATACATATCACTTAGTTCTTGGGTCTCCACGATTTCAGCTTCCGTGATTTTCACAATCGGCTGATCATAGAATCCGTAATTGGTGTTGATGAAAAACATAGAACCGATAAAACTGAGCAACAGCACCGCATAAAGGGAGAGCTGAATCGTTGTCATATTTCTTAATAATCGCTTCAAATCGATATCCTCCAATTCACCCGTCCTTTAAAACTTTTAACGATTGGGTTTTAAGGAAGCTGGATGCTCTTTCTCCGTTGATTGTAACAGAAATTGTTTGCGCTCTCCCAATGCCTCATTTTTCAGGAGATTTCATAATACAATGGTTCAAGTGTGTTGAATTCACCTCCCAGGGAAGCGGAACTTGAAAAAATAGTATGCATATCATCACATATTCGAAGTAGTGTACCAGAACATAATACAAATGGGTTAATAAAAAAAGAGTGTTCCCATAGGAATCACTCTCATAGTGTTTATTTTACCTATGCACTATCCCATTATGAGAAATAGATAGTTTATAAATAAATACCAACCGAAAGAACCGATACTGATTGTTAATACCGCCAAAGAAAGGTAGGTCAAGTTTTCCGCTTCTTTTCGCGAACGAAATAGTAGAATCGTTGATATTGCAATACTTAATATAAAGAACACACCGAAAAACACAGTCCAAAAATTATTCGTTACCAAATCAAATCCAATGAAGTATCCTACTATGAAAAAAATATTGATGAGTAACATTGCTATTAAAACAACTTTATTCATAATATCTCCTTTCTAAAACAAATAAACCTACTATAAAATTTTTGCTTAGAGGAACAGGGTCGAATTTTTGGTAATCTGTTAATTATTTACCTTACAGTAAATTTCCATATATAACAATAATTCCAATAAGTTAAGTTCCAGAATATCTAGTGCTAGATAGCACCAAGGTAACACATGACCTGAATATCAGACCTGCTCCATTAAGTAAAAAAGCGTCTCCACATAATGCGGAAACGCCCTCGTCTATAAAAAAATATTTTTACTGCAGCTGCTCCCACATTGTTGAAAACACTCCTTCATCCATTTCAAAATACACAGCCATAAACCCGTAATAGATATACCCGTCTTTGAGAAGCGTCAGGCTGACCCTTGAACCATCATCCAAGTGAATAATCAGCTCCCTGTAGACCTCGTCGTTTCGGAAATCCCCAATTGGATCGGAGTTTTGTTCACGGGCAAGAGGCTTTGCCTTGTTCAGTTCTTCCAGGAAGGCATTCAATACGGCCATATCCGAAATAGGCTTATAATTTTCAATGTCATTATTCCAATCGGTGAAGGTTCTCCACTCTGCAGTAGATACATTCCCAAACATATTTAATTTGCCGAAGACATCTTCACCGCTGCTTATGGTGATTCCATCCAGGTTCTCATAAAACTCTGCGTATTGCCCGCCATCCTGTTCGTGATAAGCCATGATTCTGAAGTCTTTATCGTATCCATTTACGGAATAAACGTCTGTTACTCCGATTGTCGATGCGAACTCGTCATCATAGGCTTCCTGCGTGCTCCATTCATCAATGGTTCCTGTCGTGGTCCCAAGTTTCTCGCCTAGCAGAGCTTTCGCATCTTCTGCATCGATCTCTGTCCTTGTTTGGGTGTAAACTTTTCCGTTGTAAACAATTAAACCGATCATATCGGCATTGGAAGTGTCTTCGGGTAATTGCAAAGCTGGAATTTCTACACTTCCGTCTTCGTTCACAATGAGTGCTTCGGAGTGGCCCGATGTACCGTTTGAGGAAAAATTATTAAATAAGACGAATGCGCCGATGGATAAAAATAAAGCTGCGGCAACCCCAATGAATTTGCCATTAAATCTTTTTCTGCCCTTGTGCATTTCTTTCTTTGCTTGAGAAATGCCGGTTTTACTTCTGTCGCTCAGTTCTTCAGGTATTTCAATTTTATTTATTTCCTGTTTAATGTTATTACCCATACAAATCGGCTCCTTTCCAATTTTTACGGAGCTTGGCCAGCGCCCGGTATAAAATTGTTTTCGCTGTACCCAATGGAATATCCAGGGTTTCTGCTACCTCTTTGAAAGATAAGTCTTCGTAAAATCGTAGGAGAACCACACTCTTTTCTCCTTCATCCAATTGTTCGATTAAATCACGGACCGTTATTTCTAAAGGGATGTCTTCATCTGCATCCCCCGATAAGTTTTCTTCGATTTCGGGCAGCAACCGAACCACTGCTTGCTGTTTCCGAAGTAAATCCAGAGAGCAATTAACCGCTATTCTAAGCAGCCAGGTTTTAAAAAACTTGGGTTCTTTTAGCGTTTTTATGGCTTTGAATGAACGATAGGCTGTTTCTTGCACCACATCAAGTGCATCATTTTGATCCTTTACATAGACAAAAGCCATGCGGTAAATATCCTGTTCATATTGTTGAAATAACGCGTAAAACGCGTGATCATCACCTTTTTGAGCTTTCTTCACTAAATTCAGCAAGCAGTAGCCACCCCCTTATTCCCGTTCTCTTATTAGACGTGCAGCTTACAGATTTGGCTTTAATTTTTTTGGGAAGCTACATCTTCTTGATTTGTCCAGTCTCGCTAGATGAAAAAAAGGAGTTCACTGAGTAGAAATTCTATAAATGAAGGGTGAATAGAGTTTATTCAAAACATGTCTTTTTGCATTTTTATCGGTGCTATGTGGGTTTAGAACCGGGTTGAGAAGAAAGGTAATGCTGGAATGCGAATTTTTAGCTAAGAATTTATGCTTTGAGCGGAGACGGTGCTTTGGATATTTTTATAAAGCAGGCGTTAAAATGAATAATGCCTTTCCAATTTCTTTTGGAAAGGCATCACTCTTTTATTTTTTCACGTTCTCTCATAGTTGCCTGTCGAAAACTTATTATTATACATATTTTTATCTGCTATTTTGAATATTTCTTGAAGTTCACTTTCTTCATCATACTTCGTTTCATAGCCAAATGAGACAGAAATATTCATTGAACCTACTTTTTCCAGTAACGACAGTTCATTGATACGTGTGATAATTTCCTCTGCTTCATCTGCCCCTGTTTTAGGCAATAGCATTACAAACTCATCACCGCCGATTCGGCAAACAATATCCTCTTGCCGGCAGCCTCTTTTAATTACTTCAGCCGCTTTTTTCAGCAACACATCCCCCATCGAATGTCCAAAGGAATCATTGATTAATTTCAAGCCGTTTACATCTCCAATTAATATTGTCAAAGGCATATTACTTGGTGTATCAATTCTCAGTAACTCTTCTTCGTAAAACCTTCTGTTATACAAACCAGTCAACTGGTCATGGTAGCTAAGATATAAGATCTCTTCGTTCTGAAAAACCAGCTCTTTATTCGCGCTGATTAACTCTGCCGCACGTTTATCTTTCTCTTTATTTTGAAAGACAAGTTCTTTATTCGCGATGATCAACTCCGCCGCACGGTCAGCTTTTTCTTCAGTTTGAAAGATAAGTTTTTTCTTCGCAATGATCAGTTCCGCCGCACGGTCAGCTTTTTCTTCGGTTTGAAAGGCAAGTTCTTTATTCGCAATGATCAACTCCGCCGCACGGTCAGCTTTTTCTTCGCTTTGAAAAATAAGCTCTTTATTGGCAATGACCAGCTCTGCCGCACGGTCAATTTTTTCTTCAGTTTGAAAGAGAAGCTCTTTATTGGCAATAACCAGCTCTGCAGCACGGTCAGCTTTTTCTTCGGTTTGAAAAGCAAGCTCTTTTTTTGCGATGACCAGCTCTGCAGCACGGTCAGCTTTTTCTTCGGTTTGAAAGGCAATCTCTTTCTTGGCGATGACCAGCTCTGCAGTACGTTTATCTTTCTCTTCAATTTGAAAGGCGAGCTCTTTATTGGCAATGAGCAACTCTGCTATACGCTTATCTTTCTCTTCAATTTGAAAGACAAGCTCTTTATTGGCCCTGAGTAACTCTGAAGCAATGTCGGCATTTTCGTTGTTGGGATAGTAAAAGTCATTTCGCATTAGTACTACACTCCTATTTGTTTATTAAAGGGAATCTTTAGTATTCCAAGCATATTTAGGTAATGTCCATAAAACCCTAAACTTTCCCGTCTTTATTTTTTATGATAATTGGGTTTCGATCGCTATTTTCAAGTACATTACTCATTACAGTAAGTATTATATATAGAACCCTTTATTCCAATTATTATTGATCTATATCGTGCTTCATGCTTTTAGTAGATGGGCAATTTCAATTAAACACGGCGATAAAGTAAGGGATACAAATTAAACAGTAAAAATTTTATGTTTTAATGTATTTTTATTACAAAATCAAGAGTACCATATGTTTATAACATATAATATGAAATAGGTAAAAATAACTAAAATTCTTTTTTGATTTAAAGTATTGAGTCATCCTAAGCTGCTTTTCACTTTCAACAGGAAATTTTATTCTTCGTGTCCGCAATGTCCAGCAATTGGGATACTAAAATTTGGCACAATGAATATGAGCCAAAAGACTTTTTTTGTGAAAAATCAATAACCGTGGCAATTGCTGAGAAAATACGAAAATCGATCGAAGTCAAAGATTGGCCATACGGTCAGGTGACGGTCAGCATCGGAATGGCCAAAAGCACACAGGACATGGGGCTTTCCGGGTTATTGAAAATTGCGGATGTCGCTTTATACAACTCGAAGAACGAAGGACGCAATCAGGTAACGGTGGCTTCCTCGTGATAACTTTCTACTGAATAGCGGGGGATTTTGTGTCACCGCTTTTTGACGGATCAAAATGAGGACGCAAAAAAACGCCTCAATACAGAGACGTTTCAAATTTCACGCATGATCAAAAGATGACTACTTGGTTTTTGCCCTTATCTTTGGCTATATATAACGCCTTATCCGCCCATTCCGCCATGGAAGTGATGGGGAATTCATCTATGAAACTTTTCCCGCCTATGGATACGGTAACGTTGATCTCCAGGCTTTGTTCCTGGATTTTCAGGTGCTGGATATTCCGGCTTAATGTGGTTGCCAGAACTTTCAATTGGGATCTGCCTGTATTAGGGAAAAGGATGGCAAACTCATCTCCGCCAATGCGTGCTGCGGTATCAGAGGATCTTGCTGCAGACTCAATTTGAAGAGCCAGTGCTTTTAATACGCGGTCGCCTGCTGGATGGCCGTACGAATCATTTATTTCTTTAAAGTTGTCTATATCAATATAGAGTAAAGATAGGTGCGTGTTGTGTTGGAGAGCCAGGCTGATTTCTTTTGTTAGTTGTTCTTCAAAATAGCGTCGGTTAAACAATGAAGTTAAGGTATCCTTGTCTGCAAGTTCCTTCAGCTGGAGTTCCAGGAGTTTTTGTTTCGTGATATCGACGTGGTGAATGGCCACTCCGGCAACGGCTTCATCATTTGTTTGCAGAAGGGTGGCCTGCATCAAAAACCATCTTTGTACGGAAGGGGAATGGCAATGGTATTCGAAGTTGAAACAGTCAGACTCACCCGTGAGAACCGCCTGCAATCCTTCATACACTTCCGGCTCACTCTCACAATGCTCAAGATAATTTGAGCCAACTCCACAGCTGGATAATGTACCGCCGTTGCGCAGCGCAAATTCATTCCATTCTTTATTTGTGAAACAGATGGTTCCGGTTCTGTCTATCACACAGATTTGAGCTCTTAAAGAATTCAGGACGGACTCACTTATTCCCGGTGCTATTGATAGGGAGTTAACAAACTGTGGTTTCATTGCCATCATCCTCTTTCTGTAGGTAGGATATGTGTATGGTGGAGTTTGTCCGTTTCTTATTTCCTAAATGAGAAATTACTTGCAACCGAATCTAATAAGTTAAATTAAAAGAGGAAAAATATTATATTTGTAATTATGTATATGTCAAAGAGTATCATATACTTATATTGTATAATAAATAATAGGTAAAAAGTATTGATTGATAAATATTGTAATTTTCCGATAGTTACATTGTCAGGTTAAACTCTTTTAATCGGTGGGATCTGATGATGGAAAAAGCTGCGTAAGAGTATTTTCACAGTTAATACTGATATCGATTCGAATTTCCATAATAAAGTATAAATCGAATTTGAAAAAGCCTTTCACTGCTGAAAGGCTTTTTCCTGCTTTTGAATATTTTTTTGGGGTCCGGCTTTTATCAAGGAAGGGCTCGGCAAAAAACCTGCAAACAAACACTATTCATAAATTTTGTATGCGTACTGCCCCTTGCTTTTGGCTTCATACAGTGCCAGATCAGCAAACTTTATCAATTGTCTTTCATTGGTGGAATGGTCGGGATAAAGGGAAATGCCAATCCCGGCTCCAATTTTGATATCAACGCCGTTAAAGCTAAAGGGTTTTTTAAACGAGTTCAAAATTTGTTTTGCTAGCTCTTCGGCCTCATCCGGTGACTCGATTCCAGGGAAAATAACGCCCATCTCATCTCCGCCTAAACGAGCGGCTGTACCTGGTAGGCGAACACAGGACTGGAGGCGTGCAGCCATTTCCTGAATTACAGCATCTCCTGCATCGTGGCCAAATTGATCATTGATTTGCTTGAATTTATGCCCATCGAGCATGAGAACGGCCACTTTTTTGCCGGAAGAATTTGCTTGATGGATGGCCATTTGGAGCTTATCATCAAAAGTCCGGCGATTCGGTATGCCCGTCAAATGGTCATAAAACGCCATTTTTGCAACTTCCTTCTGAAGCCTTCTCCGTTCCGTGATATCTCTGGATATCGTAAATACTTGTTTCACTTCTCCGTTTTCCAGGACTGGAGTAGGCGACACCTCCATCCAGATATAATGGCCTTCTTTATGTAAAAAACGAATTTCAATCGGAGCAGGCTTTCCTCCATCAGTAAGGGAATTGACACTGTCCCGTAAATCAGATGCATCTTCGGGATGGACTCTTATCGTAAATGGGCTGCCGAGTAAAGCTTTTTCAGGATAGCCCAAAATGTTTTCATAGGCAGGGGATACGTATTCGACCAGCCCGTTAAGGTTGATCATCGTAACGATATCAAACGTGCTCTCCGTTATGATTTTGTATTTCTCCTGGCTTTTCTGCAATGCCTTCTCGGCCATTTTAAGTTCCGTCACATTTTTATAAAGGATGGTGGCACCGATGATTTCTTTGGCCGCATTTCGCACAGGCGAATAGGAAGAAATAATATTGAGCGGTTTTCCCGCTTTGGTCATACGGATGGTGTCATGGGAATTGACCGTTTCTCCCCGAATGATTCTTTCCACGATATTGATTTGGTCGAATCTCATATGCGAGGGAATGATTGTACCTTTGCCGGTTACCATTTCTTCTTCCGTAAATCCAAAAGTTTCCTCAAAAGCAGGATTCACTTTCAGGATGTCTCCTTTAGTATCAATGTAAAAAATCGGGTCAGTGGAGTTGCCCCAGAAGACTTCCAGCTCTTTTTTCGTTTCGGTCAAGGCTTTTTGGGCCCGGTTTATTTCAGTGATATCGGTTACAATGCCATGGATGCCAACCAGCTCTTTGTTTACGATGATGGGAATATTCATTGTTTGAAGTTCAACCAACTGGCCGTTTTTATGTCGGAAAGTCAGTTGGTATTGTGCAGACTGTTTTTCATCAATCGATTTGTAAAAATGATGCAGCACTTTTTCTTTTTCTTCCGGCAGGATAATCGACAGAAATAATTCGGCTTCCAGTTCTTTTAAGGTGTAGCCTGTAATATGTTCTGTTCCAGCATTGATGCTCACCAAATTGCCGTTCCGTTCAAAAGTCAGTATGCCGTGAGGATGGTTATCAAACAACGATTTATACCGCTGTTCGCTTTCCTGCAGAAGGCGTTCCGTTTCCTTCTGCTCGGTAATTCCCTTGGCGATGGCGTAGACCCCGATTACTTTTTCTTCGACAATGATGGGAATTGTATTCATCTGAAACGTGGCAATCTGTTGCTCCTTTGTATGAATACTGGTCTCAAAATCAATAGCTTGCCCTGCTAAAGCCTTAGCAAAATTCGCGCGAGTTTCCTCCAAAAAGCTGTTGGTCACTAAGGATAAAATGGATTTGCCAATCAGTTCTTCATCGCTGTAACCGGTGTAGTCAGTGACCATTTTATTGAGGCTGACAAAATTCTTTTGATCGTCAAATTCAAAAACTGCACTGCCATTGTGTTCGACAAGAGAATTCAATCGTTCCCGCTCGATTTCGATTTCTCTTTGCGTCGTGTGAAGGTCCTGTTTCTTCCGCTCTCTGTCCGTAACGTCTCTAACGATAGCCAATATATACAAGCACTCGCCATCTTCTGCCATGATCGGATTCAGCATGGTTTCCCGAATAAATTCGTTAGAGTCAATTTCAGTTCTATCGGTAAACTCAAAAGACTGTTTAGTGGATTGCACTTTTTGGTAATACTGGATAAATTGACGGCTTTTCTCTGGGGGCAGCACGTCTTCAAGCCGGCGTCCAACCAACTCCTGCTGCTTCATAATGGTTAAGGCTGCTGGATTCGCATAGATATAGCGGAAAGAACCATGATCTTCTTCCATCAAAAAAACCGGATCTTGGATCAAATCTAACAGCGCTGTGGATGCTAAGATATCCGGGCTCATTTTTTCTGTAAAGTCCCTCATTAATTGTTCTCCTTTCCGCAAGTAAAGATAACCATTTTTATTGTATTTAATTCCTTTTAATATAAGAAGTTATTATTTTCCATGTATTCCAAGTTTACCACTTTTCGAAAGAATTCTCTCAATTCCATAAAATAAAATATGAAGTCTGATGGCAAAGGGAAAACTGCTTTCGAAAGATGTTATAAAAAAAGCCAAAAGCTGTGCAGGCCCTTGGCTTTCTTTATGAAGGAATAGTGGAGCAGCGCGACTCCAAGAATCACTCTTTGATTGCAACGGAATTTTTTCTTCTGTTTTTATTCCAGAGCCATCCAGTCACCAGCAGGATCACAAGGGCCAAACCGTATTGATAGCTGGTCGGGATGGTATGGATGACGCCATAAACAATTGCCACTTCAATGAAGACCGCGGGAATTTTGCCGATGGTGCTGGCAACCATAAAGAGGGGGCCGGAAATCGGCGTCAAGGCTGCTCCTGCTGTCACCAACCCTGACGGTACGAAAGGGATAAGGCGCAGTGAGATGACTGCCCAAAAGACATGCCTTACCGAAGAGCGTTGAATGTACGCCCAGAACGGTTTTTTCAACCAATGCGGATTGATTTTTGAGAACCCGAATCGGTAGAGGTAGAATCCGGCAATGGCACCAAAGATTTCACCTGACAGCGAAAGCACCGTTCCGATTGTGACTCCGAATGTATTGATATTGAGTGCGGTCAAAAGAACACTGGGGAAAAAACCTACTGCACCGAGCCCCATATTCAACAGCAGCAACAGCAGAAAATCGATAACAGGAATTTGAGTAAGTATAGTAGGATCCTCCTCCCGCATAAGCTAGTTAAAAAGTATTGATAATCATTCCATTATACAAGCTATCAGCACCGCACGGGCACATAAAAACGAACTACTTTTTACCGTTTTTTGTCCATTTCAATAAAAGAACGAGGCAAGATAAGGATTATTGAAATTCATATAGATAATCGCAAATCACAAAAAAAGGACCGGAGATCTCCGGCCCTTTCATCTTAATGCAAATGCTGAACAGTTTTGTGTCTCATGTAATACGCGGCGGCAAAAATTAACAGCGGCGGCACGATACTCAACTTGAACCACATGCTTCCGCTTCCGTCGAAAGCGATGAGGCCCATCGGCAAAAGCAAGGCGGCGCCACTCCACGCGAGCGCTTTCCATGACTGTTTCCATATTCCGTAGACGAGCAAGACGACCGAGGCGATGACCAGCGACCAAAGCAGGATTCCCATAAAGAATAAGCCCACGGTTTGTTCCTCCCAAATTGTAATGTGTTGCTGTCTGTTGCTTACTATTCTATACCCGTCTTCATTTTCTGCCAATCCATTGGTTTAATAATTTCCAACGATTGATAAGCGGGGAGAAAGCTTTTTCCATTTCTGCAATTGACCTTCTGTTTTCCTCAACTTACCGCCGACTTCGCAAACTGGCTGTTGTAGAGGTCAGCGTAGAAGCCATTGCGGTCGAGCAATCCGGTATGTGTACCTTGTTCGATGACGCGTCCCTTGTCCATGACAAGGATCAGGTCGGCGTCGCGGATCGTCGACAGCCTGTGCGCGATAACAAAACTTGTACGCCCATCCATCAAGAGGTTCATCGCTTTCTGAATGAGGACTTCAGTGCGCGTGTCGACGCTCGATGTCGCTTCATCCAGAATCATGATCGGAGGATCGGACAAGATGGCTCGCGCAATCGTCAACAGCTGCTTCTGACCTTGTGAGATGTTGGATGCTTCTTCGTTTAATACTGTGTCATAACCATCGGGCAGTGTACGGATGAAATGGTCGGCGTGTGCAGCTGTTGCAGCTGAGACAATCTCTTTTTCGGTTGCGCCGGTTTTGCCGTATGCGATATTGTCTTTGATCGTGCCATTGAACAACCAGGTATCCTGCAGCACCATGCCGAAATTGCGGCGCAGTTCGCCGCGCGGCAAATCACGTGTGTCAATGCCATCAATCAGGATTCGTCCAGCGTTCAGTTCATAAAAGCGCATCAATAAATTGATGAGCGTCGTTTTCCCCGCGCCGGTCGGGCCGACGATAGCCACTGTCTGCCCGGGCTCGACGTAGATGTTCATGTCTTGGATCAGCGGATTGCGACCGTAGCCAAAGTCCACATGCTCGAACGCCACAGCACCTTTTGCTCGTTCCAATGCGGTGCCTTTTGTTTCCATAGTCTGTTCCCGTTCATCAAGCAGTTCGAAAACGCGTTCAGCAGCAGCGACAGTCGATTGGATGATGTTCGCAATGTTTGCTGTCTGCGTCACCGGCTGTGTGAACTGCCGGGAATACGTGATGAACGCCTGGATGTCACCGATCGAGATGCGCCCTTGTGTCACCAGGATACCGCCCGCGACGCTAATCAGCACATAGCTGAAATTGCCGATAAACTGCATCAGCGGCATGATGATGCCGGACATAAACTGGGCTTTGCGTCCAGCTTCATAAAGTTGCTCATTTGTATCATTAAATTTATGGATTGCTTTCTTTTCATGGCCGAACGCTTTAACGACCGGATGTCCAGTGTACATTTCTTCGATATGGCCGTTCAACTCACCGAGCGTTCGCTGCTGGTCAGCGAATTGCGTCTGCGAACGCTTAAGGATCGGGCGGATGACGAAAATCGACAGCAGCAGGCTCGTAATCGCAATCGCCGTCAAGATGGGACTGATGATCAGCATCATCGCTGTGATACCGATTAGCGTCACGAACGACGTGATAAACAGCGTCAAGCTTTGCTGCAGCGTCGTGCCAATCGTATCAATGTCATTTGTCACTCGGCTCAACGTTTCACCTTTCGCCGTTTGATCGTAATAATTGAGCGGCAGCCGCTCCAGTTTGGCGCTGACGTCTTCGCGCAAATCATAAACCGTGTCCTGTGCCACTGATGACATGAGATATTGCTGCAAGTACATGAACGCGCTGCTGAAAATGTAAAGACCGGCCAGCAGCATTAGGAGCTGTCCAATCACGTCAAAGTTGATCGACGCTCCCGGCTCGCCGCGAATTTCACCGTACGCGCCTTCAAACAGTTCTGTGATTGCCATTCCCATAATCATTGGGCCGATAATCGTAAAGACGGTGCTGAGAATCGCCGCTGCGAAGACCACCGTCAAGCGCGCTCGCCGTGGCTTTAAATACGCCAGCAGCCGCTTGAACGTCGCTTTGAAATTCTTCGGCTTTTCGCCTGCCATCATCATATTTGCACCGGGGGGACCGAAGCCATGGCCGCCGCGCTGAGGACGTTTCTTGATGTCGCTCATGCGATCTCCTCCTCTGATAGCTGAGATTCGGCAATTTCCCGGTAGACTTTATTGGTGCGCAGCAGTTCTTCGTGGGTGCCCATGCCGGCAATCCGCCCTTTTTCCAGGACGATGATGCGGTCGGCATCCATCAGTGAACTGACTCGCTGGCCGATGAGCAGCACGGTCGCCTCTTTGGTTTCTTTGGCGAGTGCCGCGCGCAATTTCGAGTCGGTTTTAAAATCGAGCGCTGAGAAGCTGTCGTCAAAAATATACAAGTCGGGCTTGCGGATGAGTGCGCGCGCAATCGCAAGCCGCTGTTTCTGACCGCCGGATAAATTCGACCCGCCTTGCTCGACATACGTATCGTAGCCGTCTTCCATCTCACTGATAAAATCAGCCGCTTGCGCAATTTTTGCCGCGTGGTCGATTTCATGGATTTTCGCGTCTTGCTTGCCGAAGCGGATGTTTTCCGCCACGGAGCCGGAAAACAAGATTGATTTCTGTGGCACGAAACCGATTTTCGAACGGATTTCATCTTGCGAGGCGTCGCGGATATCAACGCCATTGACGCGGATCGTTCCTGCCGACACTTCGTAGAACCGCGGGATCAAATTGATGAGTGTCGATTTCCCGGAGCCCGTGCCGCCGATAATCGCTGTTGTCTCGCCTGCTTTCGCGCTGAACGTGATGTCCGACAGCACCGGCTCTTCTGCGCCGGGATAGCTGAACGTCACATGGTCGAATTCGAGCGTGCCGCGTTCCCGGTCTGCGGTTTGCGTGCCGAGGTCCTCAAACGCTGGACGCATCGCCAGTACTTCGTTGATGCGGTTCGCTGAAACAGCGGCGCGCGGCACCATGATGAACATCATCGACGCCATGACCAGCGCGAACATGATGAGCATGACGTATTGGATAAACGCCATCAAATCACCGATTTGCATTGCGCCATTATTGATGCGGATGCCACCGAACCAAATGATTGCGACAACGGTCAAGTTCATGACCAGCATCATAACCGGCATGAGAAACGCCATGATTTTGTTGACGCGGATCGAGACGTCCGTCAATTCGCGGTTCGCCTTCTCGAGGCGGACCTGTTCTTCATGTTCGCGGGTGAATGCCCGGATCACGCGGATGCCCGTCAAATTTTCGCGCAGCACGAGGTTCAGCCGATCCAGCCGTTTCTGCACTTCCGTAAACAGCGGAATGCCTTTTTTCAGGATGAATAGGATCGATACCACCAAAACTGGCATCGCACCAATGATGACGAGTGACAATTGGGGGTCTTTCGAAATCGCCATGATGAGCCCGCCGACCAGCATGATCGGCGCACTCACAACCATGCGCAGCATCACCAGTACCACTTGCTGCACTTGCGTGATGTCATTCGTTGTCCGCGTAATCAGTGACGCGGTGCCCACTTCATCGAATTCCTGGAGCGAAAACTGCTCGACATGCGTGAACACCTGCCGCCGCACATCGCGCCCCATGCCCATGGCGGCTTTCGAAGAGAAATAGCTTGCAGCCACTGAAGCCGCAGCACCGAGCGCCGCAACTGCCAGCATCCAACCGCCAATCTGCCAAATATACGGCACATCGCCGACCACCACACCATTATCGATAATGTCCGCCATCAGCGTCGGTAAAAACAAGTCCGCCATTGCCTGGGTGAACACCAGCAAAAAAACCATCCCCACCAACCATTTATAGACCTTCAAATTCTTCAGGATTTTCAGCATTCGTGCCACATCCTTTTCGTTTCTTCGGTGCACAGCGCCAAAGCGCATATTGGTTTGCTTTTAAGCTACTGCTTTTTAATGGAAGTGTCAAAATACAGGGACGATTCCGACAAATAAAATCAGCGCTTCTTTCGTTTGCGATAGGCGTTCAGCGAGTTCATTCGGCGTTCTCCGATTTTCTTACTGCCTTTATATGGACATTTACAGCGCCGAGTATCCCAGGCTCATTGGTGACTGGGGACTGATGAATTGACATATCGAATTAAATCGATATAAGATGCACACATGGATAATTTAAATGTATTAGATATTTTCAAAGCGTTATCAAACGAAACCCGTCTTAATATTTTGAAGTGGCTGAGAGAACCGGAGAAGAATTTTCCTGCACAGCAAGCGCATTTGCCCAAGGAGGTAAGCATTGAAGGCGGCGTCTGTGTCGGGGATATTCAAGAGAAAGTGAATCTGTCCCAATCGACCGTGTCCCATTATCTGTCGCTCATGCAAAAAGCAGGTTTGCTGGAAGCGGTGCGTTACGGACAATGGACTTATTATCGGCGAAACGAAGAGACATTGGCGAAAATTGCACAATTCATCAACGAAGAAATCTAAGGCAGCGCCATGTCTTTTTTTTATTTGTCATATCGATAGTTTTAGATATATCTATATTCAAAAAATCTTTAAATGGGAATGAAACGATTCATTCGTACGTTAAGGAAAACCAGCAATTAGGAGTGAATTTTTCGTGACCACAAGTGTAAAAAAAGAAGTATTGAATACAAAACAAAAAGTATTGGCCTTTACGCTGACGCTGTTAACGTTTGTTATGGGTACCAGTGAATTTGTCATCGTTGGCCTGTTAACGGAAGTTTCGTCCGACTTGAACATCAGCCTCGCGGTAGCGGGCACGCTGGTTTCCGGTTTCGCCATCGCATACGCCATCGGCACACCATTGATGACGGCGTACGTCAGCCGCTTTCCGAAATATCCATTGATGCTGATCCTGATTTCGTTGTTCATCGTCGGAAATGTCATCAGTGCTTTATCAGGCACATATG
This sequence comes from Planococcus daihaiensis, assembly GCF_049262615.1. Taxonomy (GTDB): domain Bacteria; phylum Bacillota; class Bacilli; order Bacillales_A; family Planococcaceae; genus Planococcus. The sequence continues at coordinate 1,405,621 of NZ_CP175504.1, read as the reverse complement.
AACTGTTGATCGTTTCCCGCGTTCTGACAGCGGTGGTCAGTGGTGTTTTGGTGGCGCTGTCGATGAGCATTGCCAGCGACATTATGCCGGACAGCAAAAAAGGGGCCATTATCGCGCTGATTTTTGCCGGTTTCACGATTTCGAATGTCATCGGGGTTCCTTTAGGAACGCTCATCGGACAGCTCGGCAATTGGCAATTGACGTTCTGGTTTACAACGCTATTGGGCGTCATCAGTTTGGTGATGAGCATCTTTATCCTACCGAGGGGCTTGAAAGTAGAGAAAGCATCGGCTAAAGAACAGCTCGGTTTGCTGACGAACCCGCGCATGATTTTGGCTTTCTTTATCCCGACATTCTCGATCGCCGGGACGTATACGATTTACACCTACATTACCCCAATTTTGGAAGAAGGACTGGCGATTCCGACTAGCTACGTCAGTGTCATCTTGCTTGCCTACGGTGCGTTTTCAATCCTCAGCAATGTGCTGGCAGGAAAAATCGCCAGCCGCAACGGTGTCAGCAAGCTTCGCTATGTCTTTATAGTCCAGGCTATTATCTTAGGTTCTTTGTATTTTACGATGGAATCGACGTATGCCGGTTTGGTCTCTCTCATGCTGATGGCCGTGATGATCTATGCCATGAATGCAACAATCCAATTGTATTTGATGAACTTGGCGACGGTCTATTTCCCGGCAGCCAAAGATTTCGCTTCATCTCTGACACCCGTTGCGGTTAACGTCGGCATTGCGCTCGGAGCCACCCTTGGCGGATATGTCGTGGCGAACGGCAGCCTCATCCAGCTTTCGTGGGTCGGCGCATTATGCGCGCTGATCGCATCCTGCCTGGCATTTGCCAGCTACCGGTTGGATTCGAAAGAGAGTTTTGCGGGAAGTGAAGCGTTTGACGGATCATAACAGATTGGAACACCTTGCAAATTGCGGGGTGTTTTTTTCTATATAAATTAAAATGCAGCCCAAAAAAAAGAAGCCAGTGTTTGGCCTCTCTTTTAAGTAGCGTATCCGTCAATTCATCGCCGTCTTATCAATTAATACTGCTTCTATAATATAGCGATCGGGAGCTGAACCGATAAACGTAAAGGGGTAGCAGGTAGTGAGCGTCAAAGTTGGTTCTGCTTTCTCGACAATAACTGTGCGATCCTGTGCATCTGTAATCCAGGTTTTCTGAATTTCATACTCATACTGCATGTCTTCAAATTGCACATACATGCGAGCCCCTTGCTCCAACTCCCCGAGTTCTTGGAAGACCGTATCCCGGTGGCCGGATAACACGGTATGCCCATGGCCATCAGGAGGGGTGGTGAAATTCCCGATATGATAGCCGACCCCTTGGTTAAGGGTGTCATCGTCTGTTCCCCAGTAAATCGGATATTTCATATCAAGATCCGGAATGAGCAGCCAGCCAATTTCTACTCCCTTGTCGTATTCTTCATAATCACGTGCTGGGGGCTCTTCTGCTTTTTTTGCCTTTTCTGCAGTTTCAGGAGAATTTGCTGTTGGTTCGTTTCGGCTCTCTATGGCAGGTATTGAAAGGGACGCATTATTTTTTTGATCCAAATTTTCGTCTTCCGCATTTGCGATAATATCGTTTTCGCCGATGGCTTCACGGCCAGAAGAAGATCCGGTAAACCAGAAATAACCGTGCCAACCGGCAAAGAGGAGTCCAGTAATAATTAGAATCGGAGCAATTTTTCTGCGCATGATCTGCCACTCCTAAGAAACCATAGTGTAAATGCATATTCCCCTATTTTCTTTTTTATAACCTTTTTTAACTCGGATGTTTGTATTCTTTCTAGTAAAATATATTCAATATTCAGATAATAAAGAATAACTTTTAATTGAGTAGGGTAGGTGAAAGGTATCACCGGGTAGGTGAAATAAGTTACAGGGAGAGGAACAAATGAAAAAGTTCTTGGTTTTACTGCTGGCGTCACTGCTGGCAGCAGCAGGGTTTGCCGCCGCAGTTTCCGCCGCTCACGAAGGATTGGAATTCAATGTGAATTTAAGTCCAGACCAGGAAGTCATGGAAGTCACTAGCGACGCAACAGGAGAAGCGTATTTTAAAGTCAGTGAAGACGGGGAATCACTGGAGTACACAGTAAGTGCTTCAAACTTGAACGGCACGATGGCTGGGCATCTTCATAGTGGAGCTGCTGGTGAAAACGGTCCGGTGGAATTGCCGTTATTTGCAAACGATGAAGCGATAGATTATAACGGAGAAATAGCGTCAGGAACATTGACAGCTGACGACTTGGCTGGGGATATGGCCTGGGAAGATTTCGCTATGGCACTTGTAGCCGGAGAAATTTATGTAAATCTGCATACGGAAGAATATCCTGATGGTGAAATCCGTGGCCAGCTGGTAGCAGATTCTGCAGAAGGCGATGAGATGGCAGACACGGCTTCAAATGGCCCGCTTTACACCGTGATTGGTATTTTCGCAGTACTGCTTGGTGGAGTAATGCTGGTTTGGCGCCGCAATCAAGCCACTGTCTAAAAAACCTTTCCAAAAAAGCTGAACTCCTGTTATAGAAGATAACAGAAGTTCAGCTTTTTTCATTTGGGTTAAATATGAACAGGTATCATTTCAATGAAATATGGATTAAAAAAGGCCTCAAATACACGGCAGTTCCATAGACAGATGAATATCTATCAACAGAAGTGCCGTACATAGGAAGCCTTTTGGAAGAATGGGTTTTTAATATTACGCGTTAACACTCATGTTATCTACGGCCACCATGTCGATGAAGTATTGGGTGATCCGGTGGTCGTCGGTCAGCTCGGGATGGAAAGAGCAGCCAAGAAATTGCCCGGAACGTGCCATAACAATTCTGCCATCGTATTCACACAGGACTTCCGTGTTTGGTCCGGCGCTGACAATATGGGGCGCGCGGATAAAGACGGCATTGAATGGCGTGTCCAAACCATTGATCGTCAGGTCTGCTTCAAAGCTGTCGATTTGGCGGCCAAATGAATTGCGTTCCACTTTAACATCCATGACGCCGAGATGCGGTTCATCGTATCCGACGATTTCCTTAGCAAGCAGAATCAGCCCGGCACAAGTGCCAAACATCGGCTTACCGGACGCCGCAAAGTCGCGCAGCGGCCCCATGAAATCATATCGGTCGATCAGCCGCCGCATTGTGGTGCTTTCGCCTCCGGGCAGAATGAGCGCGTCCAAGCCGGATAAATCCGCAGGTCTTTTTACCGAAACCGCTTCAGCCCCGCACGCCTCAATGGACCGAGTATGTTCGCGAACAGCTCCTTGCAACGCAAGGACTCCTATTTTTTTCATCGTTACCAGCCTCGCTCCTGCATGCGTTCGCCGGCAGCAATTGTGGAAATTTCGATGCCATGCATGGCAATGCCAAGATTCTTGGACAATTCCGCGATCAATTTGTAATCCTGGTAATGGGTTGTCGCTTCGACAATGGCGCGCGCAAATTTTTCCGGGTTGTCGGATTTGAAGATGCCGGATCCGACAAACACGCCGTCTGCTCCCAGTTCCATCATCAAAGCGGCATCCGATGGCGTTGCGATGCCACCTGCGGCGAAATTGACGACCGGTAGGCGGCCCAGTGATTTCACTTCACGCAGGAATTCATAAGAAGCGCCCAAAATGCGTGCTTCCGTCATCAATTCATCTTCACTCATATGAACCACTCGCAGCACTTCCGCGTTGACCTGGCGCAAATGGCGCACCGCTTCCACGATATTCCCGGTGCCCGGCTCGCCTTTTGTGCGGAGCATCGAAGCTCCTTCGCCGATCCGGCGGGCTGCTTCACCCAAGTTTCGGCAACCGCAAACGAAAGGCACGGTGTAGTTGTTTTTCAATAAATGAAATTCTTCATCAGCGGGTGTCAAAACTTCGCTTTCATCGATATAATCGACGCCCATCGCTTCCAGAACACGTGCTTCCACGATATGCCCGATGCGTGCTTTCGCCATAACAGGAATGGAAACGGCCTTCATAACTTCCTCGGTTATGCGGGGATCAGCCATACGCGCAACGCCGCCGTCTTTGCGGATATCTGAAGGGACGCGTTCTAATGCCATAACCGCAGTAGCTCCTGCCGCTTCGGCAATGCGAGCCTGTTCCGCATTGACCACGTCCATAATCACGCCGCCTTTTTGCATTTCAGCCATTCCTCTTTTTACCCGATCTGTGCCATGTTGATTCATATTGAGTTCCTCCTAAAGGTTTAATACCTTCAGTTTAAATGAAGTTGACCACATGAAAAGAGCCAGATTCGATATTATTTAAGGGTCAGTTTTATGTGGAGGAATGTTAAAGGGCCATAATTGAAATAGAAGAAACCCGACATTTCCTGTTCACACAGGCTTGCCGGGTTTCTGCGTTTATTGTCAATCGTTCGCTTTGATTGTGTCGGGTCTTAATTTTACATACGATTTTTGCTCCAATTTAGGTCCGAGCTGGAACAGCAGCACACCGCCGCTGATCAGGAGGACCCCGAGAAGCGATTGCCAGGTGAAGGGAACTTTCTCCAGCCCGAACCAGCCGAGCGTATCCCACATCAGGCCGAAGAAAATTTGGGAGACCATGACGAGTGAGATGGCACGGCTTGGCCCGAGAATCTGCACGCCTTGTGTGACACAAGCAACGACTCCCACACCTACGATGCCGCTGAACCAAAACCACGGTTCTGCCTGGAAACTGAACAAGCCCGTTCCTTCAAATATGAGACCGGCCGCAAGCGAGGCGGCAAAGCCGAGAAACAACACAAGCGCAGTGGTGGTCCAGACGCTGACCTGTTTTTTGACGTTCGCGTTAAAGGTGTTCTGAATGGAGACAAACGCGCCGCCGATAATTGCCAAAAAGATGCCGAGAGCCATTTGGTTTCCTCCTATTCGTAAATATTTTGTCCGGCTTGTTCCAACAGGGCGGAACGGTCGAGCAAAGTGATTTTTCCGCGCTTTTTCACAATCCATCCGGCTTGTTCAAATTGCTGGAGGACGCGGTTCAAATGACGGTAGCTCGTGCCGATCAAATCCGCCATATCAATGAGTGACGTGGATTCGAGCATCTGCTGTGTAGGTGTCATTGAAAGTAGGTAACTCGCCACACGGACATCGACCGTATAGAGGAGGTTAAAGTTCATCGCCCGCGTTTTGGTTTCGAATTTCTCTGTGATGGTATTGAGTAAAAACTGGAGCCACGCCGAATTGCCGGCCATGTTTTTTCGAAGCGTGTCGTACGAAACGGCGATTACATCAATGTCCGTGACGGCTTCTACGGTATTGATGAAGTTGCATTCCCTGACATATTCAACGTCGCCTACAATATCGAATTCTGACTTGAATGCCAGGATCAGCCGTTTTCCTTCTGGGGACAGCATCGATATTTTCAATTTGCCTTTGATGAGAAAATAAAGCGTATGCGCTTCATCGCTTTGTGAAAACAAACGTTCACCACTTTTGTATGTTGCGACAAACATCTCTTGTCGGACATGAAGGGGAAACAGATCGGCTAATCCAAATTGCTGAAGATAATCCGCAATGCGCTGGTCCATATTTACGCCTCCTTACAATTTCAAAACAATGACGCCCACAATCATCATCAGGACGCCGACAATTTGGGTCCGGCCAATTCGCTTTTCGGACATGTCAAACCAGCCTCTGCCATCGATGGCAATTGCCAGCACCAGCTGCGCAATCAGGAAAATAGCGATGGTCAGCGTTACTCCCATGATATGAACCGCGGTCATATTACTGAAAAGCACAATAGCAGCGAGCATGCCGCCGGATGCATAAAGTGGCGAGACCTGAGAGAGTTGGCGATATGAGCGGTCTCTTATCATTATCACGATGAGGATCGCCAGCACAAAGCCCGTCAGCTGGGTCATCGCGGCTGCTTGCCATGAGCCGATTTGGTTGCTGATTGTGGCGTTTGCGACACTTTGGAATGTCAGGAAAAAGCCACCCAACAGCGCAAAAAGGGTCCCTTTCATAAAATCCACGCACCTTTCTATACTCCTAATTTACAGGGGAATAAATAATGCGAAAAGGACACATGTCCCATTAATCATTTCGTATCTTTGAGGAAATGGCAAGGGGAAATTAGGAACGGTTTATTTGCTGTTAACCCAAAAAACCGCAGCCAAACCCAATCAATTTGAGTTTGCCTGCAGCCTGAGCGCGCCTTGTTGAGGGAGCGCTTTTATTATTGGCCGATTTTTACAATCGGTTTGATGGTCGTTCCTTTTTTGGAGTCTTCGAATGCCTCGTTAATTTGCTCGAAATCATATACTTTTGTCAGTTTATCGAATGGGAACAACCCGCGCTTGTAATATTCGATCAGTTGAGGAATAAACACTTGCGGAACTGAATCGCCTTCAATTACGCCCATTACCGTTTTGCCTTCTGCCATGATGTCATTGTGAACATCGAATGTGATCTCTGGCGTCACACCGACAATGGCACATGAACCGAGCGGGCGAAGCGCATGGATGGCTTGTTTGACGACAGGCGGCACGCCCGTTGTCTCAACCGCGTAATGGGTGCCGCCGTTGGTGATTTTTTTAACTTCCTCCACGACATCAACATTTTTGCCGTTCAGCGTATGAGTGGCACCGAGTTCCTTGGCCAGTTCCAGCCGGTTGTCGTGGATATCAACGGCGATGATGTTAATGCAGCCTGCGATTTTCGCTGCCATGACAGCACTCAATCCGACCGCGCCGCTTCCATAAATCGCGATGGAAGAACCGAACTCCGGCTTGAAGCGGTTCAATACGGTGCCTGCACCCGTCTGAATACCGCAGCCGAGAGGGCCGAGCAGCGTCAAATCCACGTCCGGATCCACTTTTACGACATTCCGTTCATTGGCAACCGCGAATGTTCCGAAAGACGATTGGCCGAAGAACGTCGAAACAGCCTGATTGTCGTGTTGGATTCGGTTCGTCCCGTCCTGCATTTTGCCGCCAAAATTTAAATCATTGAAATTCAGGCAAACGGTCGGATGGGCGGTCAGGCAATTTTCACAATGTCCGCAATAAGCGAAGGACAGCACGACATGATCACCGGCTTGGATTGTGGTAACGCCGGTACCGACTTTTTCAACTATTCCTGCCCCTTCATGGCCCAAAACAGCCGGAAACGGTGACAATCCCAAATCCCTTGCTACCGCATCAGTATGGCAGACGCCCGTTGCTACAATTTTCACCAGCACCTCATTCGTTTTCGGTTCGCCCAGTTCCACTTCCTCGAATTTAAACTCTTCTCCCAAACCGTGTGTAACGGCTGCACGTATTTTCATTGTAGCCCTCCTCTTAAAATTTGCTCTTCTTAAACAACTACCCTTTTCTCTCCAATTTACTCGCGAACAGCAGTAACGGGAAATAAAGTCTGAAGAGCTGCGAAAGCGAATCGGCATCCATTTAATGTGTTGTGAAATTTTGTATAATGAATTTAAAAAGATGAACGGTTACAGCTTTTCTCATAGTGATTAACAGGAAGGAGCAGAGTACGATGCAAAAATCCTTACCGAAAAAGTTCGATAAACAGGCGAATAGATACAATAAATACCGGGAAAGGGATAAGACGTTCAAGTATCGCCAGAAAATTTTCCGGGATGTTGAAGGCAAGGTTCTGGAGGTCGGCATTGGTGTGGGCCTGAATTTTCCTTTCTATGATAAAGACGTCGAATTGACAGGAGTGGATTTCAGTCCGGAAATGCTGAAAAGGGCAAAGGTTGCCGCAAAAGACTATCCATTTACCGCCACTTTTATCCAGGATGATGTTGAAGCCATAGATTTTCCGGCGAACTCTTTTGACACGATCGTTTCTTCCGGAACGCTTTGCGGTTATCAAAATCCGCTCAAGGTATTAAATAACTTTCAGAAATGGTGCAAGCCGGATGGCAAAATCCTTTTGCTGGAACATGGCATCAGCTCCAACAAACCTTTGGGCCTGCTCCAAAAATCACTGGATCCGGTGGCAGTCAAAATTGCGGGATGCCATGCAAATCGAGATATCAGCGGAATTGTAAAAAGTTCGAATTTACAACTCATCAGGGAAGAGCGCTATTTGGCGGGCAATGTCTATTTGATATGGGCCAAGCCGTAAGGGGAATTCAGAATTATTGCGGAAAACAGTTAATGGCAAAATATATATGGTATACTTTTCCATATAACTTAAGGAGGACAAGTCCAATGGTGAAAAACTAATCTGAGAAAATTGTAGAATATTTTAGTGCGCCATAAAATACACATGCAGATTTTCTCTTTCATAGAACAACCAACTGAAATAGAGGAGAGAGAAAATATGCTGAATAGAATAAGCGATACGGTTTATTATTTATCCAATCAGGACGACAAAGAGCGGCCGGCACTGGGGCTGGTTTGTGGTGAGCGATACAGTCTCATCATAGATGCAGGCAATTCACCTCAGCACGCCAAAGACTTTTTACGGGAAATCGAAAAGCTCGATGTCCCCCCTGTGAAATATGTGGTTATTACACATGCGCATTGGGATCATTTCCTGGGCATGAACGAATTTGATGCAACGATTATCGTGAATCGCCAAACAAACGAACTCATGCAGGAATGGCAAACCTTCACGTATGATGATAGTTCGCTCGAAAAGCATGTGAGCACCAATCGGATGGATGCCAAATGCATGGAGATCCTGCAGGTGGACATGCCGGACAGGGACAGTTTCAAGCTGGGCTCTGCCGATATAATCTTTGATAACGCATTGACTATCGATCTGGGAAATAAAAAATGCATTATCGAAAAGGTTACGAGCACCCATACGGATGACTCGACCATCGTTTATGTTCCTGATGAGAAAGTCTTGTTTTTAGGGGATAGTGGGTACGGCAAAACCACTAATTCTTTATTCCATATCAAGCAATCGTTGTTGGAGCAGATGATTAGAGACATCCAAAGTTATGATGCCGAAATGTTCTTGCTTGGCCATGAATCCATCTGCGATTTAGTGGAAATGGATTTATACTGGCAAGAGCTGACAGCGGCAAGTGAGGCTGTAACGTCAGCTTCGCTGAAAGCGGCTGAAGAAAACTTCCGTATCCAAAACAACAGAGGGCCGAATGACAATGAATTGTTTTTTATAAAAGCATTTGTGAATGACCAAGTCATTCAGTCACAATAATGCTGAAAAATGCAGGAGCCACTTCAATAGAGGTGGCTTTTGCTATTTGGATTCTTTTATTTCTTCTAAATACCATTTCGAATTGCTGGTTTCGAGTTTGAATCCTTCTATTATTACGCCACCATAGATTATTATGAAGGTAAATATTGTCGGAAACTAATCTGATTCAAGAGGAGGGCTAAAGATGAACCGCAATGCAGCTGACAAAGGGAATGTCATGAAAGCCGTTGTCTTGCACGAATTTGGAAATGAAAATCAGCTGGTGGCTGAACGGATACCGGTACCTGAAATTGGTGATGATGACGTATTGGTGAAAGTGGAATATGCAGGAGTTGGGCGCTGGGACATTTTTGAGCGGGAAGGCGGCTATACGGAAATGGTCGGAGTGAAAGCGGAATTTCCGTACGTGTTGGGGTCTGAAGGTTCGGGGACTGTGGTAGCGACAGGTAAGAATGTAAAAGCGTTTAAAATCGGAGATATAGTTATGGGTGCGCGTTTTCTGAATCCGAAAGGCGGTTTCTATGCGGAATTTGCAGCAATCGACCAAAACTTTGTAACCCCTCTTCCAAAATCTTTGAGCATTCAGGAAGCAGGTGTTATTGCAGGCGTTGGATTGACGGCGCTGCGCGGCTTGGAAGATGCTCTGCATTTAAAACGAAATGAGTCCATTGCAATTTTGGGTGCGAGCGGCGGGGTAGGTCACATCGCCGCGCAGCTGGCCAAACAAATGGGCGCCAGGGTTTTTGCAGTCGCTTCGGGAGAGGATGGAGTAAAAATGGTCAAAGAGCTCGGCATTGAAAATGTCGTGGATGGGCACAGGGCTGATCTTCTCGCTGAAGCAAAAAGGGTTGAACCGGCAGGATTCGATGCTGCCCTGTTAACCGCCGGCGGTGCAACGGCCCAAAGCATCGTTCAAACAATCAAACCCGATGGCCGAATCGCTTATCCGAACGGGGTTTATCCATTGCCGTCAGCAGATGAAGCAGTGAAACTGATTGGCTATAATGGCGAACCTGACGCAGATATACTGGGCCGATTGCATAACTATCTTCAGACTGGTAATGTCAGAGCTCATATTGATCAAACTTTCTCACTGGATGACGCCCAGTCCGCCCATCTGGCATTGACGAAGCATTTCGTAGGGAAGTTAGCATTAAAAATTGGCTCCACTATAGAGTAATATTGTATAAGAGACAGTAAAAAGGACTTCCGATTACGAGGAAGTCCTTTATCTTGTTTTTTATTTAGTGAACTTAACCGGTAAGATAAGATTGGAATTATAGAGAATTAAAAAGATAAATAACAAATATGGAGATAAATACAATATCTATAATCGCCACATACAAGCCGACTTTCGAATCTTTCATTTTGGCAAGACTGTAATTGAATAAAATATCATATAAACTTGCCGCAAATAAAATGACCGAAATTAAAATCACAACAGGATGCTCCGTCATAAATACTGCCAATAAATAAATGAGCCATCTGCGGATGAAATTAAACATCAAACCAAAAAGCATTAAGGAAATATGAGTTGGATCTATATCCAACTCGTCCTCGGAAGAAATATCTGCCATTCCTTCTTGAATCTCCTTGTATCCTCTCAAGTAGTCGATATTAATCCACAACATAATCAAGCAATAAATAATAATAATAACTTCTTCGTTATTGTTTACCAATTCCCCGATGCTGAACACCTCGAATTCTTATTTGTAAATAAGTGCTTCAACTTTTCAACAATATTATTTATTCTTTTCCTTATATTCATAATTATACAAAAATTTGGTAAAATATTGAAGAGAATATACAAGAGTTTTTTGCCAAACTGATTCCGGATAAAAGAAGGGTTAATTGTTTCGGGAAGTGGGGGTTAAAACAATGGAGATTTCGTTACATATACTGCAGGAAAAGGATGCGCGAGATTTATTAAATTTTGAACTGGAAAATCGTACGTTTTTTGAAAAGATGGTGCCAGGCAGAGGAGACAGCTATTATTTGTGGGATACATTTAAGGAGAGACACCGCGAATTGCTGGCTGAACAGGAAAGCGGGCTTTGCCATTTCTATCTCATTAAAGATGAAGACGGAAATATTGCGGGAAGGATCAATCTGTTTGATATTGACGCAGCAGCAGGCACCGCAGAAATCGGCTTTAGAATTGGGCAGGCTTACGGAGGGAAAGGAATCGGGAACCGTTCATTGAACTTGCTGTTATCCACTGAATCCTCCCTAAAGCAGATTCGGGCAAAAACAACGACTGTGAATAAAGCCTCTCAAAAGGTCCTTGAAAACAACGGCTTTATCCACATGGGGATAAGTGATGAAGAATTTGAGATGAATGGTGAATGGATGAAATTTGTGCATTATGTGTGGATAAACAGTGTGTCTTTCTAAAAGCGATACCATTTAATGTCGTTCATCCGATGGCTGCCGAAGAAGTAATCGGTATTATATAGAAGAAAGTAAAAAAAGCATCATTGAAAGCCGTAAAATACATGGCTCTCAATGATGCTTTTTTGGACTGATTTATGATTTTGCTGCCAAGGAGCGGGCATGAGCTTGCTTCACTTCTGCGAGCAACGCCGCTTCTGTCAGCAGGCGGTAACCGGTGTTCGCCAGGGCTTTCGCTCCGCGGATCAGCGCTTCGTCGCCTTGTGCGGATTTTGAGGCTTCACGGAACTCGGCTGTATGGCCGATCAAATCATCCGGGCCGATTTTGATGTACGGGTGGGCAGTCGGAACTTCATGGCTGATATTGCCGGCATCCGTCGAACCGAGACCGGTATTGCGGGATTCCGCGACTTCTTCGCCGACCGCGGTCAGTTCCTCGCGCACGATTGAATCCAGAAGAGGTGTGACGACAAGGTCTTTCACCTCATTTTGGAAACGGACAATTTTGACCGTCGTGCCGGTAGCAAGCGCAGCACCTTCTGCAATGGCGCGTATTTTCGTGGCTGTGTCCGATGTCTTTTTCCAGGAATCACCGCGAATGTAAAAGCGGGCAGATGCATATTCAGGAATGATATTGGGTGCATCGCCGCCGTGTGTGATGATGCCGTGCACGCGCGCATCCGAAGGCAATTGCTGGCGCAATGCATTGATGCTGTTGAAGAGTTGGAGTACCGCATCGAGTGCATTGATGCCTTCTTCAGGAGACCCTGACGCATGGGCAGGCTTTCCGTAGAAGTGGAATTCAAGCGGATCCACCGCGAGCGATGGCCCGGTAACAGCGGATCTGCCGGACGGATGGATCATCAGTGCGGCATCGATGCCTTCGAGCAAACCGTGTTTGACGAAGCTTCCTTTGGCACTGCCGTTTGGACCGCCTTCTTCAGCTGGTGTTCCCAGTACTACGACACGTCCGCCGGTGGTTGAAAAAGTTTCCGACAGCGCAATCGCAGCAGCGACACTTGTTGTGCCGATAATATTATGGCCGCATGCATGGCCGAGGCCGGGTAGGGCGTCATATTCTGCAAGATAGGCAATGGTCGGACCCGGCAAAGAGCTTTCTTTGCTGGCGTAAAAAGCGGTATCGTGGCCAGCAACCCCTGTTTCGACGGAGAAGCCGGCACTTTCAAGCAAGTCAACGAGAGTGGCGCTGGCAAAAATTTCTTCGTTGCCGATTTCCGGTTTGGCATGGATCGCCTGGCTTGTAAGGATATACTCTTCGCGTTTTAAATCGATGGACTGTGAAATTGTATGATTTGCTTCATTAATAGTTGTCATATGAATTCCTCCTAATATTTTATTTGTAGTCGACGAGCTCTTCTACAGTTACGAAAGTCGGGATTTGTGCGCCTTTTGAATATTCGACGATGAAATCAGCCGTATCTTCCTGTTGATAAAGTTCAACGATTTTCAGGAAATCTTCATCTTCCGCATTTTCTGCGCTTGCAGCAATCAGGTTGATATAAGGCGTAGCCGTATCGTTTTCGCGGGCGATTGGATCTTCAGTCGGGTTAAGGCCCGCGTCAATTGCGATGCCGTTATTGACGATGGATGCAGCAAGGTCAGCCATGGCACGCGGTGTCTGGGCAGAAATCATTGGGACGATTTCAAGATTTTTCGGGTTGTCGATAATATGGTCAGCGGTACCGGTTAATCCGGCATCGTCAGACAGTGTGATCAATCCGGCTTCCTGAAGCAGCAACAGTGCGCGGCCCATATTGGTCGCTTCGTTTGGTACGGCAATTTGTGCACCGTCGGGAAGATCATCGATTGATTCGTGTTTATCAGAATAAAGGCCCATGGGTGCAATCACAGTAGAGCCGATCGGCACGATATCGAGATTGTGTTCTTCGACAAATTCATCAAAATAAGAAATTGTCTGGAATGCGTTCAAATCCAGTTCACCTTCTGCCAGGGCAATATTCGGTGCCACATAATCAGAAAAAGTAATAATTTCAAGTTCAATACCTTCTTCTTCTGCTTTTTCTCCGATGTAATCCCAGATTGTCGTATCCGAACCGCTGATGCCGAGTGTAATTGTTCGCTTGCCGTCATCGGCACCTTCTGTGTTGTTTCCGCATGCTGCGAGTACCAAAGCCAATAGGGCCAATAATAATAGTGAAGTGATTTTTTTCATTTATGATTCCTCCAATGTTGTATTTTGTAAGTGGATGTTAACGTCGACGCACTTGCCTTGATAAGAGATTGCCGCCGGACTGGACGCCTTGTACAAGGACGACCAAAATGGCTACGGTAATAAACATGACGAGTGTATCGAAGCGTTGATAGCCATACGTGATGGCCAGATCTCCAAGACCCCCGCCTCCGATTGCTCCAGCCATGGCGGATGCGCCAATCAGGCCGACAACCGCAATTGTCAAAGCAAGAACGAGTGAGCTTAATGCTTCCGGTATCAGGAACCGGAAAATAATCTGTAATGGCGATGCACCCATTGCCTGTGCTGCTTCAATAACACCCTTATCAACTTCGAGCAACGAGTTCTCAATCAGGCGGGCGATATAGGGGCCGGCGTAAAATACGAGTGGAACAATGGCCGCTGCTGTTCCGATGGATGTTCCGACGATAAAGCGCGTTATCGGAATGATGGCAACCATCAGGATGATAAATGGTACGGACCGGAAAATATTGATGATGATATTAAGCACTTTTGATACCGGTTCGTTTTCCAACAGGTGGCCTTTCCGTGTAACTACCAATAAGAGTCCCAGTATAGAACCAACCAGTAAGGAGAAAAGAAAAGAGACGCCCGTCATATAAAGTGTTTCCCAGAGAGCTTCCAGGATCTGTTCGTTACTAACTAGCATAATTCCGCACCTCCTCGGCTTGGACTTTGCTTAAGCGGATGTCCGCTAATGCTTTTTGGATTTCCCTGGCAGGTCCGTTGAATTCAACAATCAGGTTGCCATAAGGTTCTCCTTGCAGCTCTGTGATGTTGCCGAATAATACGTTAAGGTCCAAATTGTATTCCCGAGAAATCCGGGACATTAGAGGCTGGCCGACAGATGCGCCGATAAACTGAATCCGGTAGATGGTATGGTTCTGATTCGGATCCCGGATTTTCTTCAACAGCGATTCCGGCAGTTCATCGTTCATGACCGAGCGGACGAATCGCTGCGTTGTTGGCTGCTGCGGGTTCGTAAATATTTCGAACACCGATCCTTGTTCAATTACTTTTCCGGCTTCGAGCACGGCCACTTTGTCACAGATTTCTCGGATGACACCCATCTCATGAGTAATCAGCAGGATCGTGATGTTGTATTCGCGGTTGATGCGGCGCAGCAACTCGAGAATCGATTGCGTGGTCTGCGGATCAAGTGCGGATGTTGCTTCATCGCACAGCAGAAAGGAGGGATTGGTGGCCAAAGCGCGTGCAATGCCAATTCGCTGTTTCTGTCCGCCTGACAGCTGATCCGGATACTTCTCTGCCTGGTCGGCAAGACCGACAAAATCGAGCAGCTCCTTTACCTGTTCCTTTATTTGGTTTTTTGGTGTATTTGCCAGAATCAGTGGCATCGCGATATTATGGAAAACCGTTTTGGAGTTCAGCAAATTGAAATGCTGGAAAATCATGCCGATGTCCTTCCTTGTTTTCCGGATCTCGCTGGCCGATAGCTTCGAAATGTCCTTACCATTTATCAGCACATGTCCGCTGCTTGGGCGTTCCAGAAGATTCACGGTGCGTATCAGTGAGCTTTTGCCGGCTCCGCTGAAACCAATCACTCCGTAAATCTCGCCGGTTTCGACAGTCAGGTCAATGCCGTTCAACGCGTGAACGTCCTCTTTGCCCGACTGATAAGTTTTGGTAACCTGCTTGAATTCAATCATTTGTACGCCTCCTCTAGCTGTAATGCCTATGCAAATCTATTGCGTACAGATCTAACTTTCCAAAAATGAACGAAAAAAGCCCTCTTTTTTTCTTAATCCATAAGAAAAAAAGAGGGCTTCAGAATGAAACCATCTCGTTCTCATCTTCCAAATGCAAGGATCGCATTTGCAGGAATTAGCACAGTTTTCGCATAAAGCGAATCCGCTGCCGAAACGTCAAAGGGCCTGTCCCTCGGTTTCTCTGGATAAGAAAGTGATGTACGTATTTGATTTGTAATGATTACTTTATGGCCCATTGAACCAAAAGTCAACCAATTTCAAAATCTTTTTTGGAGTGCCTTCTGTTGAATTCACTCATTAATCCGTAAAATATTTAGATACCATTGCAGTTTGAGCTGTTGGATTGCGAATGAAAATCGCTTACTTTTTCTGCCGTCTTTCACACCTGCAATAGATGCTTTGATTAAAAATTTTTACTTTTGTATGAAGCAATTATAGAGCATTTGAGCTTAAATTTACAAAAATAGGTTAAACCAGTGTATAAAGGGTATACCAGTAAGTACGACTGATTTTAAATACCAAAAGGGGACAATACAATGGCACATATACTGACTATATTCGAAGCCATGGAGATACGTGAACTGCTTTCCCTTAAAATAACTTCTCTTAGTAAAAGCAAGTTGTTTCTCAGTACTGTGAGAGAACAATATCATACAGGTTGTCTGGAAGCTGACATCAAACTGTGCACCCAAGAGATTGCGGATCTGGAAATTATATTAAACTGCTCAGCTGTTTAAAGCGATTAAAAGCAGCCACTTTTTAAGCCTATTAGAAGCTGGTCCATACAATGAAAGTGGTGTTACATTGCTGTCGTTCAAGTCGATAGGCATCGGCTCACAGCCACGGATAAACGAATCCCGAATAAAGGACACTATCCATAGTGTCTTTCATTCGGGGTTTATTTTTATGCCCATTTTTAAGCTCTTAAAGCTATACCTTGCAGCGACCATAAGCGCAAAATCGAGGACGAAAACACACGGGTTGATTGGTACAATGAAAGCAGAATATTTCCCGGGAAATGTATACAATGGATGTAAGTGAAAAGATGCGGGAGACAGCCAATCATGGGAAAGGAGTGGACTGCGATGAAGCTGGAAACAAGCTTTACGTTTGAAGAGATGTGGGACAGAATCATGGCCTGTGACCGGAATTATGATGGCTTATTCTACACGGCAGTCAAAACGACGAAAATCTATTGCAGGCCCTCATGCCGGTCCCGAAAACCGAAAAAGATGAACGTAGAATTTTACACCAGTATCGAGGAAGCCGAGAGCAATGGATACCGGGCATGCAAAAGGTGCCAGCCGGAAACCGAACTCTCACCTAACGCAGAAGTTGTGCAGAAAGTGGTGTCGTTTGTAACGGCAAATTATCAGCGGAAGTTGAATTTGGAAGACATGGCCGCTCATGTGGGATTTAGCGCGTCCTATTTGGACCGCGTATTTAAACAGGAAACTGGAGAAACACCGCGGTCGTTCCTGGAAAAAGTCAGGGTCGATCGAGCGGCGCATGGGCTGAAGCACACCGACAACACGAATTTGGAGATCTGCTACGAAGTCGGCTTTCAAAGCACATCGCATTTCTATAAAGCGTTTCGGCGCTCCAAAAATCTTTCGCCGAGCGAATACAGAAAAATGACAAAGGGGCTGCAGGATGATTTCGAAAACAAACAACAACTGCTTGAAGGTTCCTACTCCCGCTGAATTTAATTTCGAAGAATGTCTGGTGTTCCTCAATAGATCGGGGCAGGAGAATCTTCATCGAATAAAAGACGGGAAGATATCAAAATTACTGAACCATCAGGAAGAATTGATGTTAATTGGAATTACGCATTCGGACCGGCACCTATCCATTGAATTTTTGAACGGTGTGCCTTCTGAAAGAGGGCAGCGTGCTGCTGCTGATTACGTCTGGGAATGGTTTGACCTGAAAACGGATTTGTTCCCATTTTATGACATGGCAGCTTTTGATCCGATTTTGCAGCGGATCGTCAAGAATCATTATGGGTTAAGGATCCTGGCTATTCCCGATCTTTTCGAGGCACTGGCCTGGGCAATCATGGGCCAGCAGATCAACCTGACGTTTGCCTATACGCTGAAAAAACGGTTGGTCGAAAATTTTGGGGCATCTCTTGACTATGAAGGCGAAACCTATTGGACATTCCCTTCCTTTCAGGCCATCGCGGCGCTGGAGACGAGTGATCTGACCCAATTCCAATTTTCGGGCAGGAAAGCGGAATACCTTATTGGCGTGGCAGGCGAAATGGCAAAAGGGACGCTCGTGAAAGAGAATTTTATGAACAGAAGGGATACGCAGACGATCGAAAAAGAGCTGGTGGCTTTTCGCGGCATCGGCCCATGGTCGGCGAATTACGTCATGATGAAATGCCTCGCCATACCGTCGGCTTTCCCGCTCGCCGATGTCGGTTTGCATAATGCGTTGAAGAAGCAATTGAACCTGGAGAAAAAGCCGTCACTCGCGGAAATAGAACATCATGCTGAAAACTGGAAAGGGTGGGAAGCCTACGCCACTTTCTATCTTTGGAGGAGTTTATATGAATGAAATGCATCGCCTCGATCTTCAATCGCCGATTGGCGCCGTAGAAATTACGGGTACAGAAGAAGGCATCCTGTCAATTTTTTTCAAAGAACATGACGAAATTGTCCATCATCCGCAGCCGGATACACCGCAAGTTTTGAAGGATTGTTTGGAAGAGCTGGCGGAATATTTTAGAGGGGAGCGGATGGAGTTCACCGTTCCTTATATTTCCACCGGCACTGAATTCCAGGGGAAAGTATGGTCTGCCTTAACCACAATTGGTTATGCGGAAACAGCTTCTTACCGCGACATCGCGGTGAAAGTTGGAAGCGACAAAGCCGTGCGGGCAGTGGGCAATGCCAACAGCAAAAATAAGTTGAGCATCATCGTGCCGTGCCACAGGATCATCGGTTCAACCGGCAAACTGACGGGTTATGCGGGCACGTTGACCAGAAAAGAATGGCTGCTGAAGCATGAACAGAAAATCAAAAGTGAAAATGTGTGAGCTGACAAAAACCGGATAGACGTATCGAATGAAAGCTTGTTCAAGAGGGAGAAACTTTGCCAAAGTTTCTTCTTTTTTACTGGCTGCTGCTCGAAGCGTTTTGCTCGAACGCCGGAATAATTTTTTGAACGCCGATATAATTCACTGAGCGCCGATATAAGGTAATACGCCGACCCGCCGCTGAGAAAAAGCAGGATATGAAGCTGATATTAGTCTTTATTGCGACCAATATCCCTCCAAAAGCAGAGGTCAAAAGCCAAATGGATGCTTTTCGCAGGCGAAAAGCGGAAAACCATAAGAAAAGCGGAGTGGAATTTTTTAAACTGACGCACGTTACGCCTTTTAAAAAAGTGGTAAAGTGAATTCAACAGGACGAGAGAGGTGGCGCGGAAATGGAACAATGTACATGGCCGAACAGCAGTGAAAAGATGCAGGCGTATCATGATGAAGAGTGGTGCAGACCCAGCCGGGACGACCGGTATATTTTCGAGATGCTGAATTTGGAAGGCGCACAGGCGGGATTGTCGTGGAGCATCGTAATCGCGAAGCGGGAAGCCTATCAGGCAGCTTTTCATAACTTTGATGTCCAGTATTGCGCGGAGCTGAGCGACGCGGATCTGGAAGCGATAAAAGAAAATTATAACGTCATCAAGCATTTTGCGAAGCTGAAATCGGTCCGCAGCAATGCGGAGGCGGTATTGCAGATTCAACAAGAATTCGGGAGTTTTGCTGATTTTCTGTGGAGCTTTGTGGAAAATGAACCGATTATCAATGGATGGGAAACCCAAGCGCAAATGCCGGCCGAGTCGCCTTTATCCATCCAGGTCAGCAAAGAATTGAAGAAGCGGGGCTTTAAATTTGTGGGACCGGTTACGACGTATTCGTTTTTGCAGGCAATCGGGATGATTGATGATCATATCAAGACATGTGATTTTCATACTTCGAATCGGTGAGTGACATTGGTACTTGAAACGTATTTTTATGTAGCTAATTATCGGCGAAGCTCAAGGAAATATTCCCTTATTTCCTCAGGTGCCTCTTCCACGTTCAGCACTTTTAATCTGTCAGTTCCCGGTGAAGTCAAAATCACAAAGCTTCTATCATTGTATTCAAATAGAGTGAATTGGCCAACACTGGTCGGGGCATTTCCCAGGCTGTTAATGTAATTAAAATCTTCTTCAGTGAAATTACCTTCGTAGCCTTCTAACATCAACTTTTTCATTTCATCAAAATCATCGGCAAATGCAATGTCCTGGTATAACTCAAGTGAATTTTTTGGTGAATAAAATAAAACATAATAAATTGATCCGCCGATTATCAGTAAGCAAACCAGCATAAAAGCAATCAATTCTTTCGCTGAGCGTTTTTTTGTCCTCCACATTTATAAGCTGCCCCATTCCATTGATAATTTTTATGTTGCGCCCTTTCACTCCTGCATCATATTCAAGTTGATCCATTTTACATTTATTGTATCAGAAGTTTTCAGGTTTATTTTGTGTTTTTTGATTATGATTTATGTAAGATTGTTGATAAGTTTTCGGGGGAATGGTTATCCACAAGGGGATAAGTGGCGGCGAATTTAAAGTGCATCAACCCATCATAAACTGTGGATAAGAATTTGAAATGATCGAAGCTAAAAAGGAAAATCAAACAGCTTATTCATAAGCGCTTGATTTTCCTTTTTTTCATTACAGATTCATTTTCAATCGCAATTTACTGCGTAACTGTCCAATGAAATGGCCGCTCTATGTGAGGCGGCAATTGTGCTTCTATATCACCTTTTGCTGAATTGATTTGCATTTGAGTCAAAAAAAGGCTGGTGGATAAGTTCGCGCCGCTTAAATTGGCATCCCGCATATCAGTCCCGATAAAGTCCACGCCCCGCAAATCCGATTTTCGCAGGTCGGCCGCGATTAAAAAAGCGCCCCTGAAGTTCGTGCCTCTCAAGTCCTGCCGTGTTAATTTTTTCCCCATCAAATCAGCGCCTCGCTGATCCAGTTTTCGATTTCCCTGTTGCCTCGCAGCATAAGTTCCAATTCGCTGGCGTATTTCGCTGCTTGCTTTTATTAATAATTCATTCACCGGGCCGCGATAGAAGCTCAAATCCAGGTTCAATAACTCGTCTGCGCTTAATGTTGTCAGTCTTTGCAGAGCTTCCAAGTGCTTGGTCAATTCCTGTTGCAAAAGTGGGGTCGTTTCATAAGATAAGGCTTCAGCGACAAAGGCCACCATTTCAAACAACTGCTCCATTACCGGGAATGCCTTGAACATTTTCTCGGCATTTTCAGGATTCTTCTGCCAGCTTTGCCCGCCAAACGTCGATTGCGCAATCATTTGGCCTGCGCCCAGGCAGTCGAATACCGTGCATCCTTTAAACCCTGTTTCCCTCAGTTTGCTGTGTATACTGCAGCGGAAATCTTCCTGCAGATTGGGGCAGGGTACTCCCGCCGGCTTATTAATCGCGAAATCATTTGAAGCAATAAGATTGAGGGCCGTGCAGCATAGCCCAAAACACTGCGAGCAATCCGCTTTCAGTCCGGCTCTGATTTCTCTCGCCTGCGCCGGCTCAATTGGCTGATAAGAAGGCATAAGCAATCATCCTTTCAGAGTAATTCTACTGATTTTCGAACAATTTCTTCTTATGTCCACTTTATGTTGCCATACGGGATTTCGCAATAAAAAATTGTTTGATTAATTAGAAAATAAGAGCGGGTATGTCTACTATTATATGGTAATATTAGGATAAAAGTAGTGTTTAAAATTTTTTGTTCAAATAAAAGGAGAGAATAGGATGTCGAGGAAAAAAGGGGATTCAAGATTCTTAATGTCGATTGCTGCAATTATTGTTTTTTACATAGCTCTGAGCTTCGCTTTCTATTTGGATTTGATCAACACCTATATCGTTATTGGTGCATTGATGCTGGTATTAATCCTAACAATGATCGTTCTTTGGCGTTACCGGAATGAAAAATCAAAGGTGAATAAAATCACTTGGATCTTTGCATTGGTGGCGCTGTTACTAATATTTGATGCCTTCCTGATTCCGTACGAAAATTACACATATGAAGCCGTTTTTCACGCGGAGCCGGTGGAAGCAGCTGCCGATTCGGGGATTAACCTGATGGGTGTAGGAGTGTGGAACATTAAATCCGTTGAAGATAAAGAACAGCTGGTGGCGGATTTTGAAAGTGGAAGCTGGGGGTTAATCGCCCTCAATGATGTGGACAATAAAGAACGTTATCACAGCAGGAACAATAATCTTTTGCAGTTTCTGGGCTTCCGCCGCGACGCTGGTTCTGTGATGGCGAAAAATGTGGAGAACTATCTGGGTGATACTACTGATGGTGTCGGAAAATACCTGGCAAGAGAAGACATTGAAGGAAACAGCGCAGGACTGGCACTGGCGTTGACCGGTTTGATCGAGCGAAACAAACTCGTGAATGATTTGGAATTCGGTGTAACTGGGGCGTTGAATGAAGATGGCGATGTCGATCATATCGGCATGGTCAAAGAAAAGCTGATGATTGCGGAAGAAAAACAGTATCCGTTCATGATTGTTCCGAATGAAAACGCTGACGAAGCTGAGAAAGCAAAGGAGGCACAAAATCTCGCCATTGAGATTTTTGCCGTCAGCCATATCGACGAGGCTGTTGAATTGATTAATAGGTTGAATGAAGAGCATGCGGAGTAAAGGGATTTGTAGAGTGTAGATTGGTGATTAAGGGGAGGTGAGAAGAATGGATTTTATGAACAAGATTCTGCTTGTCCTATATGTGGTTTCCACAGGGATGGTGATGCTGGGATTTTACGCGATTAACTTTTTCACCGAACCTGTCGGAGAAGATGGGGCTGGTGGCGGCAATGGCAATCCCGGGCTGTTCCCCGTTGTTTTTATCATGCCATTCTTCTTTTATTTTCTATACGGCACTGTAGAAATTTCCATGCGGCTGGCGGAGAGCTACAGGAAAAAACGTACGCTGTTTGTGAGCCTGGTACTCAGCGTGCTGGCGACGATAAGTATAGCCATCTACACTTTTTTGAAAGCTGAAGCACTGCGGACGGACATACTGCAGAAGAGGGATGACCTGGAGACCGCTTCAGAATTTCCCCTCCTGAACACTTTTTCCAATTCGATCTTTTTTAATCCGCTTACTTTCGTTTTGGTGGTGCTGGTGTGCTATATGATTGGCGCGCTGTGGAGTGTGAGCAGAGCGCGGCATAAGGAAAAGCTGACCCTGCAAAAACAGCAATCCACTTCTATTGAATAACCGAGGCAAGTAATGGAGAAACGCCGATCCGGGTTTCTCTTTTTTATAGGCGTGAAAATTTCTATGAGCGCTCGACCGTATTCTATGATCAATCAATCTTTATTCCGCCAAATTTTGGTTGAACTTTGACACATAAGGACAAAACCAGACTGATGAGCGAATTCAAATTGGGGTTTTTAGGATATAATGTTGCTGAGCGGTTTCGTGAGTTCGAAATCAATTTTTTCAGCACACAAGCTAAAGTTGCTGAAAATTAAATTCGTAGCGATTCCGATTTTAAACAGCAGTCTGAATTCAACATACATAAAATGTGATTGGAGTTTATTTGTTTTATGAAATTTCCTAAAAAAGCAATTTTACTGAGTCTGCTTATTATTTACCTAGCTGTATTGACGCAACAAATCCTCATCAAGCATTATTCTTTGGATATGCTGATTGCCCAACTTACTTTCAGTGGGGAGACTCCTTTTTATATCAACCATAATTTCACCCCTTTCAAGACCATCTTTTTTTACTTGTTTCTGGCTGAAATCAATATGAATATCCGCGTGGAAAACCTCGCGGGAAATATTATCGGTTTTATTCCATTCGGATTTCTTCTGCCATTCCTGTTCAAAGACTTACTGAGTTTTAAGAAGATCATCTTGCTGACGTTTTGTCTGAGCCTCGGCTTTGAAATGCTGCAGCTTACTTTTAATCTCGGGAGTTTTGATGTGGATGATTTAATCCTTAATACACTCGGTGGAATCCTAGGGTATATTCCGGTAAAGCTGTATAAGAAGTATGTGAGGAAAGAGGAATTGGTGAGTTATTGAGGTTAATGAATTGAAAGTAAGTATTAAAACGATTTAATTGGAGATAATGAAGTTGGCCAAATGAAGTTCGGTCAACTTTTTGCGGATATTTTCATCGCCGAGTTATACAGAATTACCGAAACTTAACGACTCCACAACCGTAATAAGAATGAGGTGAAACAGATGGAATACATATTAAAAGAACCGGAGAGACAAATTTCGACGAAAATCATCCAGATATGGCGTATGACCAACACGATTGGGCATGGATCTTTCCTGCTGGGCTTTGGTGCAATCCTTGCTGCCAGCCATTTGTGGGATTGGTATAACTGGGTCAACATTACGCTGTATGTGCTCATCGGTATCACGATTTTGTCGGCTGCTTTCAGTATTTGGATCGAACCGGTTTTTATCCAGCGCACCTGGCGCTATGATGTCGACGAGAATTTCATTCAGCTGAAACACGGCCGCTGGAATATCGAACACAAAATCATACCGATGGCGAAAATAGAGTATGTCACGACGGATCAGGGACCTTTTCTGAGAAAAGCCGGACTTTATTCGTTGAAAATCGGTACGACGGCTTCAAGCCATACGATTCCCGCCATTCCGCAGGAAGAAGCGCTGAAGCTCCGTTCACTGATTGCGTCGTATGCCAATGTGAAGGAAGATGATTCCTTTGAATAATTCCAGCGAAGGCAAACGCTATCACCCGGCTTACCTGCTTGTGGAACTTTTTGCATTCCTGCGCAATAGCTTTTTCTTTATCTTGGTCTTATTCATATTCAATTATGACGTAACGACAGGGTGGATTTTATGGGCGAAAATTGCATTTCTCACAGCAACGGTATATACGGTCGGAAAGATCTTTTTGTCGTGGTGGCTGTATACCTATGAAGTCGACCAGACATCTATCACCTTGCGTGAGGGTATATTCGTCAAGAAAGTACGGACCATCGCATTCAATCGGGTGCAGAATAAAAAGACGGCGACCACCTTTATCCATAACTGGTTCGGGTTGACGTCGCTGACGCTTGAAACCGGCACTTCCAGTGAAGAGGCGTCGGTCCGTTTTCCTGTTTTGAAAAGGCAGGAAGCGGATGAGATTATCGGGATGATTGAACAAGGAGATGTTCTCGAGTCTTCATCGATTGATCCAGCGGAAAGTGAAGCAAGCGAAGATTTGCCGGCACAGCCTGTAAAGGTGCAACGAAGGGAATATTTCCAGTCGACAAAAGGGGATACGCTGCGCGCCGCTTTCACATCGCTCAGTTTTCTCGCCATCTTTCCGATTCTGCTGGCGCTGTATTTCCAGATCGATGATTTTTTCTCGCTGGAAGATGAAGCGGAAAATGCCTTCTTCTATTTTGCCGATCATCTGTGGCTGCTCATCCCGCTCTTTATTGCCGCCGTCATCATCTCTTCGCTGATCGGCTATGTCATGACGACGGTCCGATACGGCAATTACCGGATTGCAGCGGACACCGAACGCATTTATATTTCGCGGGGAGTCGGCCAGGTCCACACGTTTTCAATCCAGCGCAATAAAGTGCAGGCGATTCAAATTGAACAGCCGCTGATTAAACGGATCTTGGGTATTGTTGAGATCAAATTGATCAGTGCGGGAGCGGTCAATGTGGGGGATGAGCTGGAAACCAATTCGCTTTATCCGTTCATGAAGACAAAGGAAGCTTACCGCTTGCTGAATGAGCTGTTGCCGCAATATACTGTGCAGGAAAACTTGACGCGCCTGCCACGGAACACGATTTGGCTGAAGCTGCTGCGTCCGTATTATGTGACAATTATTGCCGCGGTGGGCTTATGGTTCTTCCAGCCATCACTCTTATGGGTTGCTGGAATCCTGTTTGCCTTCAGCCTCATCAGCCGCCTGTTCGAATACCTGTTCACGCGCTATGCACTGGAGGGGGATTCCATCCAGATCCGAACAGGCGGTTTCACAACAACGACATTCATTACGCGACGCGAGCGGATTCAGGAAATCGATGTCAGCCAGTCCAAATTGCAGCGTGCATTCGGCGTCGGAAGCTTAAGTTTTACCAACCGTGCGAAACCGATTCACGTCAGTGAAATCCTTGATGTGCCGAATGATCTCAGCGGACACTTTAAACAATGGTTCGTGCAGCGCAAAGTTAAATTTGAATAAATTCAAAAACCGTTTCAGCTGATAGATGGCTGAAACGGTTTTTGTTGGTCTATTAGACTGTCTGGTAAATGGCTGCAATTTCTTCAGGCCGCAACGGTCGATTGAAATAATAGCCCTGCGCCTGGTTGCAGCGTTCATTCTTCAGAAAGTCCAATTGCGCCTTCGTTTCGACGCCTTCAGCAATGACATTAAGCTCCAAATCATGCGCCATTCGTATGATGCTTCTTACCAATGCGGCATCTTTCGGGTCAGTCTCTATGTTACGGGTAAACTGCCGGTCGATTTTGAGTGTATCAATCGGGAACATTTTTAAATAGCTCAAAGAGGAATAGCCGGTGCCGAAATCATCGATTGACAAGTGGATGCCCATCAATTTTAGTTGTTTCATCGTATCAATGGCGCTTTGCGCATTTTGATAAATGGTTTCGGTCAGCTCAAGTTCCAGGTAGTGCGGTGAAAGGCCCGAGCTTTCCAGCGCATTTTGTATCACTTCGCTCAAATCTTTTTGAGCAAACTGCCTCGCGGAAATATTGACTGCTACCCGGAAATGCGGAAGGCCCGCATCCTGCCAGATTTTGTTTTGAATGCAGGCCTGCTCCAAAACGAATTTCCCGATTTTGATGATGCTTCCAGTTTCTTCTGCAATCGGTATAAATTCTGCGGGAGAGACATTACCGAACTCGGGGTGGTTCCAGCGCAGTAATGCTTCCACACCTTGTATTTCCTCAGTTTCGATCAAAATTTGCGGTTGAAAATAAATTGAAAACTCTCCTTGCTCAATTGCTTTTTGCAATCCGTTGGCAAGTCTGGACCTTCTTGAAACTTCCTCATTCATTTGATTCGTAAAGCATCGATAGCCATTCTTGCCGTCTTCTTTCATCCGGTACATAGCCATATCTGCATGTTTGATCAAAGTTTCGGCATCTTCGCCGTCTAGTGGATAGCGGCTGATTCCGATTGACAGCGAGGTGAAAACTTCTTCACCTTTAAAGAGGAAAGCTTCGTTCAAGCTTTCCACCATATTGTGCGCGTAGACGACTGCTTCATCGCAGTCCGTGTCCGGCAATAGCAGGATGAATTCATCGCCGCCTTGTCGAGACAGCGTATCTTTTTCAGTAAGCTGCCGCTTTAGGCGCTCCGTCACTTCCAGCAGAAATAGATCGCCTGTGGAGTGGCCAAACGTGTCATTGATCATTTTAAAATTGTCTAAATCCATATAAAACAGGGTGAATTTGGTGTCAGTTGATTTTGCCTGCTCCAATAATGCACTTAAACGCTCATTGAAAAGACGGCGGTTCGGCAACCCTGTCAACGGTTCGAGGTAGACTAAATCTCTAATCTTTTCTTCGGAAAGTTTCCGCTCGGTAATGTCTCGGATGATGATGCTCAGAAAAACACCTTTTTCCGTCTGCCACGTGCCCAAGGAAATTTCCAGCGGAAATCGGGTCCCGTCTTTCTTGTTGCCCGTCAGTTCAATGGTTCTGTCCATCGCATTCAAGGTTTTACCGTGGGTATCTTCTTTATTATTGTAGCCATGGAGGGCTGCAAAATCTTCCGGAAGAATACGGTCGATATTCGTACCAAGTATTTCCTCTTTGGTATACCCGAAAATCGATTGGGCCGCATGATTCCATTGAATGATAAGTCCTTCCAGATCGGCCACAATGATGGCATCATTCGCCGATTCGATGACTGACTGAAATTTCAGTTCGGATTCTTTTGTTTGGATTGCAATTTTCCTGTCTATCCTCACGCTGCTTGAAGCCATGGCGAGCAAAATAAGCATTCCGGCACCAATGCTGTAAGCCAAAGAGCTCGTATCAATCGGCGAATTTGAGGTATGCTCCATGACCCGTCCGGCAGGGGTGATAAAAGCCGCCATCATCCCCGTATAATGCATTCCCGATACGGCCAGCCCCATCAAAATTGCGCCGAACAATTTACGCCAATGAAAGCCTGACGTTTCAGGCAAATAAAATAACAGCAGGAGACCAAGATAGGAAGCGATATAAGCAATCGCCGCTGAAACCGTCCATAAAAGGAGGTCATAGCTGATCGCTGCGTTCATCTCCATCGCTTCCATGCCCAGGTAATGCATGGAAATAATGCCGGTGCCAATGAAAAAAGCGCCGTAAGCCAAATTTTTATGCTTGGTATTCGATTTACTGACAGTGTAAAAAGCGATGCCGGAGGCCACAATAGCAGGAATTATCGAAATGAGGACCATGCTAAGGCGGTAACTTACTTCTATTGAAAGATGGAAAGCAAGCATACCGATAAAATGCATCGACCAAATACCAAGCCCGAGGATCAAGGCGCCTGCCAAAATCCATCGCAGCCGTGCTGTTTCGTGTGTTGACTTGAGGCGGCTGCTGATATCGATGGCAGCAGAAGAGGAGAAAATTGCCACCAGAATTGATAGAACAACCAATGGCATATTATAACTGCTTATTAAAGTTTCTATAGTGTTCACAACGCTTTCTAATCTATAAATGGATAAATATATAAATAGAAGTATAATTTGTTAAAAATCGAGGTTAATTAACTGCAATACCGAGTCTTTTAACTTATAAACAATAGCATATTTCTGATTCCTGAACACCAATATTTGCTTCGTTTTGTGCAGGTTTTCGTTACTTCAAATGAAATCTGGCTGCTATTTATGTTATAAAGGAACAGGAAAAAGAATAGAAGTAGGGGCAACATGCAGTAGGTGCGATATTGCCGGGATGAATAGGAAGGGTTGATTTTTTGGTGGATTTTGAAAGTTTTAATTGGGAAGGGCTGCTGATTGAAGTAGGCATCATTGCAGCTCAAATAATTGGCATTCTTTTAGCATTTCTTATTGTAAAAGCGATTGGTAACAGAGTGATCGGACGCTTTTTCGATAAGCTCATAAACAAAGGCGAGGTCACGAGAGGCCGGGCTTTGACGCTGCAGAGCTTATCGGAAAATGTCTTTTCTTATGTGCTGGTTTTTATTCTGGTCGCGACTGTATTCAATATATTCGGCTTGTCCGTTGCAAGTTTGATTGCCGGAGCGGGAATTGTCGGGTTAGCGATCGGTTTCGGGGCTCAGGGTCTCGTCAGTGACGTCGTGACCGGGTTCTTCCTATTGCTGGAAAAACAGATTGACGTCAATGATTATGTCACGGTCGGAAGCATCGACGGCATTGTCGAAGCGGTCGGGTTGCGGACAACGCAGCTCCGCAGTTTCGATGGCACGTTGAATTACATTCCGAACCGCGACATCACCACCGTCAGCAACCATTCGCGCGGCAATATGCGCGCACTTGTGGATATCGGCATTTCATATGACGCAGACATCGACAAGGCGGTGGCGGTCATCCAGACGGCATGTGAAAATGTGACGCTTGAAAACGAAACGATCGTGGAAGGACCGGATGTCATCGGTGTTCAGGCGTTTGGCGCGTCCGACGTCACGCTGCGGGTCATCGCCAAAGCGAAAAATGGTGAGCAATGGGCGGTCGAACGCCAATTGCGCAAAGCCATCAAAGAAGCACTTGACGCGAATGGCATCGAGATCCCATTCCCGCATCAGGTGAACATAACAAAGAATCCGAAACAGGTTTAAAAAGCTGCACAGGAAGTAGAGAGAATGCTTCCTGTGCAGCTTTTTTGTTTGGAAGATTTTTATTTTATTTCAAATAAAAAATTTTACATAATATTGTTCACTTTTCCTGGAGAAGAACGTTTATAAGGGGGGAGGTCGGTGAATGAGCGATCGAGTGATGGACCGAAAATTATATGATCATTTAAATATCGTGAAATCCTATTTGATGAAAATGGGGGCTTCAAAAGAAGATGCAGAAGATATCGTTCAGGATACCGCCTATAAGTTCATCCTTTACATAGATTCGATCGGCCACAAGAATGTGGAAAGCTGGTTGTTCCGCGTCGCTGTCAACGGCTATTATGACTTGTACCGGAAGAGTTCGCGGAGACGGACAATTGACCTGAAATTTAATTTCCAGCAATTATTCGAAGAATTAACGCCGGAAGATGCGGTCCTGCAGAATGAAAAGAAGCAGGACGTTGATGGTGTGTTAAAGAAATTAAAGCCAAAGCATCAGCAATTACTGCTGTTGAAATACAGTCTCGATCTCGCCATCAGGGAAATCGCTGAGCTGTATGACATGAAAGAAGACTCGGTAAAAACGACGTTATACCGCGCGCGCAAGGAATTTATAAATGAGTATAGGAGGCAAGGGTATGAATGAAAAAAACGATTTGTTTCCGGGAGACGGCGATTTTTCGAAGCTCGTGAAAAGAGCGCGTCGAAAATCACTGATCCGTAATATTTTGGTCTCGGTGATTGTGAGTTCACTGTTGTTTATCGGTCTGCTGTGGCTGGGGACGTACCTGATGTATAAAAATATGGAGGAAGAAAACAATTACGACTACGCCACGGGATCCATTCGCGGGGCAAACGTGGAAATGAGCGGCTCGCAGTACAACTACACGCCGTTTTCAGCGAATGTCGTGACTTCCTCCACGAAGTATGTGGCAGAAGTGCCGATTCCGTGGGAAACCCGAGAAAAAGCATTTTCTATTTTCGGATCTTCTCGCGCGGTTGATACTTCTTCGTATTCTGGGAGAGGGAATATTGATGATGAACGAACGGTTATGTATTTTGGGGGAGAACGGCTGATTGAATTTTATTCTCCAGTACTCGACTATAATTTCTATCCGGACGAGCGGGAGTTACTGGAGGAAATCGACGACAGTAAAGTTGTCGAAATGGCCTTTTCGTTTGATGCTGCATACGGAATAGATGAAGTGCAGGAGATTTTTAAGAATCAGATAAACTGGTATTGGGTGGATGTCAACAGGACCGCTGATCAAGAAGAAGAGCAGCAGCCGGTTTACGGCTATAATGCTTACGGTTTCTTGCAGTACCGCGATGCTCTGGAGTCGGCGGACATTTTTAAGCGGCAACTCGAGTGGCTGCGGGAAGAAGAAGGCAACTTTCAACAGGAAGCAGATCGAATTTATGAGGTGATTGCTGGTGAAGGTTCGACTGAGCCTACATTGGATGAAATTAAAGTTTCGGGAGTCGTCGTTACAGGAACGCCTGAAGAATTGATGGCGTTTGGGGACATTCCGATGATCCGGGCAGCTGTTTTGGGTGCGACCACTGATAAATATTAATGTTTTGGGTTCAATGGAAGCTTTTCGCTCAGCGAAAAGCTTCTTTTTTTGGGTTTTTCGGCGCTTTGCGAGGGGTGGAATTGAGGGAGAGATGATTTGCGTGCGATTAAAATGAAATGCGTGCGATTAGACCCGACTTGCGTGCGATTAATTCAGAATGCGTGCGATTAAATCCATTTTGCGTGCGTTCAGCAAAAAGTCGGCAAATCCGGTACATACAAGCTGTTCACCTTTTCCATTTTAAAGCGTTTAAAAGAGGAAAGGGGCTAACAAATGGTGAGAGAAACAGGGACACAGTGGAAAAGTGAACAGTTCAGTTTATTGGTCAAGCGTGCAAAACGGAAAGCCCTGCTGAAAAGTATCTTGATTTCAGCGGCTACAAGTTGTGTCTTTCATTGCTTGATTCGCAGGAAGCTTCTATAAAACAGAGAGAAAGGGTGGGAAATATGATGAAATCGAAAGCCGCAATGGCAGTAGGTAGTATGGTCGGTACATTTATAATTATTTATGGAACGACGGCAGTGTTCGGATTGCTTTTCGGAGCATATCTATTTGAGGGCGGATTGACGAATGTAAATTACGGGGTGCTGGCAGTATTGTGTGGGGCTCCATTTGCTGTGGTCGCACTGATAGGGAGGAATGGTAAGGTAGCGCAAGGAGCCGTCATCCTCAGTGCAATATTATTTTTCGTAATATTCATCCTGGTGCATCTTGTTTTAGTCTTGTCAGCTGAAGCAATGGAAGTGAGAAGGGTGATGGCAATTTTCCCGATAAGCGCTTTGCTGCTCGTGGTGGTATTGTATTTTACGAGGGAGAGGGAAAAGGCTGTTTGAGATAATTAAATCGGATGAGAAGGAGCCCAGATTTGGCTCCTTCTTTTTTGATTATTTTCAGAGCCATTTCAACTATCCTGAGTCGGCAAATGCTTATTTTTATACTCTGCCAAATCAAATAAGTAACTTTCATTTTCACTCTGCAGCAGGAGCTTAGATCCCCGTCCGCTGACCCGAATTGGGAATATTTCGTTTCCTTCAGGATTCATAAAACGGAGTTCCCCCACTTTATGGTACGCTGCATCTATGCGCTCAGCTAAGTGAAAAACGCCATTGTTTCGGCCTGTATCGTCGGACAACAGGTAATCGCCAGCCATGGCAAAAGCCGAAAGGTAAAGAGGAACTTCTTCGTTCATGTAATAAGTCGTTTTGCCATTTTTTCTACTACCTATCTGAGAATCCCAAAGCCCGCATTTAAACCAGACTTCGTCGTCTGACGGTGCATTCAATGCCAGACAATCCATAATAAAATGCTTGTCTGGCTGTTCGTAGGTGTAGATGATTTCCCCAAATTCATTCCAGTTGATCAATCCGTGTTTACCGATGGGGTCATCCCAGCCATAATTGCCGAATACCCCTTCATCAAAATACCCAGTCCAAATCTTTTTGTCTGCCGTTGCTGAAACATGTTCAATTCCATCCCCTAAGCAAAATGAACGGATGAAATTCCCTTCCGTATCGAAGATTCTCGCGTTTTCGTCTACTTCTCCATTTTCATATTTAATGGCTCTCGCACAAACTAGAAGAAGCTGATCTGCGCCCAGGAGCTGGATGGAGTGATAATTCCAGGGTTGTTGAGGGATGGGAATTACTGTTTTTATGCCGTCAGAGAGCAGAATAACTTTGTAATCGATGCGTTCTGCGGTTTTGCTTTGCGGAAAACTTCCATCAATCAGTTCTGGATCCGATGTTGCCAGCAACAGGCAGATCTCGTTATTGGGACCGAGTGATGCGTTTCGAAGTGTATAGCCGGCCAGTTCGTCTTGCCAAACCGCCTGCGGTTCAAGTTTAATCATTTCGTGTTTTGTCATCACTTTAGCTCCTTTCTGTTCATAAAAAACCCTTTTTATCTATTCTACCGCAGGATTTGATACAGTTCCCAGAAAAAGGATGACGATTGTTTCTGTGTCTTCGATTGCAACGCAAAATAGCGGTTGACTGCCAGCGTAAAGGTCTCCTTAGTTCCTTTGCATACGAACTCTTCTTGGAATTTATCGGCGAATCTCTTCGGTCGCCGCCTTGAAGGGTGTATATGTTGCATGTCTCATTCATCCTTCTCAAGAAAAATCCTTCTTTCATTGATTTCTACCGAAAGTTCCTCTGTATCCACTCGCATATCAGAAAGGTTTCTCAACTCTTCACCTTTTAATCCAATCTGGCTTTTGGCGAGTTTATTGTAAACAAAAGGAGCAATTTTTTCGTACAGATAGATATCCCGCGGATCCCCGCTATCAGGATGCAGACCTTTCATTTGTCCGATTACCACCAGAAGTTCTTCATTGGCAGCCGCAGTGTTGAAGTAATGTCTGCTGTGCTCGTCATTGGTGTTCATCATTATGTACAAAAATGACGTGAGAATTGTGAATGGAATAAAAAAGGTCATCAGCGCAATTGAAATGTACCTCATGGCCCGGCTGTTTTTGAAAAAATTATATAAGCTGTAAAAGAACAGCAAAGTAAGTCCGACATCAACATAGGGAAGCAGCAAATCAGGATCATAATTTTTGTAAATAAAAAGGTAGTTTTTATCGGCCATGAAAAACAGCATCGCAAGTCTTCCTGCGAGGTAGATAGCAATAGAAAGTAAAATTGTCAGGTGGAGTTTCTTTTTCATCTTAGTTAACGCTCCTTGTCTATGAATCTTATAAGACGATTCAGAAGAGGGGATAGTTGCTGATTTTTTGATCTTGGAAGTATGAAATGCAAGAATTTATGGAGTTGTGGTGAAGTTTTGAGGAAGAAATTATAAGAATTTCTTGTTGAAAGTGGGGATGGAGTGAGTTTCATAAATTTGTTTGCGCAGATTCAGATTTGTTTGCGTTAAAAGAGATTTCTTTGCGATAAATCGAACTTGTTTGCGGAAAATCAGATTTCTTTGCGCAAAGTGGAAATTTTTTGCGTAGACCCAATGTCCGCAATCATCCCAATTCTACCGCCACGCTCAAACAACGCAAACCAAACCCAACCCCGTTAATATGAAAAAGCCTTAGCTTCCGCTAAGGCTTCCTTTTAAACCATGGTTGTTTTTCGCGCCGCGAAAAACAACCGCTGTTGCTGTTCTACTTAAAACGCAGAAGTCCAACCTGCATCCGCAGTGACAACCGTGCCGTTGACGAAGCTTGATTCGTCGGATGCCAGGAACAATGCCACTTGGGCGATTTCTTCAGACTTTCCGGATCGTGGCATCAAGCCGTGCACAGCCTGCAGCCGGCCGGCGCCGAATTCGCTGATGTTCGTCATCGTGGAACCGATGTTGGTTTCCACGCCGCCCGGAGCGATTGCGTTGCAGCGAATGCCTGAATTGGCATACATGTAACCGGTATTTTTCGTAAACCCGACAACCGCGTGTTTTGAAGCACCGTATGCGGCACCCGCGTGAGCGCCGTTCAAGCCGCCTGTTGAAGCGGTGTTGACGATCACACCTTTGCCTTTTTCAAGGAAAATCGGAATCGCTTTACGCGTAGCGCGCATGACGCCTTTTGTATTTACATCAAAAATCAGGTCCCATTTTTCATCCGTGATCTCGCCCGCAGGTTCAAATCCGTCCATGATGCCGGCATTGTTGACCAGAATGTCCAATGTGCCAAATTCGTTTACCGCTAGATCTATCATGTTGTCGATGTCTTCCTGGCTCGTGACGTTCACTTTCACCGCTTTGGCTGTTCCGCCATTCGCTGAAATTCCCTGTACCACGGCTTCAGCGCCGTCGAAATTCATATCCCCAACGACTACTTTCGCACCTTCAGCCGCATACAATTCCGCAATCGCCTTGCCCATTCCGGATGCCGCCCCTGTAACTACCGCAACTTTACCTTCTAATCTCATCAATAAAACCTCCTCATATTTAATGAACAAGTGTACAATAAAATTATAATCTTTAAAAGTAAGAAAATTCAATAAACAAAAAGAGTGAAACTGTTCATTATCATACAATAAAGTGAATTTTGTCCGCTAAGGAGTGAAGAAATGAAGACAGATTTACGCGTGTTCAAGACGAAAGAAGCATTGCGGGGAGCGCTGATGCATTTATTGAAGCAAAAGACTTTGAATTCGATTTCCGTCACGGAATTATGCCGGATTGCCAAGGTCAATCGGGGCACGTTCTACGCGCATTTCGGACAGGTCGAAAATTTGTTTGAGGATTATTTCAAAACAATCATGAAAGATCTGGCGGATTCCTATCAGGAGCCGTATCGGCATGTGCAGAACCTGCTCTCAAAAGATTTGAATCCGGCTACCATCCGCATTTTTCACCATATTGAAAAACACGAGAAATTCTATCGCATCGTGTTTTCGAAAACGGTGCCGCTGTCCTATTATTATCTGCTTTTTGATCAAGTGCAGAAATTGATCATAGACGATGTCAGCCATCATTATCAGACGGACATCGACATCCCGATGCTCAGCGCCTATCAGGCCAATGCCATTCTGGGACTCGCGATTGAATGGCATCGTCAGGATTTCAAGCAAAGCGCCGCGGACATGAACGGGCTGTTGGTGCGAATTTTAAGGATTTGAATAGACGGAGAAAAGGAGGGGCTTTCTGCCCGCACTTCGCAGCTAGCCCTCACAATTTCCCGTCAAACTCCCGTTTCAGTAAAGAATACATATAAAGGTCATCGAATTTGCCGCGCGTGTATTCGTAACTGCGAAGCAACCCTTCTTGCACGAAACCATTAGCCTCGACCAGCTTTTGCGAAGGGCTGTTTGCTGGTTCGATCAGCGCTTCGATCCGGTTCAATTCGAGTTGAGAAAACCCATAGGCGATAACGGCTTGCAGGGATTCCCCAGCAATGCCTTTTCCCCAATGTTCTCTGCTTAATTCAAAGCCGATTTCTGAACGGTGATGTTTGTTTGACAGGTTCAGGAAACCGCAGCTGCCGATTATGCGATCTTCACCTTTTATAGTAATTCCCCAGCGCATGCCGGTCCCTTTTTCAAAAATTGACTCATACCAGGCAATTTCGTCAAGCGCGTCTTCTTTGGAGGTAAAAGGGGCAAGACCCATATGTTTGGTTACTTCCTCATCGGACAAATACGCCAATAGGCTGTCCGCGTCCTCGTCAGTTACCTCGCGCAAAATCAAACGTTCTGTTTCAATAGAAGTAAATTTGTGTGGCCTGTCCATACTGCATCTCTCCCGAATTTCATAATAAGTTAATTTTATCAGGAAATTTATTCTTATTTCTTAAAATCCATGACAAACCGTATTTAAAAAATCTTCCGCGCTATGTAACTTTCCCACCTATTTCCAGTCTAATGCGTTAAAAGGGGGGGCACCCATGAAAAAATTGATTCAGCTATTGATTGCCGCAGGATTAATAACCGGTGTGTCAGGCTGCGGTATGCTGCAAGACCAAACCAATATGAAGATTGCGGATGGTGTGGAATATGGAGAGACGGATTACGAACTGATTGCGGAGGCAAATAACATACTCGGCATGAAACTGCTGAACGATTTATCGGCCAGAGAAGACGGCAACATCTTTGTATCGCCCACAAGTTTGTATATGGCATTGGCGATGGTCTATAACGGAGCGGACGGGGCAACGAAAGATGAAATTGCGAAAGTGCTTGAAGCGGAAGGGCTCAGTGCTGAAGAAATGAACAAAGCCAATGCATCCCTCGTGACGAAATTGGCGAGTGATACAGAGGATATTGAATTGAATATAGCCAATTCCATCTGGGTAAAAGAAGGTTATACGTTTCGTGAGAGTTTTACAGAAAGCAGTCAGGATTATTATAACGCCAGGATAGAAACCATTGATGTAACAGATCCCGCTTCAGCAGATGCAATCAATGATTGGGTCAGTGACGCAACAAATGAAAGAATCGACAAAATGGCTGAAAGTCCGCTGCCCGGCAATTTGGTGGCCATGCTGCTGAATGCGATTTACTTTAACGGGAACTGGCAGTATCCGTTTGCTGAGGAGGCGACAGAACAACGGCCATTCCATCTGAAGGATGGTTCAACAGCTCAAGTTCCACTCATGAGTTTGAACGAGCAGCTGCTTTATCTGGAGACCGAAAATTTTCAGGCGGTGTCACTTCCGTATGGCGAAGGGGAGATGAATATGCATATATTTCTGCCAGCTGAAACCTCTTCACTGGATGAATTCAAAGCATCGATGGACGAAGAGCAGTGGGCAGAGTGGATGAACGGATTCGAATCCAAGCAAGGCACCGTGATGCTGCCTAAATTCGAACTGGAATATGAAGTGAATTTGAATGAGACTTTGCAAGAACTCGGTATGGAAAGCGCCTTCAGCAGTGCTGACTTATCAAAAATGTTCGAAGCGGGCAGCGGTTTGTTTATAAGTGAAGTGAAACAGAAAAGTTTTATCAACGTGAGTGAAGAAGGAACAGAAGCGGCGGCAGTCACCTCTATAAGTACCGACACATCGGGACCAGCGGAACCGCCATTTGAACTGACGGTAGACCGACCGTTCTTCTTCGCGATTACGGATGAGGAAACCGGCGTGATCCTGTTCATGGGTTCAATCGAGAACCCGGTATAGTGCCGGGAAGATGACCAAAGCTGAAGGAAGAGAAACGCCGTTGAAAAAGCGGTTTCTCTTCCTTTTTTATTTCCTTGGTTCAAGAAAAAAGAGGAATTAGCTCTAAATTCAAAATTTACTGAAACGTTTTCCAATTCTATCCGTATAAAATAATAGGCAGTAAAATTCAAAACTCGCTGCAATTACTTATTTGATTTTTAAATAAGAATCCAACTCAAAGGGGAGATGCACGAATGTTAGAATCAATCGGATACGCCACACTGGGAATTGCGGTGCTGATCGTTGCAGTACTGGCTGGTATCGGGTACTTTTTCTGGGTAAGATTCCGTTACCGGACGGCCAAATCAAACGAGGCATTGATCATCACGGGACCAAAACTCGGGGATCCTGAAAAAGACACGAATATCTTTAATGACGAAGAAGGAAGGTCTATGAAGATCATCCGGGGCGGCGGTTATCGTCTGCGCCGTTTCCAGACTTCCACACCAGTCAATTTGACTTCATTCCAATTAAAACTTTCGACACCGCGTGTTTACACGATTGCCGGGGTGCCGATTGTGGCGGATGCCGTAGCCATGGTAAAAGTGGCCGATACGTTGAACGGCATCGCGAATTACGCCGAGCAATTCCTGGGCAAAGAGCAGAACGAAATCGAAACGGAAATCATCGAAGTGCTCGGCAGTAATCTGCGGGCGATTCTGTCCAAGATGACGGTCGAAGACATTAACGGCGACCGGGAGAAATTCAATCTGGACGTCCAGGAAGTTGCCCAAAAACAATTGGATTTAATGGGCTTCAAAATCACGTCCCTGGGACTGACGGATCTGCGGGATGCAGATGAGACAAACGGTTACCTGGAAAACCTTGGCCGGCCGAGAATCGCTGAAGTCCGCAAGCGGGCTGAAATCGCAGAAGCGGAAACAGACCGCGAAACCCGGATCCAACGGGCACGCACCGATCAGGAAGCGAAAGAGGAAGAGTACAAGCGCCAAATTTCAATTGCTGAATCGCGGAAAGATAAAGATATCAAAGATGCCTCGTTCAAAGAAGAAACAGAACGGGCGCGGGCGAAATCCGAGCAATCTTATGAACTTGAAAAAGTGAAGCTTGCAAAAGAAACCCAGGACGAAGAGTTGAACTTGAAATTCATGGAGCGGGAACGCGCCGTTATATTGGAAGAAGAGGAAAGCAAAGTCCGTAAAACAAAAGCGGATGCCACTTATTACGAAACAACACGTTCCGCAGAAGGTGAAGCCCGCAAAGCGGTCATCAGCGGGGAAGCGAAAGCGAAAATTCGTCGTGACGAAGGTGCCGCAGAAGCGGAAGTCATCCGCGAACGAGGGAAAGCAGAAGCCGAATCGCGCAAACTGCTTGCAGAAGCGATGGAGGAGCACGGCGATGTCATCATTACTGAGAAATTAATCGACATGCTGCCGGTATTCGCAGAAAAAGTCGCTCAGCCATTGAGCAATATCGATTCGGTGAAAATCATTGATTCCGGCAACGGGCAGGGAGTACCTTCTTTCGGCCGCAGCGTCACCAAAACAATGGTTGATATGCAGGAGCCGCTGAAGGAAATGACGGGAATCGATATCGGCGAATTATTGAAATCCTATGTCGGCAAAACACGGAGTGAAATGATCCACACTTCACCAGAGCCACAGCCGGAAGAACAAACGTTGGAAGATGAAACGACTGAAGAGTCCAATGATGAAGGAAATTTAAAACGCAATGAAGAGGAGTAATCCACAAATTATTTTCTGTGGATAAAGGGAAATCCCTCCTCTTGTCGAATATTCAACTGTGGATAAGTAAAAATGGCAGAAGACCGGCTCTTATCCACAGGAGCCGGTCTTTTACCGTTTACCGACAGGAGGAGGATGTAGTGGTAATCGATGTGATCAGACATTCTGAATGGGCGGAAACCAAATTCACCCTGCATTTGCTGTCACAGATTCTTGGGAAGATAAAATTGGAGACAGCGCAGCAGGAACCGCAATGGGCACATGTTGCTTTGACTGTTACACCGGATGGTTTCAGTACCGGGATTTTGTTTGCAACGAGCCAGGTATTTCAAGTGGACATGGATATTCGGAACAGCCGCATCATTGTCAACGTGGATGGAGATGTTGAATTTATTGAGCTGAAAACGTCCAAATCGATCAAAATGTATTTTGAGGAAATCTTTTCAGCGCTCCATTCCCGCGGCATCAATTTGAAAATCAATCCAAAACCGCAGGAAATGGCTTATGGGATACCGTTAAACGAGGACGATACACCGA
Organism: Planococcus daihaiensis; assembly: GCF_049262615.1. Classification (GTDB taxonomy): domain Bacteria; phylum Bacillota; class Bacilli; order Bacillales_A; family Planococcaceae; genus Planococcus. The sequence goes on along the minus strand of NZ_CP175504.1, from coordinate 1,365,828 downwards.
TGGATTTTAATCGGCAGAATGCCATGCGGGGATTGAAACTTTTCCAGCTTGCGCTGCTTGAACAATCGAAGTTTGTCGCGCCGATGCGCTGCCGAAAAATGAAACCGGCGTTGTTCTGGGGCACTTTTGACGTATCAATGTTAATCCTGCCCGGCATAATGGAGCCTTATCCTGAAGACAAGGTCATCGAAAGAGCGGCCTTTGATGAGCACATGCTCGAATATGGCTTTTGGCTCGGTGATGAGCAAACGGATATTCCCTCCTTTTTTGTCTTGCCCTATCCGTTTCTTTATAAAGATTTAAATGATCCGTCGGTGCAGCCTCCTGAAGGATATTATGATGAATCGAAAAGCGAATATTTCCTGTCTTTGGATGCGGTTGCCGGCAACGAACTTTCAAGTGGAAAAATTCAGGAATTTTTCCGCAGCACCTTTGAAGTTATAAAGTCCGAATTGAAATGGGAAGGCTGCGATTTTTATTTCACGCCACTGAAAATGAAAAAGCAAAAAGGGACAAATTAAATAATTCAGCGCGCGACCTGTTTTTAACACTATATTAAATGACGAAATAGGAGATGAAAAAGCTGCTTAAGGGCGGCTTTTTCTTATGGCTCCATTGTGCCCGGTGCTCTGACTTAAAGGAGCTATAAAGTAAAATTGAAAAATGAACAAGAAAGGCCTTAAGGACAGATCCCGGGAGTCAAAAAAGCAAGCTGGTAATAATGAAGACACAAAAGCGCCCAGCTGCATCAATAGCAGCAAGGCGCTTCTTTTATTCTTCCGAAACAAGATCTGCAATCAGGATAAAGCGTTCCGGTGCATAACCGATAAAGTCGAAAGGATAGCAGGTCGACACTGTCAGCACAGCTTTCGGTTTCGGCACAATCACAGTCCGGTCATCTGCATCCACAATTCGGGTCTTTCTCACTTTATACGTAAATGTTCCAGCAGAAGTTTCGACAATCAGCAAATCGCCTTTTCCGACTTCCCCCAATTCGCGGAATACCGTATCGCGGTGGCCGGAAAGAACCGAGTTGTCGTTTTCGCCGGGCAGGACGCTGCCTGCAAAATGGCCGACGCCTCTTTCCAGCTCGTCTTCATCCGTGCCATGGAAGATCGGCAGCGTTGCGTCGATTTTCGGAATCACAAGTTTTCCGATGTTGTCTCCTTTTGCGGGACGCACCGGATAGAGCACTGCATCTGCTGCATTGTCTGCAGTTTCTTTCGGCAGGCTGACAGTCTCAGTGGAAAGAGGCGTTTTCTCGCCGACTTCCACGTCAGCTGCCTGGCCGGTCTTAAATAACATATAGCCTTTCAGATACGATGCAGTGTTCGTGCCGCTGAACCAAAGACCAAAGGCTACCATCGACAAAGCAAGGACCGACAATATGAACTTTTTGCGGCCTGCACCTTTTGTTCTTTTTGTTCTCATCGATTAATTGCCCGCAGTTTTCATGCGGCGGAATAACAGGAAGCCGATCAAGACGAATGCCAGTCCAATCAATGCATTGCTAAGGTAATTAGAAGCCGTTTGCGGAAGCTTCGCGCCTTTCACTGTCTTCACAGCTTTTACATCTTTTTTCACGGCTTCTTTTTTAGGAGCAGCGACGACTTCTTTAACCACTTCAAGATCCTTGCCTGTTTCTGTGATGAGTTCAGAACTGAACATTTCAGCAGTGAAAATGACATCGGCAAGGAAAGTGCCTTGCTTCGTGTAGATTTCGATCAATAAATCATAGCCATCCGTTGATTCCAAGGTCATCAACGCAGCCAAAGTTAAAGGCTGTTTTTCATTTCCATCAGTCAGGTAATACTTCGCATCAATTTGGAACAAATGCATCGTATCCGAAAAAATGTCCAAAATCTCAGCGATTTGTGCAGCATCCAATTCATCTGCACTTTCAAATTCCTCGATTGCTTCCATGCGCTCAGCCAAAACTTCCAATTGTGCCAGGAAAGTTTCATCTTCCAGATCCAGCGTCAGGAAATGTTCGAACAAGCGATCCAATTCTTCGTCCGTCAAACCGATTTCCTCAAAAAGGCCTTCGATGCCAAAATCGATGTCTGCATAATTTTCTTCATCCAGATAATATTCTACGTAGAAATAAAGGTCTTCATTGAAGATGAGGGACGTTCCTTCCAGTACATCTTCGTCTTCTGCAAGGTCATAATTGTCTGCGAGCAATGCGTTCAATTCTTCGCGCGTCAATTCGAAATCAGCCATCACTGCCTGAACACCTTCTTCAGTCAATGGTGTTCCAAGTTCTTCTATATCCCAAAAATCCGCCAAAGACCAACCTTTGCTGTCAAGATAAGCCAGGTAATCTGCCTTCGACCAGTTGATATCCTTCAGGAAACTCAAAAATTGCGGGTCGTCTTCGTTAATACCGGCACTCAAAAAGAACTCTGTATAGTAGTCAAGATCTTCGTTGAAGATGATGTACATTGAATCCAACACATCTTGGTCTTCTTCAATTTCCCCAAACTCAAAATGTAACGCATTTAACTCTGGGCGGGTCAATTCGTATTTGGCCATAATGGCCTGTACGCCTTTTTCTGATAAGGGCGTGCCGAGCTCTGAAACGTCTTCGAACTCTTCTAACAACCAATCTTTGCTGTTCAAATAATTTATATAATCTTTTTTGGACCAGTTGATTTCTTTCAGAAATGCGTCGAACTCAGGAGCATTTTGATCAATTGCAAACGTTGAAACAGGCACAGCAGAAACCATTAATAATACTGCCATCAATAAAGCCAATAATTTTTTCATTTCTTTCCCCCATCTAACAAGATTGTGATATCCAGAAAATTATAATCGGTAAATTCCAAAGCTAATATAGGGCTTTAGTATCTATTTTCAAAAAAGTTCCAAAAGACTGTATTGTTTATACTAGAGAAAGAAAAAGAAGGTTTGAAAGTATAGTCGAAGGCGGAGGTTTGGTTTGAAGAAAGCTCATCCAAACCCTGATGCAGTGGTTTGTAAAGCGAATTTAGAGGAATATAAAAGTAAAGTTAACACACTGGGTAATAGTAATCATTTCGATATACAGTCTGCGTCAGCCGAGCGGAATAATTGCCCCACAAAAAAAGCTCAGGCAGAAAACCCTGAGCTTTTCGCTATTTTAATTTTCCGTAAAACTTCTAACGGCTTCCTGCAATTGTCCAATTTGCACGCGGTCGCGCTCCCAGAAATGGAAAGGGATATTGAGATTGGCCATAAACAGCAGATCGGCCGGTTTTACCCGGAACAGCATACCACCCCCGTACCAATTCGGGGCGATGAAGAGGATCTCAAACCGGCAGTCAAACTGCTCCTGCAAGTCTTCCATTTTTTCAAACGTAATGTGATGGCTGTCCACAAAAGCTTTTAACTTTTCGAACAGCAGCTCCAGCGCCAAATCATGGTTATGATTCAGCCTGTCAGCTTCTTCATCAGTTAGGATGAACGAACGCGACCAGAAAGAAAAAGCAGCGGGTCCATGTTGGGCGAAGAAATTCGTTTCTCCGCGATTGAAGTGGAAGTTGCTGGTTGTCCCTAAAATATCGTCGACATCTGCATTTGTTGAAACTTGGATATGCGCATCGTCGGCGTCGTAGAAAGATTTAGGACCTGAAAAAACACTGAAACTCAATATAAAATCCTCAATGACCAAATAATAGCCTCCTGAAAAAATATTGCAGCAAGCGATTTCGCATAAATTCAAGTCCCCGATTTACGAATGGCTTCCTGTTATTTACAGTATAAAGATGCAGCTATAATTTGTACATTGCTTCCATATCCAATAATATAAGAAGGTCAAACGGAATTTAACTTGCCGTTAAGAATAAAGAGAAAGTTGGCATACAAAATGAAAAAACTATTAGTAATGGCATTCTTATTAATGTTAATACCAATTACCGCCCATGCACATGCGGGCTTATCCTCTTCCACACCAGCCGAAGGTGAATCACTTGAAGCGTCACCTACTGAAATCAGCTTTCAATTTGACACGCCTATACAGCAAGGCGATATGACAATCAGTGAGGAAACGGGGAACGCATTCACCTTTTCTGACATCAGCAACACCGAACTGGAGCTGATTGGCCAATTGGATGCAGAGCTTCCAAATGGGGCTTATATCGTAGACTGGAGCGCCATCAGCCAGGACGGCCATGAAATCACAGGCACGCTGACTTTCAATGTGGCAGCAGAAATGACCGAAGAAGAAGCAAATGATGAAGCCGAAGAAGAACAGGCTGCAGCAGACGCAAATGAAGAAGAAGTTGCCCCGCCTGCAGACGAACAAGCAGAAGAAGACGTTGCAGCGGATGTTGAACCTGCACAAGCAAGAACTCCCTGGGTTACTATTCTCATCATTGCTCTATTGATCGTTGCGGCAGCCACGTTCTTCGTCATGGCCAGAAGAAAATGATCCTGTTCACCATCGTTTCGGATTTTCTGCTTTATGTGCTCGTTTCATTCCTGGCGGGCATCATTGTCCTGCAATTTGTTCCGGAACACCGGAAACCGGCCATTTCTGTAAAAAAGCCGGCGATTCTGCTGGCGATTGCGGCGGTTCCTTTATTGTCGGCAGCGCCAACGATCCAATTGATGGGGTTGTTGATGAACAACGCCGGATTCGGCTCCGCGCTTTGGACGGCCGTCAGCGAATTTCAGGTTGGCCAGAGTTTCGCGTTCAGTCTATTCCTGGCATTTTTCTGGTTCGGCGCAACAGCGGTCAACAGTTCAAAATACATTCAGGCGTTTTGGCTGCTATTGACCATCATCAATATGGGTTTCGGCAGCCACGCGGCCTCGCTCGATTTGCTGCCGGGCTTGCTCGGCCACACATTGCATTTTCTGTCGCTGTCGCTGTGGGCAGGCGTGTTAATCATCATCACCTGGTTTTCCCCGGCCCTCACCAATTGGCGCAGTTTCCTGAAATGGTTCACGCCTTTTGCATTCGGCATGATGGCAATTATCCTGCTGAGCGGTTTCGCCGTCTGGCTGCTGTTTTCAAGACCCGCCGATTACACCGCTTCCTGGGTGCTGCCGTATGGTCAAATGCTGCTCTTAAAGCATTTGAGCATATTGCCTTTATTGGCGGCAGCCTTCCTGAACGGTTTTGGCAATCAAACAAAAGAGCCTTCACACAAAGGATTGAAGCTGGAGACCTTCATGCTGGGTCTGGTCTTTCTTTTTACCGCCAGTATGAGCAAGCTCGCACCGCCGCACGCAGTCAACAACACATTCCTGACCGAAGGAGCAGCGCCGTTTATCGAAACGCTGATCGGGGAGCAATTTTTACCGATCATTCCGCAATTCGTTTTGTCGATGAATGGGATTCTGCTGCTGATTGTCGGCACATTTTTCATCGCCCTCATGATTATGAGCTTTTTCAGGACCATACCATTCTGGCTCTCAAGCACTTTCGGAGTGGGATTTATCCTGTGTGTTTATCTTGGGATAATGTTGAATATGAATTTTTAAGCGGTAAACCTTAGCGCAAGATACTATTCCAATAAATTAAATAGCTATTTAAAGCCGCCCCGAAATTATTTTTCGGGGCGGCTTTTCGGCGGTAAAGCCTTTTGTCAAAGGATTCAAAGGGTGGATAGGAAATGAAATGGAAACATTAATGTTATTCTAGCTATTATTTTCTGATTAATCTGATATAATAAGGGTTAATTCGATTAACAGAGGGTAAATATGTAAGAAGAATAAAATTTTTGTAATTATATAGGAGGTGCACGTTGTGGCTGGAAAATCTGCAGTTTATGAAAATTTGAGGTTGGGAGAAAGTGACTTATTGAAAAAGTCGCGAAGCTGCTTTAACGACCAGGATGAAAAGAACAGGAAATATGGGGAAGTATTCATGATTTATTTTCTTGCCAATTGTTCTTCTGAAGGGGTGCTGTTTAAAACCATCAAAGAGATTACTACAGATCTGAACATGTCACATGCAGCCTTGACAAAAGTTTTGAAAACATTGGAAGACAAGCAATTCATCTATCGCCGGAATGGCATAATTGGGCTTCATCTGGAAAAGTGATCGGCAGTAAAGGGTAATTCACGTAAATTATGCGAAAAAGAGGTGCATGATGATGGTGAATATGATCGGTGACCTGCAGGGATTGAGAAAAGCCAAGGGATTATCATCAAAAGAACTCGCCCAGCAAGTGGGTGTTGCAACCAGTGCAATCTGGGGCTATGAAAGCGGAGCGAAGAAAATGTCACAAGAACATGCCGAACGGCTGGCACAATTTTTCGATGTTTCACCGGAAACGCTGCTGCGGCATTAATTACACGCTGCCTGCAACCTAAGGGCAGAACAGAAAGGGAAGGGGACCTCATGAAAAACACAGAAGCTTCAACAAATCATTTCTACCGGGAACGTGCCTTTACGGACCTTGCGGAAGGTTTGGAAGGCCGTGACCAGGAAATCGCCAAAAATGCCTTATGGGAAATTCAGGTGTTGAAACGGGAAGTCCAATTGTTGCGCCGGGAAAAAGATTTATTGCTGCACGACAAAAAAGAACTCAACGAGTCCTTGAAAAGCGAGAAATACCGATCCAAGGAAATGCTGCGCTATTTCAGCCGCTGGACGGAAGATTTTGCAAAAATCATTAAGATACCGATTGATATGGAAAACGAAGCGCATATCCGCCAGCATTATTTTTCATTGCGTGAATCGGCCAAAAACCTTGTTCACAGCTGCAGACGGAAATTGAAGGAAAACGATTTTGCGACGGATGAAACGGAGAAGCAAACAGTCAAAAGGCATTGATGGAGCAAGCGCTTGGCTGTGGGCACCAGCAGGGGCGGCTATTGCCCGCCTCCATAATGGTCAGTGTTCCCGCCACCCATATTATAATTGCTGCTCTCTCCCGGTTTTGCATTTGAATTTATTGCCCGGTTCGCAGTATTATTATTCTTTTTTCTTCTCCAATCAATAAAACCTGCAAAACCGATCATGCCAAAAACCATGACAAAAAACCAAGTCATATTGTGTCACCTCCATTTTTTTGATAATTCTATTTATAAGTATACCAATAAATTGGAAGAAAAAAACAGGGAGATTCTATTGAAAGAATCCTCCTGCATCATCTGGCGCTTCGCTTTATTCGCTGAAAAGCGGCGCTTTTTCAATGTGGCGCGGTGCTGGCAAAGCAAGAATTTTTTCTTTTTTGGTCTCTTTGGTTGGCGGATTCGCCATTAAAGCTGCGGCCATGCCGATTGCGGGAAACAGCATCAATGCCCAAAGAATCTGCTGATAGCCGCCGAAAAAGTCGAACGCGATGCCGAGCGGCAAGGGACCAAGCGCCGATCCAGTCACAATCATTGCCATCGCAATGCCGCTGATACTGCCGATGTGCTTGCGTCCGAAATAATTTGGCCAGACAACTGCCATAACGATACGTTCCATCCCCGTGCTTACTCCCCAAACCAACCCGAAAACAACGGCAGCTCCCAGGAAATTCGCATTTTGCAAAAGAAACAGAGAAACTATCTCACCTGCAAAAACCAGCACAAGCATATACTGCACTTTCACTTTATCAAGCAACAAACCCGTCAGGAAAGTCACGGGCAGCCCTATCAGCGCCGTTAAACTTAAAATTCCTGCAGCGGCCTCAAGCGACAAGGAATTTTCTTTAAAAATAGAAACCAGATGAAACGTTAATCCAGTGTTCACAATGCCCGGAATTGCCGCACAGATGAGCAATAGCCAGAAAGCCCGCGTCTTGGAAGCTTCGCCGACCGACCAGCTGGCTTCTTCCGGCCGTTTTTTGGTCTTATCCGTTTTTTCAGCTGAACCATTATCCGGCAGTAAGCCGACATCTTCCGGTGAGTTCCGGATTAAGAGGAGTGCCAGTGGCGTGAACAGCACAATAATTATTGCGCCGAGCACTATCCACGACATGCGCCAACCGAACGCCTCGATCAGCCAGACGTTCAACAGCGGAAACGCTGCCGAACTGACCAATCCGCCAATCGCGGAAATGCTCAGTGCACGTCCTCTCTTCTTCACAAACCATTGCGGGATCAACGAATTCGAAATCAGCGCCATGGACCCCTGACCCAATAACCGTATAAAGAAAAAGCCGATGAACAGCATAAGCAAACTGGTGACAAAACTATTGAACAGGCAGGCAACCGCCAGCAAAGCTGATACGATGACGGCCATCTTCCGGGACCCGTTGCGGTCGATCAAACGCCCCACAAAAAACAGCAAAAAGCCCGCCGCCAATGTGGCGCCCGAGTATATGCCGGACACCGTCGAGCGGCTCCAGCCAAAATCCTGAATATAATAATCGATGAAAATCGCATTGGAAAAAGTCTGTCCGGGGCCTGAGAAGAACTGTGACAAAGCCGCAATTGCGACAATGACCCAGCCGTAGTGGTTAGTAGTGAATTGTTTCATGACAAAAATTGCATCTCCATTACTGTTGAGTAGCCAAAAACCGCAGCAAATAAAAAATCATATACTTATTCGAACGACATTTTCTTATCATAGCATAACTAATTTTTAAAGAAAGCAGATGAGACTACAGTAATAGAAATGAAATCTATCTGATAATTGCTATTTTCAGATAATCAATAAATGCTTGGATATTTGTTTTGGTTGCTGTAGTTTAAAAGGTATACGTTAGTTTTTCTAAAATGGAGCAAAAATTTAACAGGAGGGAGACCTTGCCAAAAATCATCAGCTGAGATATAGTTTAGAAATACAATATTTAGTTTGTAATTTATAAGAAAACACAATATATAGTAAAAACCGATAATAAAGGTGCCTGAAAAGGCTTAATAGGGAAGCCGGTGAAAATCCGGAGCTGTACCCGCAACTGTAAGTGCTGACGAGCTATGGAAACCACTGTCGAAAGATGGGAAGGCCATAGCAGAGGATGATGCACAAGCCAGGAGACCTGCCTTCGTTATATGTTAATTGCCTTCTCCGGGAGCTGGGGGGTGTAACGATGGTCTTAACAGGATACGGCACGGCTTTCGTCTGCTCCATTCCTTTTATGCTGCGTTATTCAACCCATCCTCTCTCCGGAGAAGATGGGTTTTTCTATGTCTGTTTTTTAATCGAAGGGATGGAGCATACTATGGAACAGCAAATATCAGCAGGCATATCACGGACAATTCAAACGAGGCTGGTGCTGCCGCCGGATACCAATCACATGGGCACGATTTTTGGAGGGACGGTGCTCGCTTACATTGACGAAATTGCAGCAATCACGGCGATGAAGCACAGCGGCAAAGTGGTGGTGACGGCCTCGATCGATACGGTCAATTTTCTGTCATCGGCCCGGATCGGCAATGTGCTGATTTTGGAAGGCGTGGTCATCTCGACCGGCCGCACGTCGATGGAAGTTTACGTGAAAGCGGAATGCCAGGACATTGCAACGCGTGAGCGGACGCTGACCACGACAGCAATCCTGACAATGGTGGCGGTGGATGAACATGGTAAACCGACGCCGGTTCCGGGCGTAATTCCCGAAACCGACAAAGAGGAGCATTTATTCAAAAACGCACAGGCGAGAAAAGAACGCCGGATGAAACTGAACGAATTTGCGAAGGAGCTGGTATAGCATGAAGATGGAACTTTCAACAGAGATGGATGCAGTCGGGAAAGCATTGGAGCGTGCAGAGCGATTGCACGGCCTTGATACTGAGGCTTTGCGCAATAAAATCGGAGAGCTGGATGGGCGAATCGATACGGAACAATCGATGCATTACGCGCTCAACCGCATTTCGATGGACGAACCGAACTGGACGTTCCTGGCGGCGGAACTGTATGCCAGTGAGCTATACCGGCAGGCAGCCGCAAGCCGCAGCTATAGAGCGCAAGAGAAATATGGCGACTTTTATCTGCTCGTCGAAAAACTCTCACGAATCGGCATTTATTCCGATGAGTTATTGGCGGCCTATTCAGAAGCGGAAATTCGTGAACTCGGCGCAGCCATCGAACCGGAGCGTGATTTGTTATTCAATTACATCGGCTTATTCTTATTGGGGGACCGCTATCTTGCGAAGGATTACGAAGGCAATCTCCATGAATTGCCGCAGGAACGTTTCCTCGTCATTGCGATGGCGCTGATGCAGAACGAACCGGGGCACAAGCGTGCGCAACTGGTGCGGGAAGCGTATTGGGCGATGAGCAATTTGTACATGACGGTGGCGACGCCGACACTGTCGAATGCCGGTAAGAGTTTCGGCCAGCTGTCGTCCTGCTTTATCGATACGGTGGACGATTCGCTGGACGGCATTTACATGAACAACTGGGACATCGCGCGGCTCAGCAAAGACGGCGGCGGGCTCGGCATTTATTACGGTAAAGTGCGGGCACTGGGCTCAGACATCAAAAAATTCAAAGGCAATTCGTCGGGCGTCATTCCGTGGATCCGCCTCGTCAACGATACAGCGGTCAGCGTCGATCAGTTGGGACAGCGGCAAGGTGCGGTTGCGGTGTACCTTGACGTGTTCCACAAAGACATCATGAACGGCTTCCTGGATCTGAAAACGAATAATGGCGACGAACGACGGAAAGCACATGATATTTTCACGGGTGTCACGATTCCGGATCTGTTTATGAAAACATTGAAGGAAACGGATGAGGGAGGTCGCAGTGTCGGCGAATGGCATACGTTCTGCCCGCATCAGGTGAAGCAGGTGATGGGCTGGAAGGATGCGGCAGGCAATGCGCTCGGTCTGGAAGATTTCTATGATGAAACGGACCATGCGTATTTCACAGAAAAATACGCGGAGGCGGTTGCCAATCCTTTATTGCCGCGAAAGACCTACCGGGCGATGGACATCATGGCGCGGATCATGGTGTCTCAGCTGGAGACCGGTACGCCGTATATGTTCTACCGAGATGAAGTCAATCGCCAGAATCCGAACAAACATCTGCGCGGACGCGGGTTGACGTCGATTTACTGCAGTAATCTGTGTTCAGAAATCACACAAAACATGTCGGCGACGACAATCGTCAACGAATACACCGATGCGGATGGCAATCTCGTGATGGTGCGCAAGCCCGGCGATTTTGTGGTCTGCAACCTGTCGTCGATCAATCTGCCGCGTGCGGTGAAAGCGGACGTGCTGGAGCGCTTGGTGCCGATTCAAATGCGCATGCTGGACAACGTCATCGATTTAAATACGATTTCGGTCGGGCAGGCGGATGCCACGAATAAGAAATACAGAGCCATTGACTATCCAGTGGCTTAAAGGGGTAACCCTTTAAGAAAACCCTGTTAAACGGGGAAACTCTCAGAAGAGACAATCCCGTGCTAAATTATCTCAACTAAAATCTCGAAGAAAGGAGGAAAGATAATTATGAAGGGAATATATCTGATTTTAAACACTTATACTGGAAAATATTATGTAGGACAGACAGTAAACTTAGAAAAGAGAAAAAAATGTCATTTTTGTGCATTGAAAAGCAACAGACATGAGAATGACCATCTTCAAAAAAGTTTTAATAAATACGGTATAGATGTATTTGATTTTTCTATATTAGAACAAGATGAAAATTTTTCTCAAGAAGAACTTAATGTTCTCGAAGAGTTTTATGTAAAAAAATTCAATAGCTTCTATAACGGATACAACTTAACTTTAGGTGGAACAGGTACAAAAGGGCGCTCTTTTTCTGAACTAGAGAGAAAAATCCGGTCAGAAAAAATGAAAGGTAGAGGAAATCACTTCTACGGTAAAAGTCATTCTGAACAAACGAGAAAAATGTTATCTGAAAACGCTGCATTAAAAACTGGAGAAAAAAACCCTTTCTTCGGTAAAACCCACGTAGATAATTGGAAAGAATTAAGAGTGAAATTATATGAAGAAAAAATCTTAAATGGTTGGATTTCAAGCAATAGAGGAATCCCTAAACCACAGTACGCTGTGGAAGCTATGAAATTAAATATGCCTCATAAAAAAGAAATATTAGTAGATGGTATATTGTATCAAAGCATATCTGAATGTGCGCTTCTAACAGGCATTAAACGGACTACAGTAAGAGCAAGACTTAAAAACAAGAATTTCCCTGATTATCTTTACAATACAGTTGAGGTATAAATGCCGAACGACTATCGAAACCGCTCACTACGAGTTAAGGGAGTAGAGTACACTATAAGTCTATGATAGTGGAAAAGCAGGGGTTCCTTTCGAAAAGGAACGTGATATAGTCTAATCTGCATAGTGATATGCAGCAGTTCATAAGAGAACGGGTAAAGGCTTACGACCTTTATTGAATATAAATGAGGATTAGGTACTTTCGGATGGCATCACCTTCTGGCACTTGAAGGCATCCACTGGGAAACGGAAGAAGCCGTTGATTATGCGGATAAGCTGTACGAAGAAATCGCTTTTCATTCCATCCGTTCCTCGATGAAGCTTGCGAAAGAAAAAGGCAGCTATAGTGAATATACTGGATCGGAATGGCAGACCGGTGAGTATTTCAGACGCAAAGGCTACGACAGCGCCCGCTGGCAGCAGCTTTACAATGACATAACCGAGCACGGCGTCCGCAACGGCTGGATGATGGCGGTGGCCCCGAACTCGTCGACTGCGAAAATAGGCGGCTCGACAGATGGCATCGATCCGCTTTACGCGGTTGAATACGCAGAAGAAAAGAAAAACTTCAAATTCAAAGTGACGGCACCGGACCTCGATCACCGGACGTACGATTATTACCGCCGGGCGAGACACGTACTGGACCAGAAATGGAGCATCCGCCAGAACGCGGCAAGGCAGCGCCATATCGATCAGGCCATCAGCTTCAACCTGTATGTGCCGCATACCATTAAAGCGAAGGAATTGCTGGAGCTTCACCTGGAAGCCTGGCAGCAGGGATTGAAAACGACTTATTACGTACGCAGCACGTCGCAGGCTGAAATCGAAGAATGCGAAGCGTGCCAGAGCTGAAGGAGGATTTAAGATGTCAGTCCATACACCGTTAACAAAGATCAAATTGCTCAATCCGGAACATCCGAACAAATCGACGGGTATCCTGAACGGGAAATCTTCCGGTTTATTGAACTGGAATGATATCGCCTATCCGCAGATGTATGATCTGTACCAGACGCTGCTGTCGAATTTTTGGAAGGCGCAGGAAATCAATATGCAGGACGATATCAAGCAATGGGACCACCTGACGGATACGGAGAGGGACGTGTTTCTGCGCATCAATACGCAGCTGGCATCACTCGACAGCCTGCAGACGCCGACGATGACGATGGCGATGGATTATGTGACCGACTCGAGTTTCAAGGCGATTTTCGCCGTCATCGCCCAGCAGGAAGCGGTCCATAACGAATCGTATTCCTATATCCTGAGTTCGCTCGTGTCGGTGGCGGAGCAGAATGCGCGTTTCGATCAGGCGAAAAGCGATCCGGTCGTGCGCAAGCGCAATGAAGGGATTCTCGATGCCTACGAAGAATTCCGCCAGAATCCGACGCCGCAAACCTTGTTCCAGCTCGGCATCAATTCGATTAACCTCGAAGGCATTTATTTCTACGCCGGTTTTGCGTTCTTCTATCATTTGGCGCGCCAGCAGAAGATGCTGAAAACGAGCACGATGATCAGCTACATCCAGCGCGACGAGATGCAGCATGCCTATTTCATCGGCCAGTTTGTGCGGATCCTGCTGACGGAGAATCCCGAGTTGAACAATGAAGAGAACATCGATTATATATACAAGACTGTTGAAGGGGCGGTGCAGCTGGAGAAGGAATGGGCTGAGTATATTCTAAGGGATATCGAAGGTCTTGATCTGGACGAATTTGGCGATTATGTTGAATACCTGGCCAATAAACGCCTGCGCCAGCTCGGCATGAAAAATCTCTACGAAGAACGCAGCAACCCGATGCCGTGGATTCAGGTGTTCGGCGATGATATGATGAACGGCACCAAATCAGATTTCTTTGAACAGAAATCACGCACCTATTCGAAAGTGTCCCAATCCAATGGTTTCGACGAGCTGTAAACCGGCTATCGCCATCGTCTACAGCTCGGTAACGGGGAACACCGCAGAACTTGCGGGCATGCTGTTGGAATGTTCCCAGCAGCGTTGGACGAATGTGCGGGTTTTCGGACCGCGGGAATTCTGCCATGAAAAGATTGTTGATTTCGATGCGGTGATGGTCGGCACGTATACGTGGGGAAGCGGGGAAATTCCTGATGAAATGCGGAATGTCTACCGGCATTTTGAGGCGACAGAGTGTAAGGCTGTCGTAACGGCAGTGTTCGGCACGGGCGACAGTTTCTTTGCAGAATTTTGCGGAGGCGTTGACCGGTTCCGGGATATGCTTTACGTTCATACAGCTTTGGCCGCGACACTGAAAATCGAATTGATGCCACAGGAGAAAGATCTGGCACGGTGTGGGAAATTTGTTGAAGCGGTGTGTGGACGACTAGTGGAAACTGATGGAATGAGAAAGCGCAAAGTGACTTGCAGTTAGAGTTGCTTTGCTTTTTTTTGTTGGGGGATAATTAGGCAATCGCCGATAAAAAGGGGGAAATCGCTGATAAACCTTCAAAAATCGCTGATAAACCCCTGAAAATCGCCGATAAACGCCAAAAAATCGACGATAAATCGAAATCGCGGGCAGCCGCGGCTACCACCCAATATCAAAAGGGTGCATTTTTTAGTGAGAAATAATTTTTAAAAAAATTACCCCTTTTATGTCACGTCGTGATATAGTCGAGTTACGACATAATGAAAAGAGGGTTGCCCGTGGACATCCAAAAAATGTTGAAGAAATATGTGCCGATGACCGAAACGGCTTTCTATATATTATTGTCCCTGACCGAACCGCGGCATGGCTACGGCATCGTCAAACATGTGGAAGAAATTACAGCAGGCCGGTTGAAACTGGGTTCTGGAACGGTTTACGGCACGCTGCTCAAAATGCAGAAAGATGGCGTGATTACGGTGTTCGCCGATGAGCAACGGAAAACCGTCTATGAAATCACCGATGCCGGCAAAGAACTGATGAAGGCGGAAATCGTAAGGATTAAAGAAGTGCACCGCAATGCAATCGCGTTTGAGGAGGGATTCGAGTGAAAAAAATCTACAGACCGTTATGGAGTTATGACGTTCAAAAAACAGAATTATGGCTGGCGGATATGGCGGAAAAAGGGTTGGTTTTTGAAAGACTGAACCGCTGGACACGCTGTTTTTATTTTGAAGAGCGGGAGCCGCAAGCGCGGATTTACCGCATTGCTTACGACAAAATGAAATCATCTGTATTGCCGAAAACGCTGCAGGAAGAAGGATGGGACCAAGCTGCAACCGCTGGCAATTGGAAGTTCAGTACGAACAGCCAACCGGAAAGCGTAATTCAGACTTCTCCGGTCCGGGATGGAATCGTTAAGCATAACCGGTTTCTTACTTATTTATTTCTCCCTATGCTTTTTTATTTCGGTGCCATCCTACTGAATTTTACTGCTTCGATGTTCTCTGCCTGGGTACTGGAGGGCGGCAGTAATATTGTGGAAAGTCCGATGTGGGTGGTGACTTATCTTTTCTTCGCCTTCGTGTTGGGCAGCGTGATCTTCGGGATTTATTCGATAGTCAAAATTACGCGGACAAACAAGGAGCTCGAAGTCACGGAAACTATCTATACGACAGCCGTCATCGATCAACGCGACACACAGACGGAAAAGGAATTAAAGAAAGCGGGCCGCTTGGTGAGAAAAGTGAAGTTCGCCTGGATTTATTCGCCCGACAAAACGGAGCAGTGGTTGGAGTCCATGGAACTGAAAGGCTTTAATCTGCATCGAGTTAATAAATTAGGCAACGTGTTTTATTTCATAACAGGTGAACCGCGGCGTATCGCTTACCGGGTGGATTATCAAAGGGGTCCGACCGAAAGTTATTATGCGATTCACCGAGAAGCGGGATGGAAAGAAAAATTCGTTTCGTACTCGAATATGGAGAAATGGACGATCTGGAGCCAGGTGTATGCGGAAGCCGAGGAGCGGCCGCAGCTTTACAGCGATCGGAGCAGCCGCCTCAAACATGCAAAGCGCATCGCGATTACGTATACGGCATTGTTCTTTCCGCTGGTCGCTTTCTATATTTATTTCATCACCAGCATTATTAGCAGAGCAGATACAATTCAGGATTGGTTTATATGGAACAGCAGCGGTGTGTTTATGATTGCTATTCTGGTTTTCAGCACATTCATCTTCCGAATATGGGCGTATTACGGCCGTTTGAGAAAACAGACAACAGCTTGGGGGAACTGAACATCTCATGAGGGTGACAGTCACCCGCTCAATTCAGAAGCAATTCAAAGGCCTCGCATCCGCGAGGCCTTTTTCCTTTATAATGAAAAAATATGAGTCAAAATGATTTCGGTGTCCGTCTAATCTGTGAAGGGAGTTGCTATCGTGCATGGAAACATTAGGGACCGGCGAGACGAGTAAAGAATTATGGCAGGAAACTGCCGACGAGCATGCAGTGCTGGAAAGTCTGATGCAGCAGTTTGGCTCGGAACTGAAAAGAATTGCCTTTTTATATGTTAACGACCGGGCTGAATGTGAAGACATCATCCAGGAAGTTTTTATCAGCGCTTTTAAAAATCTGTCGGGATTTCGGCATGAGGCCAGCTACAAAACGTGGTTGATCCGGATGACCATCAATAAATGCAAAGACTATCACAGGCTCTGGAGCATCCGCAACCTCGTTTACAAACCAGCTGTAAAGCTCTTGAAAAAGGGCAACTCCGCTGAAGAAGAGTTGATCGGGGAAGAAGATGCGAAAGAAGTGGCGGCAACCATTGCCGCGCTGCCGAACAAGTATAAGGAAGTTCTCATCCTTTATTATTATCAGGAATTGACGATGCAGGAAATAGCAGATGTCGTGGAACTCAACATCAATACCGTAAAATCGCGGTTGCTGCGAGGCAAGCAAGCGCTGCAGGCAAAACTGGAAAGGGGTGTCGGCAATGGAAGGGTTTGACCGTGAGATTTCCGCGAAACTTAAAAAAGTCGCCAATGACAATGTCCGTTTTACACATGAAGACAAAATGGCGGTGCAACAGAAGACGCATAAAATGCAGGCGGGCAATCGCCGATTCCAACCGGTATACTGGGCGGTACTGGCTTCAGCGGCAACGCTCTTTTTGTTTCTCGGTTTTATCTATGCAACCGATTCGGGCTTGCTGGAAACCGGGCCGGATACGGATTATATGACGCCGGCAAGTGACGGTGAAATGGGCTATACTGTCGAAGACCTGCAAGACATTGAGTTTGAGATCGTGGAAAAGGAGCCGCTGGACGAAACAACCCGCCGGTATACACTCGAAGTTGTGAACGGGTCGGAACATCACCTTGTTGACGCGGTATTTACTCTCAGCCATCCGATCAAGATGGAAAATGGTGTGCGGGGAAATACATTTAAAGCGGAAACCAGGTTGAACAATGTCGCACCGGACGAAACGCGCCGGTTCGAGATGGAATTGCCGAGCGGCATCTTCGACGAGGAACTGGTTGACGTGGAGAGTGAATCCATGGCTTTGATCGGCTATTTAAATAAAATCAAAGGTGAAAATATCTTTCATATAGGTCGTTCCAACAGCGTTGTAGACGGGGACGAGTGATTTTGGGGGATAAGAGAGCAGCGGACTGGAAGTTTCAGTCCGCTGTTTTTATTTGTGCGCGGAAACAGACATTTCTGCGCGGAAATCAAAATTTGTGCTCAACTTAATAAAAATGCGCCTTATCTGATAAATATCATACATCCAGAACAACTCATAGTCCTTAAAGATCGACCGCTTCAGACAGCCCACACCTAAAAAAATCCCCGCCGCTCATCAATCGAGCTGCGGGGATTTCTGTATTTATACGCCAATCAGGGTTTTTTCAACGAAGCCATCTGTTGTTTGCTCAACGCCCGGCTGGCGGTACGTATCGAGCATATCGCAAGGACGGCCGACAAAGTCGATGCGGCCGTCTTTCAAACGGACGATACGGTCGGCAAGAATGTGAGCATCTTTTTCGTCATGCGTAACGAAAATCGAAGTGATATTCGCTTTTTTCAGGATGTCGCGCAGTTCCTCGCGGATTTTGCCTTGCAGTTCTGCATCCAAATTGCTGAACGGTTCATCCAGCAGGATCAGGTGCGGATTCGGTGCAACGGCACGCGCAATGGCGACGCGCTGCTGTTGGCCGCCACTGAGTTGATGCGGGTAGCGTTTACCAAAATCCTGCAGCTCGACGAGTTCAAGCACTTCCTGGAGACGTTTCTTTTTGGCGGATTTTTTCATCCGGAACAGCCCGAACAGAATATTCTCGGAAACGGTCAAATGAGGGAAAAGTGCATAATCTTGGAATACCATGCCGATGCCGCGTTTTTCGGGCTGCAGGAAGGTTTTATTGTCAAAAAGCACTTCGTCCTGAATGACGAGACGGCCCTTTTCAGGCTTTTCGAGGCCGGCCAACAGGCGCAGCACCGTACTTTTGCCGCTGCCGCTGCGTCCGAGAATGGAGATAACCTCTCCTTTTTCAATCTTCAGTGAGAAATTATCAAGTGCTTTAGTTTTTGCATTTGAGTACGAAAAACAAACGTCTTCGATGGCTACAAACATGCTAATCCAACTCCCTTTCAAGGAACTTATAAAAGAAAACAATGGCCAGGGCACTAATACCGATAATCAGCAGGGAAGCCTGGGAAGCTTCCATGATTTTTTCATCACTTGCGTATTGAAAAGCTTTCGTGGAAAGTGTATCAAAATTGAACGGACGCAGAATCAGCGTCAACGGGATTTCTTTCAGCACATCGATGAATACCAGGATGAAACCGCTGATAATGGCGCCTTTCATCATGGGCATATCGACTTTAAAGAACGTTTTCGTGACGCCGAAACCGAGTATGCGGGAAGCATCACGGAAATCGGTGCCAATTTTATCATAGCCCGTTTCGATGGAATTATAGCCAATCGCGAAAAATCGGATGATGTACGCTGTGATGAGCAACACAATGCTGACACTCAGGAGCAGCGTCGTGCTGAACCCGGCCCATACATAGATCGGAGCCAGGAAACGGTCGAGGCCAATAAAGGCGGTGACCACTGCGACGGCGATGACAGCTCCGGGAATCGAATAACCGAGAACCGTCAGCCGCGGCAGGAGTTTGCCAAGCCGGCCGCGCACCAAGCGGGCAAAATTGCCGACAATTAACGCGAAGACGATGATCAAGGTGGCGCTGAGTCCGGCGACGAAAACAGAATTTTTCACGTAGCTCATAAATTCATCCATCGGAATGGTGCCGAATGTCAAAATGGTCCAGTCGATTAATTGCGCGACCGGTATAAAGAAGGCGAGGGACAGGATGCCAAATCCATAACCTGTCGCCGCTGCCGCCTTCCAACCTGACAGTTTGATCAGGGGGAGGGGGCGAACCTTCGTTGTTGAATAGCTGTATTGCCGTCTGCCCCGGAGGAGCTTCTCAATCATCAGGATCAGAATGACAAAGCCCATCAGCGAAGCGGCAAGCTTAATCGACGTTTCGATATCACCCAGTCCGAACCAGGTTTGGAATATAGCGGTTGTAAATGTCTGAACACCATAATATTTTACCACACCATAGTCATTAAGTACCTCTAGAACGACCAAACTGGCTCCGGCAATGATGGAAATCCGCGAAATTGGTAGTACGACCTGGAAAAAAGTCTTCCAAGGCCCTTTGCCGAGAATGCGCGTACTTTCGATCAGAGATGCTGACTGCTGCGACAGGTAAACTTGAGTGATGGAGTATACATACGGATACAGGAACATCGTATAGATGAAAATTGCCCCCGGCAAATTCATGATATCGAAAAAGGCCGGATTGACTGCTATGCCCAAGTCATCGCGCAGCGTCGTTTGAACAACGCCCGTATAGCTCAGCATGCCGTGATACGTATAGGCACCGATAAACGGCGGGATGGATAACGGAAGGATCAACGCCCATTTCAGGAAACGGCGCATCGGAAAGTCATATTGGGCAATCAGCCACGCTAGGCTCAAACCAATCATAATGGTGAAGAATGCCGTTGCTACCGTCAGAATCAGTGAGTTTGTCACAAATCCCCACAGCACGAATTCCTTCATATGCTCCCAATTTTCGTTGGAAGGAGTGAACAGGCCGGTTACAATCGTCAGGTTCGGGAGGAACAGCAGAATGATGATAATCACCGCACCGACTGTCCAGGTATTTATGTTTGTGAATCTGTGCTGCACGTTTCTGCCTCCTCCTTCCAATCGCAAGAAATCCCCTGCTGCAATTAAGGTCGCAACAAGGGCTTTAGCATTTACTTATTTCCAGCCGACTTCATTTGAAATCAGAATGGCTTTCGAATTGTGATCACCAAGAACGGACAACGGAATGTCCTGTTCTTCGAATTCGCCCCAAGACGTCAATAATTCGTTCGGTTCAACATTCGGGTTGATCGGGTACTCGTAATTGGCTGCAGCGAATGTTTCCTGAGCTTCAGGAGCAGACAGGAACTCAAGCAATTTCACGGCATTTTCCTGGTTATCAGAAGCTTTCACGACACCAGCGCCACTGACATTAATGTGTGTGCCGGTAGTATCCTGGTTCGGGAAGAATACGCCAAGGCTTTCCGCGACTTTCACTTCTTCAGGATCTTCGGAATTCAGCATTTGACCGAAATAATACGTGTTCATAATGGCTACGTCGCCAATGCCTGCTGCAATGGCTTTTGCCTGATCACGGTCTCCGCCTTCAGGATCGCGTGCGAAATTGGCTACCAAACCGGCTGCCCATTCCTTCGTTGCTTCTTCACCATTAATTTCGATGAATGAAGCCAATAGAGACTGGTTGTAAACATTTTCAGAACTGCGGATCAGCACTCGGCCTTTCCATTCTTCTTCAGTAAGAGCTTCGTAAGTAGAAAGCTCATCCGGTTGGACAGTTTCTTTATTATATAGAATGACACGGGCACGCTTCGTCAAGCCATACCACATCTGGTCGCTGTCCTGGAAGTTTGCAGGAACTTGCTCATCCAAAGTGTCGCTTGAAACTGGCTGCAGCAAATCATCCGCTTTCGCGCGGTGCAGGCGTCCAGCGTCAGCTGTTAAAAATAGATCGGCTTGCGTTGCGTCGCCTTCGCGCTTGATGCGCTCAAGCAATTCATCGGCTTCGCCTTTGATGACATTCACTTTAATGCCTGATTCTTCTTCGAATTTTGCATATAATTCATCGTCCACGTCGTAATGGCGCGCTGTATACAGGTTAACTTCTTTGCTCTCGTTTGTCTCGTTTGAAGTACTAGTTTCCGTGCCTGCTTCGTCCTGACCGCCGCATGCAGCAAGGATTAATGCAGTTAATGCAATTACCAAAAATAAAAGCTTTTTCATATATTATTTCGCTCCTTCTAATTTTTATTATGTAAGAAATCCTTTCCAAATGAAAATGATTCTCAATATCAATTGTAGGGGGCTCCATTGAGAATGTCAATGCCTATCTTTTTAGAATTTGCCGACTTTATGAAAAAGGTGTGAACATTGGGTAAAAGTCGAAATGGTATACTTTGCTTATATATAGAAGTAAACGCTATTTATGGAAGGGGTATGAAGATGAAAGTGGAGGAATATATGACGCTGGATGCGGTCGGCATGGCAGCTTTATTGAAGGATAAAGAAGTGAGCGGTGAAGAGTTGCTGGATCTGAGTTTTCAGCGGTTCGAACAGGTCAATCCCGGGCTGAACGCTTTTACAGCAACCCGGAAGGAACGGGCACAAAAAGAGTTGAACACGATTCCGAACGGCGGATTTTCCGGTGTGCCGATGGCGCTGAAAAATATTTCACAGGCATTGGCAGGTGAAAAGCTGACAGCCGGCTCGACATTGCTGAAAGATATGAAAGCTTCGCAGGATTCACATTTGACTGCTAAGCTGCGGGGTGCCGGCTTTACATTTGTCGGTCACACCAATACGCCGGAATTCGGGCTGAAGAATATCAGTGAACCGGAACTATACGGGGCAAGCCGCAATCCGTGGAATCCGGATTATTCGCCAGGTGGATCAAGCGGCGGCTCGGCAGCCGCAGTCGCTTCCGGTATTGTGCCGTTAGCAGGTGCCAGTGATGGAGGCGGCTCCATCCGGATTCCGGCGTCGTTCACCGGCTTGTTCGGTTTAAAGCCAACGCGCGGCCGTATGCCGGTGGGGCCCGGTGCGGGACGCCAATGGCAAGGTGCCTCCATCGATTTCGTCTTAACTCGGACGATACGTGATAGTTCGGCGATGCTGGATTTATTGCAGACGGTGCAGCCGGCCGCCGCTTTCCACACGCCATTATTTCCCGGGAAATATAGCGAAGAAATGGATAGGGATTTTCCCCGGCCACTGAAAATAGCTTTTTCTATCGAATCACCTGTTGGCACGCCGGTTTCCGAAGAAGCTCGCCTGGCGGTAATGAAAACGGTGAAATGGCTGGAGCAGCAGGGGCACAGAGTCGAAGAAAAAGGCAATGGAATTGATGGCGGCGGTTTGATGCGTGATTATTACCTCATGAACAGCGGGGAAATGGCGCTGCTGGCACGCAATCTGAAAAAAGCGGCCGGACGCGAATTGACTGCGGCTGATATGGAAATCGAGTCATGGCTGCTGAGCCAGGCGGGATTGCAAGTATCCGCGGCTGACTATTCCGCGAGCCTTGCTTCGTGGGACGCAGCCGCCGCAAAAATGGCGGCGCTTCATGAGAACTATGATTTTTTCGTGACACCGGCGACAGCTTTCGCTGCGCCTAAAGTCGGCGAGCTGACGCATAGCCCGGAATCACGCAGCAATTTGCTTAGCAATTGGCAGCGTGCAGAGACGATGGCGGCACAGCAGGAACTCATCTATGACATGTTCTTGCCGAGCCTCACCTATACGCCGTATACGCAGCTCGCCAATTTGACCGGACAGCCAGCGATGTCGTTGCCTGTGCACATCACGGAAAACGGCTTACCGCTCGGCGTACAGGTAATGGCCGGAAAAGGGCAGGAGCATCTGCTGCTGCAACTCGCCCGTCAGATTGAGCAAACGGATCTGTGGCAGGGAATGAAGGGAAATCCTGGATTTAAGATTTGATGATGTCCGAACAAAAACTTTACAATCGCTGTTTTTTTTGGAGAATCGCTGATAAACGGGGAAAAATCGCTGATAAACCGTCGGAAATCGCTGATAAACGACAAAAAACCGCTGATAAACCATGAAAAATCGCCGATAAAGGCGCAGGCGACATTCCTCCTTCAGCGATTAAAAGTAAGTAGTCGACTGCTTTTCATTTATCCCCCAGAACACGTATAATAGAACAGCCTGACATACTTACTAAAGAGGTGTGTTCCATGATCTTAATCATCGATAACCATGACTCATTCACATATAATCTCGTTCATTATTTTGAACAGCTGGACAATGAAGTGCTGGTGTTTCAAAATGCAGAAATTACCGCAGCAGAAATCGGCAGGCTGTCGCCGGATTTAATTGTCCTGTCACCTGGTCCCGGCCGGCCGGCGAAGCAAGGCGCAAGCCGCGAAGTGCTGGAACAGCTGAGCAGCAAGATACCGATTCTTGGCGTCTGCCTCGGCCATCAGGCGATTGTCGAATATTTCGGCGGCACCGTCATTAAAGGCAGCGAGCCCGTGCACGGCAAGGTTTTCGAAATGTCTCACGATAGGAGAGGGTTGTTCGTAGACATTCCTTGTCCGACACAAGTTACCCGCTATCACTCGTTAACAGCTGAGGTTTCTTCCGTGCCGGAATGTCTCGAAATTACAGCCCGCACAAGCGACGGAGCGGTGATGGCGGTGCGCCACAGGGAATTGCCGATCAGCGGAATTCAATTTCATCCAGAGTCCATTTTGACGCTGGATGGATTTCAAATGCTGAAAAATGCCTTCGAGCAGGCGAAAGCTTGGCAGGCAGCTAAGAAAGGAGCGGCGGTGGATGGAAAAACCCTATCTTCTTTTTGAATTTCGCAATCAGCGAGGCGAAATCGAACCGCTCGAATTTATAGATCCAATTGAGGTTTTGCAAACCCATGACATCGGAGAAGTTCCGCTGATCATGAAAAAAGTTGAGGAGGCTGTGGACCGGGGCTATTACGCTGCCGGCTTCGTTTCTTATGAAGCAGCGCCAGCTTTTCAGCCGGAAATGGAAACCCGTGAAATCGGAGTTCTTCCATTAATATGGTTCGGGATATACGAAGAACCGAACATTCCTGTTGAAGAGGTGCCGATAGCTGAAGAATATGCGGTGGGCGATTGGCAAATGGCGGGGTCGCCGGAAGCTTATCAATCGGGCATCCAGCAGATCAAGCAGGCCATCGAAGAAGGATATACGTATCAGGTCAATTACACGGAGCGGCTGCACGCCGATTTCAGCGGGGCTGATTTTTCATTTTACCGCCAGCTTGCGCGCAATCAGCAGGCCGACTACGGCGCCTACCTGAACATTGGAGATCACAGCATCCTGTCGGCTTCGCCCGAACTATTTTTCCGTGTCGACGACGGGCGGCTGACCACCAAGCCGATGAAAGGCACAGCGGCGAGAGGCCATACGCTCGCAGAAGATAAGACGCAAATTGCCGCATTGCTCGCTTCTGACAAAGAACGGGCGGAAAACCTGATGATTGTTGATCTCCTGCGGAACGATATGAGCCGTCTGGCCAATAAAGGCACAGTGAAAGTCGACAAGCTGTTCGAAGTGGAAACGTATCCGACCGTTCATCAGATGACTTCAACCATAGAAGCGGAACTTGCGCCGGATCTGACTATTTCCGACTGGTTCAAGGCTTTATTCCCGTGCGGGTCGATTACGGGGGCACCGAAAATCAGTACGATGCATACGATTGCGCAGCTGGAAGCGACACCGCGCGAAGTTTATTGCGGCGCCATCGGTTACATCACACCGCACAATAATGCGGTATTCAACGTACCGATCCGGACGGTCATGATCGACAAGAAAGAAGGCAAGGCGCGCTACGGTGTCGGCGGTGGTGTGACTTGGGACTCAACTTCGGAAGGCGAATTCCAGGAGCTGCAGACGAAAGCCGAAGTGCTGACCGCACGCCGCCCGGAATTTCAGCTGCTCGAATCGCTGAAACTGGAAAACGGCAGCTATCCCTTATTGAGTTATCACCTGAAGCGCCTGAAGGATTCCGCTGCTTACTTTCAGTTTCCTGCAAATACAGCCGAAGTGTCAGCGCAGCTTGCCGGACTTGCGGCTGAATTTCCGGAAGGCATTTACAAAGTGCGTCTGCTGCTGGACCGCGGCGGAGCGATCACTCTCGAAGCGCAGGAAACAGCAGCGGTTGCACAGCCTGTTGCATGTGCACTTGCCGCGTCGCCGGTCGACAGCGCTGATGCATTCCTGTATCACAAAACGACGCACCGACAGGTTTATGACAAGGCCACCGAAAAAATTCCGCCGGAAATATTTTCCGTTCTGTTATGGAATGAAAACGGCGAGCTCACGGAATTTGCAATCGGCAACCTTGTTGTGGAACGCGCCGGTGAATTCTATACGCCACCGGTGAGCTGTGGTTTGCTGCCGGGCACTTTCCGCCAGCAGCTTCTCGATGCAGGGACAATAAAAGAGAGAATCATCCTGAAAGATGAGCTTGGCGACTCTGATGCCATCTGGTTCATCAACGGCGTCCGCGGCTGGCTGCGGGTGAAAATGAGTTGAATTGATATGGAAGTGGCAAGCTTTTCGTTCGCGAGGAGCTAGCTGCTTTTTTTACT
The DNA here is from genome assembly GCF_049262615.1 of Planococcus daihaiensis. GTDB lineage: Bacteria > Bacillota > Bacilli > Bacillales_A > Planococcaceae > Planococcus. The sequence goes on along the minus strand of NZ_CP175504.1, from coordinate 1,340,107 downwards.
TAGTCTAAAAATGGGTAATTATCAGGTGCGTAAAGGTTAAAGTCATGAACTTCTCCATTAGAAATACACATTTCTTCCTATTAGAAGCAATCCGATGGAACTAAATTCCGTAAACTGTCATAAAACAAAATAAAACATTTTTCGATAATTTAAAATAATAGTTGAAATTATTTCCGTACCGTTTATAATGAATTTATGGAAGGGTTTACATTCTTCTTTATTAGCAGAAAAAAACCTTACATAAAGCAATACCGGATCTTTTATAACTGAATAACAACGGAATTTATTTCCGAAGAATATTTTGCAATAAAACAGGATAGAAAGCGGGGTTTTCAACATCACTCAAGCACTTTTTGATCTGACAGGAAAAACCGCGGTCATCACCGGTGGCAACCGGGGGCTGGGGAAAGAAATTTCTCTCGGGCTTGCGAGAGCGGGTGCGAATATCGTCGTCGTTGCCAGAAATATTGATGAAGAAGTGCTCGAAGAAATTCGGAAGCTTGGCGTGAAAGCGGCGAAAGTCGAATTCGATTTGCTGAATTTCAAGCAATACGGCGAATTGCTGGAGCGCTGCACCGATTTGACGGGAAGCATCGATATCCTCGTGAATAACGCCGGCGTGCAGAAACGGCACGATTCGACGGACTTTCCGAAAGAAGATTGGGATTTTGTGATGGATGTTAATGCGAATGCCGCGTTCTTTATGTGCCAGACCTTCGGTGCGCATATGCTGGCCAATGGCAGCGGAAAGATTATTAATCTGGCTTCGCTGCTGTCCTACCAAGGCGGCATGCGTGTACCCGCTTACGCGGCGAGCAAAGGGGCCGTGATTCAGTTCACGAAATCCCTGGCGAATGAATGGGCGCACCGCGGCGTCAACGTTAATGCGATCGCCCCGGGTTATATGGACACGGAGATGAATACAGCATTGCTGGCGGACGAAACACGCAACCGCCAGATTCTGGAACGCATTCCGGCAGGTCGCTGGGGCAAACCGGAAGACATGCAGGGAGCGGCAGTATTCCTCGCTTCCGCCGCATCGGATTATCTGCACGGCATCACCATTCCGGTTGACGGAGGCTGGCTCGGAAGATAAATTCACCGAAACAGCAAAAAAACAATAAAAAACTTCTTGAATTCGGCTATTGCATACTTTACAGTTTGAAAAGCGCCAAAATGTTTTTTGAAGTAAAAAGAAAGGGGTTACATCTTATGAAGTTAGCTATGATTGGCGTCGGCAAAATGGGCTATAACCTGGCATTGAACTTGATGGACAATGGCCACGAAGTCGTCGCAACCGACGCAAACCGCGAACAAGTTGATAAAATCGCTGCTGATGGCGCGATTGGCGCTTATACATTGGAAGAAGTTGTTCAACAACTGGAAAAACCCCGCGTTCTTTTCATGCTGGTGCCACACGGCGAGATTACGGAAAGTGTCATCGCGACATTGAAACCGCTTCTTGACGCAGGCGACATCATCATCGACGGAGGCAACTCCAATTACAAAGAATCGGTGAGACTGGGTGAAAGCCTGAAAGAAAACGGCATCCACTTTATGGATTGCGGAACGAGCGGCGGAGTTTCCGGTGCGCGTGAAGGAATCTGTACGATGATCGGCGGCGATCCGGAAGCATTCAAGATCATCGAACCCGTCATCAAAAGTGTGTCTGTCGAAAACGGTTATTTCTATACCGGCGAACTCGGCAGTGGACATTTCCTTAAGATGATTCACAACGGCATCGAATACGGCATGATGCAGGCAATGGCTGAAGGCTTCGATATTCTTGAGAAGAGCCAATACGATTATGACCTGGAAGGCGTGGCGAAAGTCTGGAACAATGGTTCCGTCATCCGCTCATGGCTGATGGAATTGGTCGAGAACGCATTTTCGAAAGATCCGAAACTGGAAGAAATCCGCGGCGTCATGAACTCTTCAGGTGAAGGGAAATGGACCGTTGAAACTGCGCTTGATCTGCAGGTTCCGGCTCCGGTCATCACGATGTCACTCTTGATGCGTTACCGTTCGCAGGAAGACGATACCTTTACCGGTAAAGTCGTAGCGGCGCTTCGCAATGAATTCGGCGGCCACGAAGTCGTCAAAAAATAAAGTCGGTTACACAAGCTCCACCATATAGAACGTTACACAAGCTCCACAAAATAAAAAAACACTAAAAAAGGGGAGACTGACATGAAAAAATTATTATCTTTATTCGTATTAGCAATGATGGTATTGGTTCTAGCAGCATGCGGAGGCGGCAACGATGACGCAACTGAAGGATCTGGAGACGAAGGCGAAGGATCTGGTGAAACGAAAACAATCCGCGCAGGTATCGGCCTTAACGATTCACACCCACAGTATTTGGCATTATTGGAATGGAAAAAACTTGTGGAAGAAAGAACTGACGGCGCGATTGAAGTTGAAACTTACCACAGCAGCCAATTGGGCGATGACCGCTCAATGACTGAAGCATTGCAACTTGGTTCACAGGAAGTAACAATTCCTTCTACAGCACCAATCGCTAACTTTGTACCAGAATACAGCGTATTTGATTTCCCATTCCTTTTCCCTAACGCAGAAGTTGCGGATAAAGTATTGGACGGCGAGGTTGGCCATAAATTCCTTGATATGCTTGAAGAACAGAACCTGGTTGGACTTGCTTACTGGGAAAATGGATTCCGTGATATCACGAACAACGAACGCCCTATCGAATCAGCAAGCGATTTCTCTGGATTGAAATTGCGTACGATGGAAAATGAATTGCACCTTGATGCTTTTAAAGCTCTAGGAGCAAACCCGACGCCAATGGCATTCGGTGAATTGTTTACAGCAATGCAGCAAGGTACTGTTGATGGACAGGAAAACCCAATCCCGACAATCTACCTGCAAGGATTCTACGAAGTACAGGAATTCGTTTCAGCAACAAACCATATCTACAGCCCATTTGTTTTCTTGATGAGCAAAGATTTCTTTGACGGATTGACTGAAGAGCAACAAACAATCGTAACAGAAGCAGCTGTTGAAGCTGGAGCTCTTAACCGCGAACTTAACCGTGAAGCGACTGCTCAAAACGTTGAAGATTTGAAAGAAGAAGGTATGACTTACAATGAATTGACTCCGGAAGCACGTGCGGAAATGATTGAAATCATTCAGCCGGTGCTTGACGAGTATGCAGAAAAAATCGGTGCAGAAACAGTTCAGGAAGTTTACGATGCAATCGAAGCTGCTGAAGCAGAGTAAGAGTAATATACAATAAACGGCTTTGGGGAGGATTCTTTCCTCAAAGCCGTTTTCTTGCTATTTAGATTGCACAAAAAATCTTTCTAAATCAGCCCGAAAACGAAATAAATACATATTGATAAAGGAGACTGACATGAAAATCCTACATTGGTTAGACCGGCATATCGAGGAAGTGTTATTGGTTCTTTTTTCCACGGTGATGGTAGCGGTCATTTTTATGCAAGTGGTCATGAGACAGCTCGACAACTCCCTGTCCTGGACTGAAGAACTGGCGCGCTATTGCTTTATCTGGCTCGTTTATATCGGCATCAGCTACGGAGTCAAAAAAGACCGTCACATCAAAGTGGATGTCATGCTCTTGATATTGAAAAACAAAGGCAAGATCATTTTGACAATTATCGCAAACCTGCTGTTTATCGCATTTGCCATTTTCGTTATCCGATATGGCTACGACATTGCGATGCAATTACTTTCATTCGGCCAGAAATCTCCGGCCAACCAGATTCCGATGGGGCTTATCTATCTGGCTACACCAGTAGGCATGGGCTTGACATTGATCCGCCTGATCCAAAACCTGGTAAAACACATCAAAGCGCTGAAGCATGAAATGAATCAAGATAAGAAAGTCGAAAAACTAGGGTAAGCCCGGAATGAAACATCTAGGAGGTTTATAGAATGACTATTGCAGTGTTATTTGGCAGTTTTGCACTTTTGCTGATCCTGACGGTGCCAATTGGTATCGCAATCGGCTTATCGACGCTACTCACAATTATGTATACCGGCAGTTTGCCGGTTGAATTCCTCGCGAAAGAATTAATCACGTCGGTCGACTCCTTTCCATTGATGGCAGTGCCATTCTTTATCCTTGCCGGTGAAATAATGGGTAAAGGCGGCATTTCCGAACGTCTTTTTAATGTAGCGAATGCGCTTGTCGGCAACAGAACCGGCGGCTTCGCCATTGCAACAATCATCACGTGTATGTTCTTTGCAGCCATTTCCGGCTCTGGTCCCGCAACGGTTGCGGCTATCGGCGGAATCATGATTCCAGCCATGGTGCGTCAAGGTTACGACATTAAATTCGCCACCGCAACCGTCGCGGCAGCCGGATCGATCGGTGTTATCATCCCACCGAGTATCCCAATGGTCATCTACGGGGTAACAGGCAGCGTTTCGATCGGTGATTTGTTCATCGCCGGTATCGTACCAGGGGTTCTTGTCGGACTCGCGATGATCTCATGGGCTTATTTCTATTCGAAGAAACAAGGCTATAAAGGTCTTGATGAAAAAACTTCATTGAAGAAAATCGCTATTGCTTTCTGGGAAGCGAAATGGGCGTTGCTCATTCCGGTCATCATCCTGGGGGGTATTTACGGCGGTATTTTCACGCCGACAGAAGCAGCAGTTATTGCAGTAGTTTACGGTTTATTTGCCGCGATGGTCCTTTATCGCGCATTGAAATTCCGTGATTTGCCGAAAGTCATCATCGATTCCGCATTGACGACAGCGACTGTGCTGATCATCGTCGGAACGGCGAACGCTTTCGGACGTCTTTTGACAATCGAACAGGTGCCGGTGCAGATTGCTGACGCCCTGCTGTCGATTTCCACGAATCAATACGTCATCATCCTCTTGATCATGCTGTTATTGCTGGTCGTGGGTATGTTCATGGATACACTTGCCGCCATCATCATTTTGACACCAATCCTGTTGCCTATTGCCGTGCAGATCGGTTACGATCCGGTGCATTTCGGTATTCTGATGGTCGTCAACCTGGCAATCGGTTTCTTCACACCGCCAGTCGGAGTCAACTTATTCGTCGCTTCCGGAATTTCGGGCGTTTCCATCGAGTCATTGTCACGCGCAGTGATGCCGTTTGTGCTCTCGATGATTGTCACGCTCTTGTTCCTGACATTCGTTCCGGCTATCACGATGTTCTTTATTCCAGAATAATTAAACCCGGAAAAACGAAAAAGAAGGTTGTGTCACTATGAAAAAATCAGAAGTGTTTACATTCGGTGAAACGATGGTGCTGTTCCAGCCGGAGCAAATGCTGCCGCTAGAATATATCCATCAGTTTCCGAAAAAAATCGGTGGCGCGGAATCGAACGTGGCCATTGGCCTCACAAGGCTCGGCCATTCCGTCACTTGGTTCAGCAAACTCGGCAACGACCCATTCGGCCGCTTTGTATTGAAAAATGTCCGCGGAGAAGGCGTCGACGTTTCTTCCTGTCTTTTGACAGATGAAGCGCCGACCGGCCTCCTGTTCAAAGAACAATTATCGCCGGAAGACATGAACGTCTATTATTACCGGAAAGGCTCGGCCGCGAGTCTCATGCAGCCGGATGAACTGGACGCTGGCGCAATCGCCGCCGCGCGCATCCTGCACATCAGCGGCATCACGCCGGCGCTCAGCGATTCGGCACGCGCAACTGTTATGGAAGCAATCGAAATTGCAAAACGCAACGGCACAATAATTGTATTCGATCCGAATTTGCGCTTGAAATTGTGGAGCGCTGAACAAGCTAAGAAAACGTTCAACGAAATCGCCGATAATGCCGACGTTATTCTGCCGGGCCTCGATGAAGGCCAGTTGATGACCGGTGAAACGGACGTCGAAGCAGTCGCGCAGGCACTCGCAGGCGACACAGACAAAATCATCGTCATCAAACTCGGTGACAAAGGTGCCTATCTGCATGCAAAAGATCAGCAAGCTTATGTCGAGGGATTCCCGGTGGACCGCATTGTTGACCCTGTTGGCGCAGGAGACGGTTTTGCCGCAGGCGTCATCAGCGGCCTCTTGCGTGAAGAACCATTGGAACAAACGGTTCGCCGCGCCAATGCCATCGGTGCAATGGTCGTCGGAGTCAGCGGTGATATTGAAGGGCTGCCGACATTCGAAGCAGTCGAACGCTTTATGAAACCGGCCGGTGCAAACCGCGACGTAAAACGCTAAACCGAGGAGGAAGCAGCCATGAAAAAATGGGAAAACCTTATTCGCCTGAAAGAATCGGGGCTCATCGCAGTCATCCGTAAACCCAAACAATCACAGATTCACCACATCGCGGAAGCGCTTGTCGAAGGCGGCACCGGTGCCCTTGAAATTACGTTAGACACTCCAAACGCACTGGGCATGATCCGTGAACTGAAAGAAAAATTCGGGGACCGTGTTCTTGTCGGCGCGGGTACTGTACTCGATGCCCCATCCGCAAGGCTGGCGATCGATGCCGGTTCAGACTTTATTTTCTGCCCGAGCTTCGATATCGAAACGATCCAGATGGCCAATCGCTACGGGCGCATTTCCATTCCGGGCGTCATGACACCAACAGAAATCGTCAATGCTTATTCTGCAGGTGCCGATCTGTTGAAAATCTTCCCGGGTGCTGCACTTGGGGAAGCTTATATCAAAGATCTGCAAGGCCCATTAAGCCACATCCCGATGATGCCAACGGGCGGTGTGACGCTCGACAACGTTGAAACGTTCATCAAGAACGGTGCCGTAGCAGTCGGCGCTGGCGGCTCTCTTGTCGACAGCAAAGCAATCGCGGAAGAACGCTATGAAGTGTTGACCGACCTGTCCCGCCAATTCATCGCAAAAATCAAAAATGCAAGAAGCTAAAAACGCTTATTCAAGCGTTTTTTTGGCATTATATCAATTAAGCTGACGTAACGTTAGTCTGTAAAAACTTGCGATTACCATACCGAATTATTAAAAAGAAACGAGGGGTTTTATTTATGAAAATCACTAAACTGGAAACATTTATCGTTCCGCCGAGATGGCTGTTTTTGAAAATCGAAACGGACGAAGGCATTGTCGGCTGGGGAGAACCGGTTGTTGAAGGCCGCGCTGCTACAGTGGAAGCCGCCGTCCATGAACTGGGCGATTACCTGATCGGCAAAGATCCACGACGCATCGAAGATTTGTGGCAAATGATGTACCGCTCCGGCTTTTACCGTGGAGGCCCGATTTTGATGAGTGCCATCGCCGGGATTGACCAGGCGCTGTGGGATATCAAAGGGAAATACCACAATGCACCGATTTCAGAATTGATGGGCGGAGCAGTCCGCGATTCAGTCCGCGTCTACTCGTGGATTGGCGGCGACCGTCCGAACGACGTCGGCACTGCAGCAAAAGAGGCGGTTGCGGCCGGGTTCAGCGCAGTGAAAATGAACGGTACGGAAGAGTTGCAATACATCGATTCATACGAAAAAGTCGATCAGGCGGTTGAACGCATCGCGGCAGTTCGCGAAGCGGTCGGCAAGTACATCGGCATCGGCATCGATTTCCACGGCCGTGTACATAAACCGATGGCGAAAATCCTTGTCAAAGAACTCGAGCAATTCCGCCCGATGTTCATCGAAGAGCCGGTCCTGCCGGAAAACAATGAAGCGCTGCGTGAAATCGCACATATTACCAACATTCCGATCGCAACGGGTGAGCGCATGTTCTCCAAATGGGATTTCAAAAAGATCCTGTCGGATGGCTATGTTGATATCATCCAGCCCGATCTGTCGCATGCCGGCGGAATCACGGAGTGCAAGAAAATCTTTGCGATGGCGGAAGCTTACGATGTAGCGGTTGCGCCGCATTGCCCGCTTGGCCCGATTGCGCTGGCGTCTTGCCTGCAGGTCGATGCTACGTCGCATAACGTCTTTATCCAGGAACAGAGCCTCGGCATTCATTACAACCAGGGCAGTGATCTGCTGGATTACCTGAACGACAAAACGGTTTTCGAATACAAAGACGGCTATGTCGACATGCTGCAAAACGCAGGTCTCGGTATTTCCATCAATGAAGACTTCGTCCGCGAACAGGCGAAAATCGGCCATAACTGGAAAAACCCGGTATGGCGCCATAAAGACGGCTCGATTGCTGAGTGGTAAATAGAACAACTTATTTAAGTTGTTAGCATTTGCAAATCGCTTCGGCGCTTAGGACAAAGCTCTCGCAATAAGCCGAGAAAACCACTCGTCTTATTGCTTCGTCGGCATTCGCCTGCTCCATAGGCGCGCCGGCGCTAAGAAAACTCACTAAAGATATGGAGCAAAACAGCGAAGACGCCCAAGGGAACAGAAACGGAGTTGGCTTTCCAACTCCGTTTCGAGCGAAGTGCTGAGATCTACTCGGGCGAAGTGCAACGAGACCGAGTTAGCTCAGCGCAAGCCCCCAGGCAAGCGAGCTGTTTTGCGGAATATCGGGTACTTAAGTTTTTTATTTGTATACCTAAAAGGAGAGAACCCCATGAGCCCATTCAAAGTGGTCGTTACCGACTATGAATACAGCACATTTGCGCCGGAAGAAGCCGTTCTCGATAAACTCGGCATCAAACTCACTTTCGAGCAATGCAAAACGGAAGAGGATGTCATCGCCGCGTGCAAAGATGCCGATGCATTGATCAACCAATACGCGCCGATCACGCGCAACGTCATCGAACAGCTCGATAACTGCAAAGTCATTTCCCGCTACGGCGTCGGTTTCAACACGATTGATGTGGATGCCGCGACGGAAAAGGGCATCATCGTCGGCAATGTCACGGATTATTGCCTCGATGAAGTATCCAACCATGCGATGGCGTTATTGCTGTCGCTGGCGCGCAAAGTGACGCTCTTGAATGACGCGGTGAAAAATGGCAATTGGGACTTTAAAGTCGCTGTGCCGATTTATCGTCTTCAAGGCAAAACGCTCGGACTTGTCGGCTTCGGCAATATCCCGCAGACGGTGGCGAGAAAAGCGAAGGCATTCGATTTGAATGTCATCGCCTACGATCCGTTTGTGGCACCGGAAGTGGCTGCTGCACAAGGAGTCCAACTGGTGACGCTCGACGAACTTTGCGAACGTTCGGATTATCTTTCTGTCCATGTGCCGCTAAATGCGCATACGGAAGGGATGATAAGCCGCAAGGAATTCGCTATGATGAAGAAAGAAGCATTTATCATCAACACAGCCCGCGGGCCGATTATCGATGAGCAGGCATTGATCGAAGCGCTGCAGGCAGGAGAAATTGCCGGCGCCGGGCTTGATGTTTTGGAAACCGAGCCGATTGCCGCGGACAACCCGCTGCTCGCGATGAACAATGTCATTCTGAACCCGCACTCCGCGTTTTATTCCGTGGAAGCTGAAACGGAACTGAAGCGCAAGACAGCGGAAAATGTGGCTGATGTGCTATCCGGCTATTACCCGACCTATCTGGTCAATAGAGCCGTCAAAGACAAAGTGGATTTGAAAGAAAAGCTGTAAAAATTGAGGAGGAATTTTCATGGAGAAAAGCGTATCGAAAGACATTACCGTCAATATTTCGGATAAGACGACCATCGTCGAAGTCAGTAAAGCGACACAGAAATACAAGTCGGAGATTTACCTGAAAAAATCAGTCAACGGCACGCCATATGAAATCAACCTGAAAAGTTTCCTCGGGCTGATCACGCTGCAATTACGCAACGGCGACCAATTGAACATCCGCACAATCGGTGAAGATGCAGAAGAAGCGATGGCAGATGTCGTTTCCTATTTAAGCCAGGCATAAGGAGGCGTTTCCAGTGGCAGAAAATCAGGATCTATACAAAAAAGCAGCTGCTGAACAGGCAGTTGAATATGTTGAAGACGGCATGGTGCTCGGGCTTGGTTCCGGCACAACCGTCTACTGGCTGCTGAAGCGCCTCGGTGAACTTGTTGATCAGGGCCTCAACATCAAAGGCATTCCGTCGTCACTGCGGACCGAAGGCTGGGCGAAGGAGTTCGGCATCCCGCTGACCGATTTCTCCCAAGTCGAAATGCTCGATCTGGCGATTGACGGAGCGGATGAAATCGATCCGAATTTCCAGCTGACCAAAGGCGGCGGCGGTTCACTCGTTCGCGAGAAGCTCGTCAACGCCCACGCGAAGCAGGTCATCATCATCGCCGACCAATCGAAAATGGTCGACCGCCTCGGCAATTTCCCATTGCCGGTCGAGGTGCTGCAGTTTGCGTGGCAGCGCACGGCGGATAAGATTGCGGCGCTCGGTGCCACACCGGTCCTGCGGGAGCGGGACGGGGAAGTGTTCGTGTCGAACAACGGCAATTACATCCTCGACTGCGCTTTCGGGTCCATCGAAGATCCACGCGCGCTCCACAACGAGCTCAAGCTCTTGCTCGGCGTCGTGGAAACCGGTCTGTTTATCGACATGACGGATAAAGTGATTCTTGCGGGGCCTGAAGGGGCTCGGGTGATCAATAAAAAATAAGGTAGATCTCATTTCGAATCTATTTGTACGATATTAGAACGCTCGTAACTGTCTGAGGACAGTTGCGGGCGTTCTATTTCTATTTTGCGGGGAACCATTAATATAAAAATAGGGTAATATTATGGAAAATAAAAGAGGATTCATATTAAGGTGGTTCTTCATAACTTATTTAAATGGTTTTGGCAGTTAATTGAATAACCCTATTGAATAGGGTATACTAAATACATAAGTCATTATTATAAGAGGTATCTATGAAACGGACATTTGTATACGTAGAAAATTTTGATCAAAAGTGGAAGCAGCAGGGCCTTGGTGCAGCTGAGCAGCGTGAGTTGGAACTACAATTGCTGATGGATCCAAGTCAAGGTGCGGTAATCGCTGGTACGGGCGGACTCCGGAAGATGCGGTTTTCTCCTGAAAGTGATAACCAAGGAAAAAGTGGCGCTTACCGAATTATCTACTTGGATATTCAGACTTCCTCCCATACGATTTTGCTCCTGATTTATGCGAAAAATCAGCAAGAAACGTTGAAGCCAGATCAAAAGAAGATACTGAAACAATTCGTAGATCAGCTGAAGAGCTTGTATACTTCCGAAAGGATGGATGGACAATGAACGAGAATCAATTTTTCGATGAACTGAAAACCAGTTTAGGCCAAGCTGTTGAATATGCGGAGGGCAACCGAGCAAAAGCCAGAACCAAGACCGTGGCGATTAAGGAATTGGCCACTTTTTCTGCACAAGACATCAAAAGTCTGCGTTTGCAGATGAATTTAACGCAGAAGTCATTTGCAGCTCTTATTGGGGTCTCTGTCAAAACGATCGAATCGTGGGAACACGGCACCAACCAACCAAGTGGTGCAGCCCGTAGACTATTGGAAATTTTGAGCAATCAACCGCACGTAGCAGAAGAGCAGCAAATCGTCTCTGTTTGATAATAGAACGCCCGCAACTGTCTGAGGACAGTTGCGGGCGTTTTTTAAATTGTCTGCGACCCCTTATTGTAAAAAGCTAATATGGAAAAGAGGGGTTCCCATTAACCCCAAATTCAATTATCCGTTCATCTATTTGAAGATAGAAGACAATTTCGTTTTGGTTTATCGAATCCAAACGGTGGAGTCTGCAGAAGACTTCGCGTCGTTTATACATACAGATTAACTCATGTTTATAAGTTATTTATTAATTTACATTTTCCGGTATTTTTCATGTAGACTTGGAATAGACAGTTTATTCGTAAAAGGGGTGTTTAGAATGCAGGTAATTAAATGGTCGCCGATTCTGATGTTGCTTTTTTGTTCGGCCTGTTCGTCGGTCGTCATTGAAGAAGCGGAAAATGTGCGGATGGATTATTGGGAAAAGGAAGATGCGGAAGAGCTGATTGAACAAGAATATATGGATGCCAGCAATGGACTCGATATTTTTGTAGACGCAGTCAATTCTGCTGAGGAATTGGAAGAAGGCAATATCATTGCAACAAGGCCGGTACTCTCAATGGAGTTCATGATGGAAAATGAAGAAAATCGAACTTACCATTTATGGATAACGGAAGATGGAGAAGGCTACCTGCAAAGTTTGCATCCGCATAAAAATACCACGCTCCGGATGGACGAAAAATCCGCTCAGGAAGTAAAAGATTTTATTGCAGCGAAAGACGATGTGGAAATGGTGCAGGGAGAAATCGAGTTTGAGCAGTGATGCTGATGCGCAGGGGAATATAGTTACATATTTATTTAAACAGATAGAACCAGGAGGCGGAGAATGGACTTCATTATCGGATTTATACTAGTTGGCATAGTTTGGATTTCTTCAAGCACGATTGAAAAGAAACTGGACTCGATCGGAGTACAGAATAACCGGATGATTGAAATTTTAGAGGAAATAAGAGATAAAGAGTAAGAGATGACGCGCGTTTAGGAGGGGTTTTTTGGACAGCATCATTTTTGATTTGGATGGTACTATCTGGGATCCGGTTGATACTGTTCTCGCTGCCTGGAACAGTATTTTAAAGAAACATGAAATAGCCGAGTTAAGCAGAAAAGACTTGGAAAAAACGATGGGTTTACAGATGGATGAGATAAGCCGCCAACTTTTTCCGGACATGAATGATGCGCAACGGCAGAAATTGATCGCAGAATGTACCCAGTTAGAGAATGCATCTCTGGAAAAACAAGGGGGGAGGCTTTACGGCGATGCAGACAGGGTTTTTAAGGAGCTTTTCAAAAAATATAAACTGTATATCGTCAGTAATTGCCAGGACGGTTATATAGAAGCATTTTATAAATATCATAATCTGGAGAAGTATATAGAGGATTATGAAAATCCGGGGAGAACCGGGCTTTCAAAAGGGGAAAATATTAACCTGGTCATCAAAAGAAATCACTTATCTGCACCGGTGTATATAGGAGATACAGAAGGTGATTTGAAAGCCGCCAGATTTGCCGGGATCCCTTTCGTATATGCGAAATACGGTTTTGGCCAAGTGAGTGGATTTGAAAAAGCAGTGGACAGTTTCGAAGACCTGTTAACAATATTTTAAAACCTTCCCCGTTTTTTGCAGCCTGATATTTATTGATCTATAAAAGCTGTCCTGTTGAAAACGTTCAACAGGACAGCTTTTATATTAAGCAGGAAGTTCAAAGCTCTTCCATTCTCTTTTCCATCACATCGGCCATGGCTCCTCTCAAGATATTCCCCTAACAAACACTCATCATAAAAACGGTATATGGTGATATTATGGAAAAGAAAAGAGGGGTTCCCATTAACACCAGAGTCAATTATCCATTTATTTATTTTCTAATAGAAGAGAATATCGTTTTGGTTTATCGAATCCAAACGGAGGAGTATGTATCGGGCGCGGATTTAATCGAGAGCGGCAATATGGAGACTTATGATGTGGGGTCTGCAAAAGACTTTGCGTCGTTTATTCATACTGAAAGAACACCGGTTGAAGGCAGAAGCCTGTTTATGAATCATCGTGATTTGGACAAGGTGGCTGGTGAAGTAAACGAACACATTCAAAGGATCCGTCAGAAAACAAAATCTGAAAATCAGGCGGGCATATTCCATCTTGTTACTTCGGAATCTGCAGCCGGTTCGTTACGAGCAGGACTGGCGCGCCAGAAAACTGTAATAGGTTTTCCGGACGCCTTTTCGATCGGTCCCTTGTGGAAGCTGCCTGAACAAGCGGGTCTCGACTTCCGCAGCGAATGGCTGTTTGACAATATTAATTTTGACGAGGAGGCTTCGGAATTCGAGCGTAAATTCAAGAATGCATTGCTCCAGATTGACGATATAGCGCCTGATGTTCCTGTCTATATCTGGTTTGGCAATAATGCGGAAGAACAAACAGGTCTGCGTTTTTATCTTTGGTTGTTGCGGGATAAGCCCAATGAGACTTTCCTGATGAATACAACGGAACTTTATGAAAAATACATAGCTGCAGACGGCGGATCCGCTTATTTCCACACAGGGATGCTGGATTCAAAAATCTTGAAGCAGTTCTTTGGCAATGAACAAAAGATCCCTCCGCTAAGCGCAGAAAAAAGAATTTCCTTCCATGAAGAATGGACTGCCCTTTCGGAAACGAAGGATGTGCTGCGCATTTGGAGAAATGGGCAAATCCAAGCGGTACCGGAAGATCATTACGACTCACTCATCATAGAAAAACTCGAGGAGCGGCATCAAAAACAGGCAAACAAAGATTTCATCCTGACTGCCCAACTCATCGGGGAAATCGTGGCCGAACGGGATGAGTTTGTGGATTACTTCTATTTGGAATACCGGATTCGGGAGTTGCTGTATAACGGAACGCTGGAGATAAAAGGCGTGCCTAAATCCATGAGGCATTACAGGATTAAGATTCGGAGTGAATCGAAAAAATAGGAGGAAATAAAAATGAGTAAAACAGTTAAATTCATGTTGATTTTTATTTCCGGGATTATTGTGTACTTTATGATTACGACGTTAGTGGCACCGTGATTGCGCACATATAACTTCTAAAATTCAAATACGAAGGAAGAGGAGGAGCTGTTCAAATCGAACCTGCTCTCCTTTTTTGTTTGGAGAAATATTTTTGGAAAAGCGCGTATTCACCCCAGGCAATTCAATACAGACTGTTTATAATTTTTTAAATTATTGGTAAAATGTTGAAGTAATGAAATCGAAGAGATGGACAGAAACTCCATTTTTCGTAATTCCCGCTAAAGAAAATAGATTTTTCAGGGAGGCTGTTTATGATCAAACCCACTATATTAGTTCTTGGAACCCATCATTTTTCTGGAGAAGACAACGGTGATTTATTTAGGCCCGAACAAGAAAATATGCTATCGAAAGAAAGGCAGGGCGAGATTCAGGAAGTCATTGACTGCCTAAAGAATTTCAAGCCCACCAAAGTTGCCTTGGAGGTAGTAGAAAAAAGTGAAGGAATACTTAATGATGAATATATTTCTTACATAAATGAAAACTATACATTAGGCGTAAATGAATGCGATCAAATAGGATACCGCCTGGCAAAGCAATGCAATCTGGAACAAGTCCATGCAGTGGATTGGAACGAGAACCAGGAAGATGTTCCGGAAATGTCGGATTTGAGTAGATTAGAAAATGGAGAACAATACGAAGCGGCCAAGCAAATCGGGCAGGACATGATGTCTCAAATGGAGGCGTCTTTACAAAACAATACGTATAAAGATTTTCTGCTGTGGCTGAATGATTCAGAGCAGGTTGCAAGAGGCCATGAACTTTATATGAAGATGGCTTTGGCAGGAGGCAATGACAATCCGGTGGGGGTATTGTGGACGGCGAAGTATTGGTATTTCCGCAATATGCTCATTTATAAAAACCTGGTGAATTTAATCGATTCAGGCGAGGAGCGGATTTTTGTTTTATACGGCTCTGGCCACCTTCATTTACTCTTACAATTTCTAAAAGAAAGCAAATTGTTTGAGGTGAAAGTTGCCAGTGATTATTTAAGCTGAAATTAATTATCCAACTAAAAAGAGGCGATTGAGATGGACGTGAAATTTATTTCACCCAAAGATTTAAAAGAACTCTCTATTTATCTTGAAGAAATGAACTCGCAGAATCGAAGTCATATCGGATTTTGTGGAGAGCAGAACGAAGAGATATATGATACTTTAACGAACGATTTTTCTGATTTGAAAATAGAGGAGTCGTTTGTCGTTGCCTATGACCACTCCAAAATTATGGGTGCCATTGGTTTGGATTTTGATGTGGATAATGGAGAAGCAGATGTATGGGGACCCTTTGTTACAGACGAAAATCTGCATACAGCACAAGCCTTATGGAATGAAGCCCTCCTTAAAATTCCTCAAGAGATAGAGTCATGTTCTTTCTTTATCAATAAAGAAAATGCATGTGCGAAAAAGTTTGTTACACAAATCAATGCGCAGTATTCAGGCGCGGATACAGTACTAAATATAACAAAAAGCACATTTACCGACGAAGCCATCCTTGCTTCGACAAAAATAGACGAAAAATATTACGGTTCTTTCGCGGGCCTGCATGAAGGGGCCTTTCCCAAAACATATTTCAATGCGGATACCATATTAAATAGAGTAGACGAACATAATAATTTATTGGTGATAGCGGAAGATGAATCAAAGATCAAAGGCTATGTTTACATAGAAGCTAATCCTGAGCATAGTGAAGGGAATATTGAGTATATTGCTGTATCTGAGGATCAGCGGGGGCAAGGGTTAGGGAAAATGCTTTTAAAAGATGCGTTGAAAAAGCTTTTCTCCTATTCAAGTATTGAGGAAGTAACCATATGCGTTTCCTGCGAAAATGCAGCGGCAATAAATTTATACAAATCCGTCGGGTTCAACGAAAAGTATGTTTTGGATAGTTATAATTTAACGCTAAATAATAAGTGAACGGCCGGAGGAGATTCAGAGCGAATGAAAAACTGAAAAAGAAGGAGTGTGTCCAATGTCCGAATTAGAAACAGGAAAATGGCTGGGGATTTTGTCGGCGATTTTGCTTATTGTGAGCATTTATTTTACTTTTACCTTTTTTGAGTATCTGAAAAGTGACGAGAAACGTCTGCAAAAACAAAGTAAAATTGCTGCGCTTGTCTGTGTTGCAGCTGCTTTGTTGATTCCAGCTTTTTATAATCTTTAGATTTACCATGAAATGAAAAGCTCGGCGGGCAAAAAGTGGATACTAAAACAAGAGAAATCTCCGGCAAACAGTTAAGGGAAGTGGCCTATGGATGGGAAAATATTGAAATCTTGGCATGATGTCTTTGATTTAAACGATAATAAAAGGTCTTCAGAAAGCAGGGATTAAAATGTGGAAGGAAAGCATCGTCGAAACAGATAGAGGAAACTTTGAAGTGTTTGAAAAAGGGGAGGGGCCGCCTTTAGCCATTAGCCATCTGTACAGTGAATTCAACCAGAACGGCAATTCGGTGGCAGCGCCATTTACATCCGATTATCAAGTCTTTTTGATTAATCTGCGCGGAGCGGGGCAGTCTGTTGGCGCAAGCACACCAGACGAATTTAGCATGGATGAATCCGTGGAAGACTTGGAAGCTATCCGAAAAGCACTCGGATATGAAAAGTGGGCTTTTGCCGGACATTCCACAGGCGGCATGCTGGCTCTGAAATACGCCATTAACAGCCAGGCATCGCTGACCAAAATAATCGCGGGCGGTGCGGCCGCAAGTTACGAATACGGTAAGGATAAAGACAGTATTTATTGCAGGAAGAATCCTCATAACACCCGGATTATTGAAATCATGGACTTACTGAATGACCCGTCGACGCCTCTTGAAGTTCGACAAAAGGCCGGATATGAATGGGCTTTGATGTCCTACCGATCCGAAGACAAGTTGAAAGAATCCATGAAAAAACCGAACAGCGGCAAGGTAGTCGGTCCGCGTTTGGATTATTTCATTAAAAGTGAATATCCAAGCTACGACCTCAGAGAACAATTGAAGGAAATTCAGATTCCAAGTTATATCTATTCCGGAAAATACGACGCACAATGCCCTTTGCGTTTCGGAGAGGAAATTGCCGATTTGATTCCAGGTGCACAATTGACCGTTTTTGAAGAAAGCAATCACAATCCTTTTTCAGAAGAGGAAAGCAAGTTCGAAGAATTTGTTCGAGGAACGCTTTGAATAAAGAGTTATGGCTTATTTAAAGAGGTGGCAAGGTGGAAAGATCAATTCCGAAAAGAATACATATTATCGGTTCGGTAGGGAGCGGAAAAACCACCCTGGCCAAGAAGCTCTCTGCCCAGTGGCACATTCCCTGCTACGAGTTGGATAACATTGTCCGGGAAAGGCTTGAAACTGGAGACGTTATGCGGACTCAAGAAAAACGGGACGCCTATCTGGCCGACATCATTCGCACGGACAGCTGGATTGTAGAAGGAGTTCATCATAAATGGGTCTTGCCCTCCTTTCAGAAGGCTGACGTTATTGTATTCTTGGATATTGACATAGCAACAAGGCGGCGCCGAATCATTAAAAGGTATTTCAGGCAGAAAACAGGTCTGGAAAAGGCAAACTATAACCCTACGTTAGAGATTCTTAAAAGGCTCTACAATTACAATACTGTTTTTGAGTATGAACGGAAGCCGAAAATTCTGGAGATGTTGAGGCCCTGTGAGAGTAAGCTGGTCATTTTGAAAAGTGATGCTGAGATACTGGATTACTTTAAGTGAATGAGGTTTGTGATAAAGGAAAATCCGACATATTGATGTAATGCTTAAAAGCCGAAACGGGTGGAGGGGTAGAGATGTTGCAGCAAGAAATAGCGGTAGAAAAGATATGCTCCAGCCTAAAAGAAAATCAACTGGTTAAAGCTATTTTCTTAAAAGGATCGATGGGAAGAGATGAGCATGATGAGTTTTCCGATATCGATCTTTATTGCTTAGTAGAACAAAAAGACGAAGAGACCTTCTTAGAAGAACGCCTGGAACACCTGAAAGCTTATCGTGATATTATTTTTTATGATGATATACACATTATTGCACCGCAAATCATAGCGGTGTTTGATAACTTACTGCACATCGATTTATTTACTGTTACAAAAGAGTCTTTTACTCAAAAAGATTATTTTAAAAGCTTGCACGATCCCAATAACTTATTAGATGAATTTGTTGAAACGCAAAGTCTGGAAATTAGTGAAAGTGAACTTAACGATGATATAACGGATGTTGCCTGGTTCCTGTTTCAATACAATAAGGCGGTAGAGCGGGGAAATGACATCTGGGCTGTAAGAATGTTAACCAATGTGATGCAGCATTTGGGAAAAGTGTTACTATTCAAGTATTCTCCAAACCGTGCACAACTGGGATTAAAAACGCTCCATCGTTCTTTGCCGAATGCTGTTTTAAATGAAGTGGAGGGCATTTTCGAACAAATTACTCCAATGCATCATCAAAAAGCTTCCAAGAAAATCCGTCAATTGGTTTCTTCGGAATTGGATTGGATTCTTTCACATGCGAGCGAACGTTCACGCATTGAAGTCCTTCTAAAAGAGGCGATTAAATGCCGGTATCGGGATGAGAATTAGCTGCTAATTCAATTCGCAGATCAAACTGGCTTGGTTGCGTGAATAAGTAAAATGATGAACGATCTTACATAAACATTCTTCGCTGGCATCTATTAAAGAACCAAGCGGCTTACATATAAGCGCTTGGTTCTCTTTTTATAAGTTATATTGTCTGTAAATGAAAATTATATAAAATGAATTATGTTATTGGATAGTGAAATCCTGCAAATTTTGAAGTCTAAGGAGAATCAATAAATGACCGTTTCGTATGTAAAATGGGGAGAAGCAACAGTCAAGCTATCATGGGAAAGGAGCGAAGCCCTTCCTGATCAACGGTTAATCACCAGCGTGCATGGATTTTGTTTTTATGGGAATCAATTGCTCTTGGTCGATTTGAAACAGCGAGGATGGGATTTTCCTGGGGGACATATTGAAGAGGGAGAAACTCCCGAAGCGTGTTTTCAAAGAGAAGCTATGGAAGAGGGATATGTTTCAGGGAGCTGCGAACTGTTAGGTTTTATTGTAGTGGACCATACTGAAAATCAGTTTTGGGAGGAACAAGGAAAGTACCCCAAGATTGGTTATCAGGTTTTCTACAGAATGGACATCGAGAAATTGCATCCCTTTGAAGCGGAGCATGAATCCGCGAGGAGGATTTTAGTTCCAATCCGTGAAGTTTCGGATAATTATCATGATTGGAGTGACCTCTATCAGGATATTTTGTTTGCAGCGGTTGATTTGAAATGAGTCGAATAACGACCACGGTTGTCATGAAATACTGAAGAGCCCTCCAAAAATGGAGGGCTCTTCAGGTTGCTTTGAAATGGATTTTTACTTCGGATGCTGCAAATTAGGCGAACGCCGGATTAATTTTCTGAGCGCCGGAATATCTCGTTGAACGCCGGATTAACTTCCTGAGCACCGAATAACCGCAACACGTAGAACTCATGATGAGAAAAGGCGGCTTAAAATGCGTGAACTAGCCCTTGCTTGATGGATATTCTTTTAAAATTAAAGATTTAGAAGACATTTAGACATGTTTTAATAGAAGTAATGCGTTATCTTTTCAATTATAAATACAATTCCATATATTAGTCCTGTAACAATGAGTGCACCAGCGAAATAATAACCAATAAGCTTAAATACATCAACAACTCCACCTAGCAAATCATCAAGAAGTCTTAACATGCCCATAGGATCACTCCTTTTTCTGGTAACTGCAAATAATATTTTCTTTGCCTGGGTACCGATTTTAACTTTTACTCTCCCTCAACTTGATGGGCTTTTTTTCGCTTTATATTAAAATACGTCAAAATTCCTAAACAGAGGTACATAAACAAAATCGAATAGCCAAGGGCTACGGAGAAGTCAAACACGACGGACAAAGTATAAGCACCGGATAGCAAAATAACGGTTAAGAAGATATACCCGTTTCTCGCATTTCTTACAAATATGGAAGATAAGATACCGAAAGCTAAGCTAACAGTTATTAAATGTACAACAAAGAGCATTGATCCAACCATAAAATCAGTCATTCTATTCCTCCTAAGTATTGTGGTGCAGGATGCTTTCTGATTTCACTCCGTTTTTTTACTTTTTGAAAGTCTGATTGAAATAAAATAGAGAACAAATGCAGAGCCGCTTGCAAACATTATTAAAGTGGTAAGGGAATCGGGATCCTCTGCAAAAAAGAGCGTATATGTTAGAAACAGAAAAATAATTAAACCTAAAATCATTATAGCAAATTCCATATTCTTCATCCTTGCTCTTAGCCCAGTTAAGATCGTTTCCAGTTGCAGAACTATTTAGTTTCTATTGAAACTCTCTCATTATATACTTCGGTTTAAAAAATCATATACCAAGAGATGAGGCTTTGCATTAATCATGTTCTCTAATATTGAAGAGAAAATTATTTTCTGGAGAATATAAAGCATACATAGGTTTTCAATTAGGCAGTATACTTCAAAATCAAATCTAAATACGTTCTAAGCCCGAATGCTATATTGGGTGCATCCAATTTTTCGAGAATGCTGAGTGAAGACTCGGCCTGTTCAATGCCTTCTTCGCGATTTCCTGTTTTGATTTGGTATATCCCTTCAATGAACAATAGATAACTTTTGGTAAACAGGTCCTGTTCCTTAATCCCCATGCTCACTAAATAGGATTTAAAGGTTTCGTAATGCTGTATATAGGAATGAGTAAACTGACCGCCGATCAAATAGATTAAGGTGTTCATCAATATACTGACGATGGCTTTGTGATTTTTGGGAAGCTCTTTAAAGCGATGACTTTTAACATAAGCAGTTTTTGAAAGTGTAATCACGAGTTGGGGCGGTAAAAGCAAAATTGTTGAATTGTATAATCTCAGTTCGTAATATCCCCATACCTCAACTTTAAAAAAGTATTGGCATAAAAAATCAAACTCTTCCTTTCCTACTTTGATCTCCTGGTCTTGAAGGATGCTTTCAAATACTTCCAGCATCGCCAAGTTGCAGCGGGCTGTCTCAAGTCCGAGCTCTTCCCATTTTTGCTTCTCAGCCACTTTCAATTCGTTTAGCGCACTGAGGTCACGTGAATGGTAAGCGTCGTCAGCCGAATTAAAGAAAACTTCAAAAGCGTCTTGGATGTATTGGTTATGGACAAAGAAAAATTCCTCAAAAGAAAGAGATAATTTTCCCAGCATCTTATGAAAATGGGAAAGAGAGATTTCTGACTCGCCGCGTTCAAATTTCGATAAAAAAGAAACGGATACTATTCCTTTCGCAAGCTCAGCAATCGTATAGCCCTTTTGCTTTCGAAACTGCCTAAGGGTTCCTCCATATGGCTCCATAAAATTACCCTCCTGTCTGGATACAAGTCCTTTCTATAAATATACAGTCAACAACCTTGTGTTTTCCACTATATGAAAATTATGGTTTCATTTTTACTGGCTTCTATATGATGGAATTAATACGGATAGAAGGGAATGATGAAGCATGACAAAGCAATATCTGTTAAAAAATGTTCAAATAATCGATGTGGCAACAGGGTCGGTAGACAAAGGTTCAATCG
Source organism: Planococcus daihaiensis (assembly GCF_049262615.1). Taxonomy (GTDB): domain Bacteria; phylum Bacillota; class Bacilli; order Bacillales_A; family Planococcaceae; genus Planococcus. Next base: position 1,318,074 of record NZ_CP175504.1, on the reverse strand, counting down.
AGATAAAGGACGGGCTGATTCAACAAATTTATAAAGGAGCGGATGAAATTCCGAATCATATTGAAGAAATAGACCTCGAAGGAAAGTATATTCTCCCCGGTTTGATTGATATGCATTGCCATATATTAGATGGGTTTGCTCCGCAGTTTGTTGCTTCTGGCGTAACGACTATAAGAAATACGGCAGGAAATGTTCTTCAATTAAAGAGTTTGATTGAGGCTCCTTCCGATGCGCCGACTCCGCGAATCTATTCGGCAGACCGCATGATTGACGGCCCGCCCGGCTTGTGGGGACCTGATAGCTTCGGCAATTTTAATGCGCATACACCTGATGCGGCCCTAAATGAAGTGAAGCGCCAAATAGCTGCCGGTGCGGATTTCATTAAAGTATATGGGTGGCTGAAGGAAGAGGAAATGGCAGCAGTGGTGGAAGAAGCTGCTTTACATAACATCGAAGTGAGCTGCGATTTACTGCATTCATTTGAGGTCAATGCGCTCGATGCAGCAAAAATGGGGGTCACATGGTTCGAACATGCGTCGGGCTTTTTGCAGACGCTCTATCCGAAATGGAGTACGCAAGCGGATCCCGAAGAATGGGATAAAATAAACTGGACAGAGCCGGATGAGGATGCCATAAAAAAATTATGCACAGAGATGATCCGATACAAAGTGAAGCTGTGCCCGACCTTGGTGCTCAGTGATCAAGTTATGCAATATCCTGATTATTGGAATCCTGAAAACAGGATTTCTGAAAGCGTATCAGGAGAATTCCATTTAAATAAACAGTGGGAGAACATGGCTGGATACCAGGATGGATTGAAAAAACAGCTGGGACAGATTCTGGCATTTACGAAAAAAGTAAGCAAAATCTATTTCGACATGGGCGGAACGGTCGTAACCGGAACAGATACACCGGCAGGCGTATATACTTATCCTGGAATGGCTTTGCACAGGGAGTTGGAGCTATTCGTCGAAAACGGCTTTTCCGAAATGGAAACATTGCAGGCAGCGACCATAAAAGCGGCCCAATCGATCGGGCTGGAGGACAGGGGAGTCATTGAAAAAGGGAAGCTGGCTGACTTGCTCGTCTTAACCGAAAATCCGCTTGAGGATATCAAAAACACTAAAGCGATCGAGCTGGTCATCAAAGGTGGGAAAGTGTATACACAAGATGAAGTCTTGGAGCACGTGCCGAATCCCACAGAAGCTATGGAGCGGTATGAAAGTTTTGAACTGGAATTTGAGGAAATGATGAGCATTCGGAAATAATAGAATGGGGAAAATAGAGGAAGAAGCGCAGTATTGCGATTCTTCTTTTTCTTTTGTTTGCAGAGGAGATTGTCTATTCAAGTTTGTTTCTATCTGCAAAGGTTGTGTTTTAAAACTTCCTAGCTTTCTTACTAGGTTCTGATAACATTTAAAGAAATAGCATCAACTGTAAAATGGAGAGAAAAAGGGACACTAATATCCACAAGTATTTAACCTCATTTGACCTTAATGAACCAGTTTACTCAAAGGCCATTTTGCTCCTATAATGTTGATCATTATCTCGGATGGCGGGAGAACCGCTTACTGTATTGATAAGTGAGTAAAAGACATGCCATTCTCAATGCCTTTCGCGGGTAGGAGTCTTGATGAAATAGAAATATGCGGGTCCACCTTTGAACAACAATCAGAATAGAAGATTATAGGAATCGGCAATACTTATGATAAGCTATTGCCGATTTTTATTAGCGTACCTCTTAAAATTACCTATATTTAAAAATAGGGGGGTTACAATGATTCGAGGTTCTTGGAGAGCATTATTTTGGATTGGATTAGCAGAGTTATTTGCACTGAGTTTATGGTTCAGTGCATCTGTTATTGCCCCGGAACTAAGTAGAAATTGGAACCTTAGTGCTAATTTAGAAGCTTGGCTGACTGCTTCTGTTCCGATTGGTTTTGTAATAGGTGCATTGGTCATTTCGTATTTAGGAATTGCAGACCGATATAATTCCAGAAAAATCTTTGCACTTTCTGCAGTAGCAGGAGCAATTTTAAATGCCTTACTTATAGTGGTTGATCATGCTTCTTTGGGTATCTTACTAAGAATACTGACGGGTTTAGCTCTTGCTGGTGTTTATCCCATAGCTGTAAAGATGCTATCTCAATGGTTTCCGACAAAGCGAGGGTTAGCTATGGGTATCTTAATAGCCGCATTAACCTTAGGATCGTCTTTGGCACATTTCATTATCATATTTTTTTCTGCATTAAATTGGGAGTTAGTGCTGATGACCAGCTCCTCCCTAGCCTTACTGGCTGCGATCATTGTCCAAGTGGTATTAAAGGATGCTCCAAAAACATCAAAAAAACCGGAACCTTTCTCGTTTAAATTAATAAAAAAAGTAATAACGAACAAACCCGTCATGCTTGTGGCCTACGGCTATTTTGGGCATATGTGGGAACTGTATGCGATGTGGACCTGGCTTCCTGTTTTTCTGGCTGCCAGCTTCACCAGTTATTCACCAGAGACTTCTTTTCAATTCATTGCCTTGGCCTCCTTTGTTTCAATAGGAGTTGCAGGAGGCATTGGATGTGTAATAGGCGGAGTAATCTCAGATAAAATTGGAAGATCCAATCTAGCGATTATTTCTATGTTTATAAGTGCAATCTGTTGTTTGGTCATCGGGTTTACATTTGGTCAGTTTATTTGGTTAACGTTAATACTTTCTATCATTTGGGGGATGTCTGTTATTTCAGACTCTGCCCAATTTTCGGCAGCGGCTTCCGAGGAAGCAGAAGCTGAATACGTCGGGACAGCCCTTACTTTTCAAATGTGCATCGGTTTCCTGATAACCATATTTTCGATAAATCTTATACCTATGATGCAAAGAATTATTGGGTGGGAATGGGTCTTTTCATTATTAGCGATAGGACCTGCTTTGGGTATTTTTTCTATGATGAAATATAAGCGGTATGAATTTAATGAGCGCAGAAAGATGGAGTGAAAAATTGTCATTGGATGGAATCGCTTTTTTGAACCCATACAGAAAACACCTCCAGTTTGTCGGTTATACTACATACGACGCTGGGGGTGCTTGTTCCTTGTCTCATTTTATTGGGTCACTCTAAATTAGCGACGCAGCTCTTTCTGTATAGCTAAAAAGAATTTCCAAGCTTCTTTCATCGCTTCTACACCTTCTTCAATTTCTTCGAAAAAAGCGTGAACAGCTTGCTTATTTAAACGCGACATTATGTTGGACCTCGTCCTGATTGGTCCACACTATAGTTGTTCCGGGGGCGACAGTAATCGTTTCTTCACCAAATTCAAGATCGGCAATAGTCACTGCGACTTCATCCGTTAGTTCTGCACCTTCCTCTACCAGGACAGTCATTACCATGTTCGGATGCGGCTCGCAAAAGATAGAGAACTCTCCTGTCTCATTAAACACGAAACTGGTAGATTCACCATTTGAGAATAACTCAGAAGCAGCACCGCTAACGGCCTCAGGTGCACTGTCTTCCACAGAACCTTCTTCAGCTTCTTCTTCTTCAGCAGGACTTTCCTGCTCCGTCACTTCTGGTTCAGGATCTTCATTGGATCCCGTTTGTTCTTCTCCACATGCTGCGAGTGACAAAACTCCCGCAGCGAGTATTAACCCGAATTTTTTGTTGATCATTATTTTCACCTCCGTTTCTTGTTCTTTCTTTTAAAACGTGAGAAGAATTGACTTAGATTACTTTTCCGAATATGTTGATATTGTATTATTTATGGGGTCTAAGATCGGAAAGCTCCAATACCCTTTCCACCAAGGGTCACTGTAATATTTTGCAATCTCATTGCCCCTCATCTTCTTTCTTTATTGACTATGTATAACTTTATAAAGCTAAAGTCGCCTCTTATTTGAGTTTAGTGTAATTTATAATAACCCAAAATGGAAACAATAAATTCTGATAAAATTTGATTCAATAACTCCCTGCAAGAATGGGGGAGTATAGATTAATTTTAAATCGGCACTTTTTCAGCTTTCAATATTTTTAACATCAGGATGAAACTCAGTGTTGAGTTTCTTCTTTTTCTTTTGTTGCAGAGATATGCATTTGCGAAGACTTTATTAGCTGGGAAGCTTAATATTAAACACCCCTATAATGTTTGAACATTCCGATTTTTTATGGTGATAAATGGGGATTATTGGTATATTTATAGAGGGTAAAATACTTCGTACTAAATCGTTGTGTATAAAAATTTCCGAGGGGGAGATTTAGGTGAGTAAAACAGTGAAAATAATTTGCAGTGTGATTATTGCGGGTCTAATTTTTTTAGGCGGTGTTTTTGCCGGTACTGTAAGCAACGCCGAAGTGACGAAGGAAATAAAAATTGGTTATCAGAATGATGGGAATCCGGATCGGGTGGATTACCACAAGGTTTATACGGATTCAGAAAACCCGTTAATCATGGATAACTTTCTGATGATTTATTTGAACTGGGAGAAAGTAGATAACGTGAATGTAGATCTGGAAAGTCCAGATTTATATATTGAATTAAACAATCCGAAAGATTCGGTTGGCTTAATTGATTCGAAATTGTGGTTCGACAATGATGTGGCAATTATTGGACGCCGTGTTGGGGAAAGTTGGGACCAGGTTATTTTTTATGAAATTGATGAAAGTGATGCCGAGTATATAAAGAAAACGATTGAGTACGAGGGATAATTACTGGATAAGGGCGAGGGGGTTGAAGAGGTTGAAAATGAAAAACAAAAACAGTGTAAAAAAAATAAACCGGATAATTCTCGTCGTCGTTTTATTGCTGGGTGTCAGTACAATCATTTTCACGTTTGCCGACTTAATGAGCACAACAGACACTGCTTTTGGTGAAGAGGCACAGTCTCGTATTGAATTTGGCTGGAGCTCATTACAGACTGGCATTTTGATTGCACTGGCTGTTATTTTGCTGTTCCTCGTTAAAGCTTGGAATCGTCTCTTTCCTTTCAATGTACCTCTAGTGATTATTTTGTTCGGAATTTGTTATCAATTCTTTTTTCTGGTATTCACCGTGGGTTGGATTGGCTTTCAAGGAATGGTCGGTTTATTGGCAGCCTTGCTTCTGGGGATAATTTTGTCTGTAATTTATGCGATTTCTATTCTGAGTGAGCGACGCAGGACAATAAATGAGTAATTTATATAGAAGGAACTTCAATTGAAGTTCCTTCTTTTCTGTTTATATTCTGACAATTCTGTTTTCCTGTAGGAATTGCTCCGAGTATTTGATAAAGTAGAAATATGGAAAAATTTAGTTCAGAAAAAATCGGTGAAAGGAGCGAGGGAAATGAAAAGATGGAAATATCCTCTTGTCAGTTTTCTTTATGTGCTGCCCCCTTTTTTGTGGAACTCTTTTTTTGAACGGATTACAGCAGTTGGATTGATCTTCTTGTGGGCGTTGCTGGTATTGGCCGGAGCTGTTAATATGCTGGTCCAGGAAAAAGTCAGTGTTGTGAAGAGTGGCGTCATCAGTACGTTGCTGGCGGGTCTATTAATAGGGATGACAGTTGGGGGCATGAATTGGTCGCCGGTTAATTTTAATTTGCTGAGAGAAATGGTGTATATGCTGGCGCCTTTATTTATGCTCTACCCGCCAATCGAAAGAATGCTGAAGAAGGATAAGAAAGAAAATGAGCATACTGGAGCACAAAATGGAAAGAGCGAATCGTTGATGAATTGAGGATTTGATTTGAGGTAAGGAATTGGTTTGACCGTGATTTTAAGGTGGATTTCCAACTGGAATGCCGGACAGAGCGCCGAAACAAGTCCAACAGAACAGAAAAAGGGGGATTGCATGAAGAAATCGAAGAAAATACTCCTTTCCGTTGGAGCCTTGATTATTTCAATCATCTTGCTGCTGCTATTAGGCGGAAGTTTTATCGTGTATAAAATAGGGGTAGAACCTCTTGATACAGATCTTACATATATTCAAGCGATGAACGGTTTTATAACTGGAAATGCGGATGGGGAAGGTGAAAAACAACTGAAAGAATCTTCGATGCGGGAAGATCACCGCCACATCTCTATCTACTATGAAGAGAATTTCTCTGAGCTGTTGCCGCTCACCAAAGAAACCTTGGACCTGGCTATTGAGAGAAATGGGGAACTCTTCGGGGAAACCGACAACATACCGTTTGATTTACTGGTTTATGAGAACTTTGTGGAGATGAATGGGTTCAAGTTGCTTGGTGCTAAGGATGCCTACTATTCTAATTTTCAAAAAGTCATAGCCATTCATAATTCAGGGAAGGAACTTTTATTGGCTGAAGATGAACTTGCCTTGTACGGTTTCCAGCAGATACTGCTGCATGAATACAACCATTATGCATTTTATCGCAGAGTTTCGAATCCGAGCCATTATCCGACGTGGTTTATAGAAGGAGTTGCTGAATACGCCAGTAATGATCCGGAGCAGGTGTATTATCCGCATTTTGAGACCATTCCTTTTGCCCAATTAAACAGCATCGGGCAATGGGAGGCAGCCTTCTCAGCTTCACTGGCGAGTCCGTATATGCAAAGTTATTATGCGTTAGAGTTCCTTACTGCGGAACATGGGGAAGAAGTGATTACGCAAATCATTGATTCTGTGGACGAAACGCGGAATTTTGAAGAAAGCTTTGAAGAGGTCACTGGGTTAACGCTACAGGAATTAGAGAGTGCATTTTTAAGTTCTTATAAGGACTGAAAAATATATTGGAAAGTATGTCTCCTCAGGAATGGCAACGGTTTGGAACACTGCTTGATATTAATTGTGTTAGTCTCAGGGAAGCGAAAACGTAATGAGCTATACATAGAAAAGATTGGTGAGTAATTGCGGAGAGAAATAAATCATTTCATCTGGAGGTGAGTGTGGTGGAAATTTTCATCGCTTTTGTAATAGGAATTCTATTTTTAACTTATGGTATTTTAGATTTCTTCATGTCTTCTAAAACACCCAGAGGTATAAGATTTGTAATTAGATTTATTATTATATCGACCGGCATAGGATTTATTTTTTATGCTTCAATGAAGATTTCTGGGTTAACTCCTTCTTAGAATGTAAAAAACCGTGGGATCCCGCACGTTGCACAACGAGCTTAAGCTCTTGCGCGTCGTCGTGGAAACCGGACTGTACCGACCCGTTTATCGATATGACTCACAAAGTGATTCTGGCGGGGCCTAATGGTGCACAGGTGATCAATAAAAACTAAGGTATGAATTGGAATACAGATATGTAAAACTGAAAACTAATATTTGTTGATATTCTGGAAAACAGCTGTGTTGGTTCCATCAAAAAGACCTAAACCGAATCGAATTCGGCTTAGGTCTTTTTGTTGCGCAGAAGGTTTCATTTTTGTTCAAACAGGAGTTCTGTTTCGTCTTGATTTTCATACATACTGTAAAAAGCATTTGCGATATTGTCAGGTGAAAAATAGGTGCCTTCTTTTACAAACCCTTTAACCGTCAGGGTGCCAACATAAATTCCGGCAGGTTTCAGTTCCTGGTGCAAGCTGTAGGCTAAACTGCGGAGGCCTGCTTTGCCGATCGCCACCGAAGCATAGTTCGCAACAGGACGAAGAGCCAAGCCGCCGCCTGTTAACAGGATCGCTCCATTTTCCATGTGGGGAAGCGCTTGTTTCACACTAGTAAGGGCCCCGGCTACACTGACTTTAAAATCTTCCACTAATTGCTCCGCGCTTAATGTGGTTGGTTTGCCGCGGCTTCCTGCATATGCGTTGTATAAGAGGACATCAATTTTTCCATACGTGTTGATCACTTCATCAATGGCTGTTGCCAACGATTCCTCAGAAGTGGCATCCCCAGGAAACCCTGTTGCGTCGATGCCATCATTTTTCAGCTCATCTTCATACTTTTGCAGTGATTCCTTGGTGCGTGAAATCATGGCTACTTTAAACCCGTTACTTCCAAACTTCCGCGCAGTGCTCAAGCTGATCCCTGGTCCTGCTCCGACGATCAACAATATCTTTTCCGCCATCATCATGCACCCTTTCAAATTGGTATGGGTAAATGAAAAAAATTAAAGGCCTTCCTCCAACTTCTTGCTTGCTACATGGAGTGTTTTACTCTAATCTTTGAAGAATTCGCGTCCCAAAATACCGGAATCATGGTCATATAGATACGGGGGCAAGGTCACCAAAATCGAATGTCTTTTTAGTCAATTTAATAATGTTCCAGGCAAATCGATTGGCTGTAAAATAAAGACAATGTATTACAACTTGTTCCTCTTTGGTATGTATCTTATCAACCCATTTTTCATTAACACCTTCAAATTATCACGAATTTTCAAAAAATTCAACTGGAATTCATCTATTGTTTCATCAGCAATGAAGGTGTTTGCGCACAGGTTGATCAGTTGCAAAAAAATCTGTTAATTTACATTTTGCAGGATTTTTAATGTAGACTTTAAATAGACAGTTAACTTGAAAGGACTATATTGCAGATAGAAGGCAACACAAAAATTCCTACCAATACATAGGAGGCATGCGAATGGACACTCAAATCAAAGCTTTTGTTTTCGATGTCTATGGAACGCTGTTTGATGTAAGCGCAATTAAAGATGAATGCGAGGAGCTGTATCCGGGTTATGGCGAGAGGATCAGCCGGACATGGAGATCCAAGCAAGTTGAATATTTCATGCTCCGCCAGCTGATGGGGAACTATGCTGCGTTCTATTCAATTACCCTTGAAGCATTAAAATATGCACTTGAAGAAAATGGCCAAAAATCGACCGAACAAAACGAACAGCAGTTGTTTGAAGCGTATCTCCGGTTGCCGCTTTACACAGAAGTTGAGGAAGTGCTTACTGAGCTGAAAGAGAAGAAACTGGTGGTGTTTTCCAATGGGTCGCATGATATGCTGGATCCTCTGATTGAAAATGCCGGATTAACAAATTTATTTTCAGAAATGCTCAGTATAGATGAAATCAAACAGTTTAAGCCGACTCCGGCCTCCTATCTATACGCAATGAAGAAACTGAACCTGGAAAGGCATGAAGTCTTATTTATGTCATCAAACGGCTGGGATATCTCTGGAGCTAAAAATTTCGGCTTTCAAACGGCTTGGATCAATCGTCAAAACCTGCCGATAGAACAACTCGGCTTGGAGCCGGATTATGTTTTTTCGGATTTAAATGGATTATTAAAGTGGAGATGACAATCTGGGAGCGCTGAAGGTATTCAGCTTAGATGCGAGTCCACAAAAAAGTCAGCGGACACACTTCGGTGTCCGCTGACTTTTTCTTTCGGTCAAATACGGGGGCAGCCCTAAGGAAGTTCCGAAAAAAATCAGAATAAAAAACGAGTTTGAAAAAAGTCTGCCGCACTCCCGATTAATACATCATTCATATATGTCCTTGTACCGCTGCATGAACTTCCGGTCGATGCGCATTTTGATGTTCCACGGCAGTTTTCCGTGGAGCGGCAGGTTGCCGTAGGTCAATAACGCTTCACTGCCGCCGGTGGAAAGGATGGAGACAAAGCGTTTTTGCGGCTTGAATGGCATCAGTTTGCCCGTCGAGAAGCTGTTTTTGAGATTGTTCCACAGGACTGGGCCTTGCCGCACTGCGTAGACGCCGTTTTTGGCGAGAGACGGATAGCGGTCGATGGAGACGCAATCGCCGGCACCAAAAATGTCGGGATGCGCTAAGCTTTGAAGCCGGTCGTTGACCAACAGGAATCCACCATCAAGGGTGGGCAGTCCGGAATGACTGAACAGCTCAGCGCTTTTCGGTCCCGTCAGCCACAACACCTCCGATTGCGGGTAGGACTTTCCGTCACTTGCGGTGATGCTTTCGACGGAAATCGATTCTACGGTTACGCCGGTGAAAACCGGTAATCTTTTTTTGCGCGAAACGGCTGTAATTTTCTGCGAGGCGGCTCGCCCTTGGCTGCTTAGCAGGGCAGTCGAGCTGAACAGCGCAGTATTCAGTGGCAGCCCGTGCGCTTTGCGCCATGCCTGGATGGAAAAGGCCAACTCGACTCCGGAAGCGCCGCCTCCGACCACAACTGGATGCGCGGTCTGTCGCAGCTGAAGCAATTGATCCGGAAAGCGGTAATTCGGTTTGATTGATGATACATATTCTTTCAGTGGCAAGGGGATAGCTGTCTGTGAGCCAATATCAAACGATACCCTGTCGTAACGGTAGCTTTTGCCGCTCTCACCCGTCAGCTTCCTCGCGTTGGGATCGATTGAGACGATTGTATCCTGGGCGAAGGCGGCGCCAATCTTTTCGGCGAGCCTCTTCAGATCGATGCGGATGTCCTCGAGGCTGTATGTGCCTTCAGTGAAGCCCGAAAACATACCAGAATAATATTGGTGGATGGAAGGAGAAATCAGCAGCACCTGCACATTCGCCAACGCATCTTTCGTCAACTGTTCCAGGCAATGGAGATGCGCGTGTCCACCGCCTACCAGCACAAGTATCTTCATACGGATCCACTCCTCTTTACATCAAAATTCGTTTGGCTTCTGCCATACGTTGGAAAATCGTGAAAATTTGGACTGCGATAAAGAGGAACGTAATAGCGGTCAGGTAAGGCGTAAAGAGGATCATCAACGTAAACAGGATAAAGGCTTCCGTCCGTTCCCCGAGCCCGGCCTGGTAATAGAACGATTTCGTCCCTTGTTTCTCCGATAAGGCGCCAACGGTCAAAAATACGGTCATGGCGACAATAATGGATACACTCAATAGAAGCAATGCCCACATCGAATCAGGAAAGCGGAAGGCAAGACCTAAAATGACGCTGATTTCAACTAATCGGTCAAAGGTGATGTCCAGAAGTGTTCCCCAAGGGGAGGGTTTGGTTTTTCTGGCCATTGTACCGTCGACAGCGTCCAAAAAGCCGGAAAACCACAAGGCGATCACGGCCAAAATCGGCTGGTCCAGGTAGATGAACACCCCCGTTGAAATGCCGATGGCAAAGGCGATTTTCGTGACACCATCAGCCGTAAAGCCTTTATTCAATAAAAAATCGGCGGTTTTTTCGAACACGGGCTGAACATGTTTTCGTGCGTGTGTATCAAGCATGGATCTCACCTTTTCGTATTAAAGATGCTTTCAGTATATAATATGTCCTGCTTTATAACCCGCATTCCCCTCTTTGTATAGGGAAAAATGTGTCGAAATATTCACGGAATGCCGAGGGGTCCGAAGCGTAAGTCTTTTCGGTTTTTGATAAGATGTAGTTAATTCGAGATAAGAGGGGAATGGTCGAGATGGTTAAAAAATACGATATTGCAATAATTGGAGCCGGAGCTGCCGGGCTAACAGCCGCGTTTACTGGAGCTGGTTTTTCAAAAAGCGTTGTTTTGATCGATAAGAATCTGCCAGGCGGGGAATGTACCTGGTCAGGCTGTATCCCAAGCAAAACGCTGATTAACATTGCAAAAGAGATCCATCACGCCAAAAAATATACGCCGGACCTCGAAATCGACACTTCACAAGTACTGAAAGACATTCAGGATGTGATCCAAAAAGTCTATGCGGGGGAATCTCCGGAAGTGCTGCAGCAATCCGGCATCGATTTTATCAACGGTTACGCCACGTTTGTCGGACCGAAAGAGTTGGACGTCGAAGGGGAACGTATCCAAGCGAAAAGGATCATTCTTTCCACCGGGTCGTCTCCGATGGTTCCACCAATCGCCGGTCTGGACGAAGTGCCGTATTTAACGAACGAAACGATTTTCACCCAAAATTCATTCCCAAAAACGATGACGATTCTTGGCGGGGGAGCGATCGGTATCGAATTGAGCCAGGCGCTGAATCGTTTGGGCGTTAAAGTGACACTTGTTGAGAAAGCCGAACGGATCCTGTCGAACGACGAAGAAGAACTGGCGTTAATGATTCATCAGCGCCTCGTGGATGAAGGGGTTACCATCCATACTTCATCAGAGGCAGTTGGAGCCGCGAAAAAAGGCGCAGAAATTGAGTTGAAGATTCAGCAAGACGGCAAGGAAACCGCCGTTACCAGTGCGGGACTCCTTGTGGCACTCGGACGCAAAGCGAATGTCGAAGGCTACGGGCTGGAAAAAGCGGGTGTGGAATATGATTCGAAGCGGATTCATGTGGACAAGCATTTGGAGACAACGGCTAAAGGGATTTATGCGATCGGCGATGTGGTCGGTCCTTATCAATTGTCGCATATGGCGAATGCACAAGGCATCCTTGCGACGCAAAATGCGATCCTGCCGATCAACCGGAAAATGGATTACGAAGGGGTCACGTGGTGTACATATACGGATCCTGAACTCGGACGCTCGGGCTTATCGGAAGAACAAGCGCGGGAGAAATACGGCGACTCGATTCGGATTTATGAACACGAATACGCTGACCTCGACCGCGCCAATACGAAAAAAGGCAGCATCGGCAAAGTGAAAATTATCCTCGATAAAAAAGGGTATATTTTGGGCGCAAGCATTTTAGGGGACCGCGCCGGTGAAATCATCAGCCAGATCCAGACCATCAAGTCGCTGAACATCAATATGGGCAAATTATCGGGTGTCATTCACCCGTATCCGACATACAGCGAAGTGCTCGTAAAAATCGGCAAAAAGGTGTATGTCGACAATTTGTTGAACCAACCGGTTGTGAAAACGTTCAATAAAGCGAAAGACGGCGAACTGCCGGCCCAGAAAGTGGCTCTCTACGGAGCGGCCGCTGCTGCAGGAATCAGTATTGCCAATATGGCGATCAGGAATAATATGAAGCCGAAACTCGGTGTGGAAAATGGACGCTTGAAAGAAATGCCTCTGACGCCAAATGCCGTCTCGTCCCAATCACCGGATCCAGAATCATGGGTGCCGGCCTGGCCGTATCACGGCAGCAAAGAGCAGGCGAAAAAGAATCTGATCGGCATGCTGAAAGGATTTGAGGGCGTTAAAATCCTTCAAAACGAGCAGCATTACGTGTACGCGATTGCGACAACCAAGATTATGAAATACAAAGATGACGTCGAATTTTATTTTAACGATGCGGCCGAAAGAATCGAGTTCCGTTCCGCTTCGCGTGTCGGCTATTCGGATGGCGGCGTTAACCGCCAACGCTATGAAGATATGAGGAAAAGATACGAAAGCATCTCAACTCATATCCGTAACTCATGAATAAACGTCAAATAGCGAAATGGCTGGCGGTGGCGGTGGTGGTCGCCTTGCTCATCTGGCTCAGCCGCTCGGTCTTTCAAGTGGACGCCAGCGATCTCCGTAACTGGATTTTGTCCTTCGGGCTGTGGGCGCCTGTCATATATATCATCGTCTACACCATCCGCCCACTGGTCTTTTTCCCAGCGTCGGTCCTGTCGATTGCCGGCGGCTTAGCCTTCGGCGCCTGGATGGGAACGGTCTATACAATCATCGGGGCGACACTTGGGGCTATGCTGTCATTTTATGTCGCCAAAACATTAGGGAGAAGCTTCGTTAAGAAAGAGTGGACAGGCAATGCCGGGAAAATACAGGCCCAAATGGAAGGGAACGGTTTTCTTTATGTCCTGCTGTTTCGCTTAATCCCGGTCATCAACTTTGATTTAATCAGCTACATGGCTGCTATTGCGAAGGTTCGCTTCACATCTTTTGCCCTGGCGACGTTCATCGGGATTATTCCTGGCACATTTGCCTACAATTTTCTCGGCAGCAGTTTTGTCAGCGGAAATCCGGAAACCATCTTTTTCGCGGTCGTCGTTTTTGTCGTTTTGACAGTCGTTCCGATTTTGATCCGAAATCGCTGGAACAACAAACAAAAGCTTGATAAGAAATAGCTTGTCTATAAAAAATTGGGAAGTGGAAGAAATGAAAAGCTATTCAATACTGGCACCGCTGGCCTTGGCGCTTACATTAGCAGCATGTTCTTCCGAAACCGGGAACGACGGAGCTTCAGAAGCAGAAGACTTGTTGAGCAGCGACTGGCAGGAAATCGTCGATGTGGCAGAGGGGCAGGAAGTGAATATGTATATGTGGGGCGGCAGCGACAACATCAATCGTTACCTTGATGAGTGGGTCGCGCCTCGCCTGAAAGAAAACTACGCTGTCGATTTGAATCGGGTGCCGATGAACGATGCGCAGGACATCATCAATCAATTGCTTGACGAAAAGACTGTCGGAAAGACCAGTGGCAGCATGGACATCATCTGGATTAACGGCGAAAATTTCAAAGCCGCGAAAGACAACGAGTTGCTATGGGGAGATTTCACCGGTCAATTGCCGAATTTCCTGGAATACGTGGATCAAGAGGCACCTGAAATTGCAAAGGATTTCGGTGAACCGGTAGAAGGCCTGGAAGCACCTTGGGGCAAAGCGCAGTTTGTCTTAGTTCACGATCAAGACAAATCGGAAAAACCACCGAAATCGATGGACGAGCTGGCTGAGTGGGTCCAAGCAAATCCGGGCCAGTTTACCTATCCCGCTTTGCCGGATTTTACCGGCAGCGCATTTGTTCGCCACGTTTTATACGAAACGACTGGCGGCTTTGAACAGTACCAAAGACCAGCTTCGGAAATTGATGACTTGGAAGAGCGTTTGGAACCGATGTGGCAGTACTTGAACAGCATCGAACCATATTTATGGCGGGAAGGGGAGACCTATCCCGAAAGTTTAGCGAAACAGAATCAGCTGTTTGCGAGCGGAGAAATCGGCATGACGATGAGCTACGATCCGGCATTCGCCGCAAGTGAAGTGCTGAACGGCCGTTTCCCGGAATCAACCCGGACATTTGTGTTGGACGGCGGCACGCTTTCCAATACGCATTTCCTGTCGATTCCGTTCAATTCTTCCGACAAGGCCGGAGCGCTTGTCGCGATCAATGAAATGATGTCCCCTGCTGCCCAGACCGCTAAATTGTCTCCGGAATATTGGGGCGATTTGTCGGCACTGGATATGGATAAACTTTCTCCTGAGCAGCAGCAGGCAATGAACGAAGTGGACTTGGGCACAGCGACGCTGAGTTTGGAAGAACTCGAAAACCGCCGCTTGCCGGAGTTGTCGGCTGATTATATAGAAATCATTGAAAAAGGGTGGATGGAAAATGTGGCGCAAGAGTAAACCGTATCTTTTGCTGCTGCCGGCCACCGGCACCATCGTCCTCCTGTTTTTTGGAGGACTTTTTGATGGCTTGCTGAAAAGTCTCGGTTATTTTCCGGCGATCGGGGAGAGCGGGTTTAGTTTGGCTGCCTACAGCTCGCTGTTCGCTTCAACTGCTTTTTGGGAATCACTTATACTGACCGCTCGTGTGGCTGTAATGTCGTCGGCGATTTCGGCGATACTCGGAGCAGCCATTGCGCTTTCATTATTCATGCTGAACCAAACAGCCAATTCCGATTCACCTCGGTTGTGGCACCGGTTGTTTCAGCTGCCGTTGACCATTCCGCATCTGGTGGGCGGCTATATTGTCGTGCTGCTGTTTATGCAAAGCGGCTTTCTATCGAGAATCTTCGCTTCAGCCGGATGGATTGATGAAATTACAGACTTTCCGGTACTCGTCAATGACCCTTTTGGCTGGGGCATCATACTGACCTATGCCTGGAAAGAGGCGCCTTTCGTTTCGCTGATGATTTATCCGGTGCTGACGCGGATTCATGGCTCCTGGCGTGACGTCTCCCGCGTGTTCGGGGCAGGCAGCTGGAACTTTATCCGTGAAATCGTGCTGCCGGTGATGCTCCCGGCTTGGACGATTGCGACGTTCATCGTTTTTGTTTTTACGTTTTCTGCCTTCGAAGTGCCTTATTTACTTGGTGTCACATATCCGAGCATGCTGCCGGTTTATTCCTACCAGCTATATACGAGCGGAACGTTCGCTGACCGGCCGGAAGCGCTCGCGGTAAATGCCATTCTCGCCGCTTTAACGATCGGACTCGGTCTCGTCGCCTATTACTTCAGCAGACGCTGGAATGTATTGAAGGGGTGGAATTGATGAAAAAAACTCCTCTTCTAATGAATCCGATTTTATTCGTGCTTCTATTTCTTTTCATCGTCCTGCCGTTTGTTCCTCTGGTTCTGACGAGCGTGTCATTTGGATGGACGTGGCCGGATGTATTGCCTGAGAAATTCAGTTGGCGCGCGTGGGAATATGTGTTGACGGGATCCGGGACATGGCAGGCGGTCGGGTTGAGCCTGTGGATCGCTCTTATCGTCACGGCAGTGAATATTCTTTTGGCTGTGCCGGCCGCCCATGCTTTTGCGCGCTACCACATACGCGGCAGGTGGCTGTTCGAGGCCATTATTTTTGCGCCGATCATCATTCCACCTTTCGTAGCTGTAATGGGCATACACTTAACTTTTTTGCGGCTTGGTTTAACGGAGACCACATTCGGCGTTGTGCTGGCGCATCTGTCACCGACTTTGCCTTATATGGTGCGGGCGGTGATGATCAGCTATCAAACCGTATCGACCGACTGGGAAAACCAGGCGCGCATGCTTGGAGCGGGTCCGATATCCCGCTTTTACCATGTCGTACTGCCGCACCTATTGCCGGGAATCGCAGCGGGCGCGAGTTTGAGCATCCTGATTTCCTTGAGCCAGTATTTGATCACGTTCATCATCGGCTCTGGCCAAGTGGTCACGCTGCCGATTCTGCTGTTTCCATTCATCAGCGGCGGAGATCCGGCAATTGCATCCGCGTATTCGTTGCTGTATGCAGCAATAGCCATTGGCGCGTTGATCGGACTGGACGCAGCTCTAAAGAAATATTATCGAAATAAAAAAGCCGCAGCGGGAATGGGCTAAAGGGGTGGGAACATGAGCGATTTGCGCATCATCAATATTGAAAAGCAGTATCGGCAAACACGCCGGAAGGGAGATGCCGTCTTTTCTTTGAAGCCGGTTGACCTGACCATCCGTGAGGGCGAATTTTTCTCTTTGCTCGGCCCTTCCGGCTGTGGCAAGACGACGCTGTTAAAACTGGTTGCGGGTTTGATTGATGCGGATAATGGCGAAATCTGGATGGGAGACAGCAATTTAACGGCCGTTCCTCCAGAGGCCAGAAGGTTTGCGATGGTTTTCCAGCAATCTCTGCTGTTTCCGCATATGACGGTAGAAGACAATACAGCATTTGGCTTAAAGATGCAGAAGGTCGGTAAAAAGGAGCGGCTCGCTCAAGCGCAAGTAATGCTTGGGCACGTCGGGCTTGAAGGATTCGGCAGCCGCTTTCCGCATGAACTGAGCGGAGGCCAGCAACAGCGCGTCGCTTTAGCTCGGGCGCTCGTGTCGAATCCACGGGTGCTGCTGATGGATGAACCGTTCAGTGCATTGGACCCGGGGCTACGGGAAGAAATGAGAGAGCTGTTGCGTAAGATTCAACAACAGCTCCGGCTGACGGTTCTTTTCGTCACCCATGACCGGGAGGAAGCATTCTATTTATCCGATCGAATCGGTATCATGAGCGACGGGGCATTGTTGCAGGTCGGGTCTGCCAAAGATTTATATGAACGTCCTGACAGCACAAAAATCGCTTCCTTTTTAGGGGTGAAAAATATCATTGAAGGAACGGTCGCTGAAGGTCACTTCGTTTCCGCAGATCAGCACTTTGAAAGTGCAGTCCATGAATATGTTGTAACCGGCAAACATTTCATGATCCTTCGTCCGGAAGCCCTGCAGTTGCAGACGAAAAGCAGTGAAACGCAACACAATATGATGCGAGTCAGCGGCGTGCTCCATGAGAAGAGATTTAAAAACGGATTTTATACCGGCAAAGTGCAAGCCGGCACTCATTGGGTAGAATGCACATTGACGAAACGGCAAGCTGAACGCGTGGCGGTCGGGGAAAAGATCGAATTGATGGTGGATATGAAAGATGTATGGTTAGTGGAGCAATGAATAGATGGATTTTTTTTGGATATATGGCCAGATATCGCTCCAATTGGATACTTTGAAAAATCAAAATACACCACCCGATGCCGAGTGGCGGAAAAGCATAATATAAAAAAAGAAGCTGATTTTTTCTCAGCTTCTTTTTTCTTTACACAGCTCTCCAATTCACTCAAGGCATCAAAAACGGCGGCGATCCCGGCATATTTCCGGAAGCAAAGTCGATTAACGGAATCACATAAGCAATGGCGATGGAAATCGTCGCCAGTCCGACCCAAATCGACCAGCGATCCATGAACAACGGCGAAGCATCAGAAGGACTGTAGTCTTCGCCGATAGGAAAGTCAGCATCTCCTTTGGGAGCGAAAAATGCCAGTTGCGCCCAAATGTACACGAGCAACAAGATGCCGACCACTAAGATGACGCCGCCCATGGCCATCAAGGCTTCATACATCGCCCAATCGGAAGCCGCACTGCTTCCATTATAAGTCGTATCGGCCGTCCGGCGAGGGCTGCCGAGCAATCCGTTGATATGCATCGCCCCCGACATGAGGAGCATTCCAATCGCCCAAATGACGGTTTGGGCAATGGCCAGCCGGTTGAGTGTCCGGGTCAATTTTCGACCGGTCAGATAAGGAATCAGCCAATAGGAAATTCCGAAAAATGTCAGCATGACTGTCGTGCCGACCGTTAAATGGAGATGGCCGGTGACCCAGATGGAATTATGGACCACTTGGTTGATTTGATTGCTGGCGTTGATGATGCCGCCGAGCCCTGCGGGAATAAAGGCGAACATCGCGACGATCAAGGCGAAGAACCGGGCATCAGACCACGGCAGGGTTTTCCACCAGCCGAGCAGACTCGTCACGCCTTTGGCTCTGCCGGCACGTTCCATCGTAGCGAGCATTGCAAATGCTGTCATAAGCGATGGGAAGATGATCATGAACGTTTGGATGACGTGCAGAAATTTCAAATTGACCGACAAGCCGGGATCAAGAATCTGATGATGGAAACCGCCCGGCACATTGGCGACCACCAGGATGACCACCGCGACCCGCGCAAGCGAATCACTGAACACTTTGCCGCCGATGATTTTCGGCATGGAGATATACCAGGCGGAAATGGCTGTCAGCATCCAGATGTTAACGAGTGTGTGGCCGAATGCCCAGAATAAGGTGCGCCCCATCATCGGATCAATGGTCGGAACCCAGCCGAACGCCCACGGGATGACCATTCCTACAACAAAAACCGCGATGAACAGCGAGGCGAAAACCCACAGGACGAATACGGCGTTGGAGAAAAAGGCAAACAGCGGTGTCAGTTTTCCAGGATTCCGTTTTCGCCAGCTCTGATAGGTGATGAACATGCCGACGCAGTTCAACAGGATGCCGACGACAATGAGCGCGAGCCCGATATAAAACCAGGGATGCGCCTGCATCGGCGTATAAAATGTATACAGCACATTGGCATTTCCGGTAAGGATGAAAAACGCAGCCATCACAGTTCCGACGGACATGAGCGCGAAGCCTGCCCAGCCGAAAACGAGTGTTTTAGGTGCAAGGCCGCCAAGCACCCGCGACGTTCCAGCGTATAAATAACCGATACTGAAAAAAGAAGTTAACACCAGGACGAACATAACCCCGTGAGCTGTCAGCAAGGCGTAATAACTGATCCACGAAGGGAGTTCCAAAAAGCCGCTGCGGACCAGGCCCTGCAACAACCCGGCAATGCCGCCGACTATCAGGGCAATAGCTGCAACGGATAGATTTGCGGCAGATAAACGGGTATCCTGGCTGGTAATGCCAGTAGCCGCCGCGTCGTTCACCGCTATTCCTTTGTGGCGAATCGGTGCTTCATTGATATGAGCCATATTTTCCCCTTCTTTCTATTATTAATTGACGATGATGGTGCTCGCCATAAACTCATGCCCAAGGCCGCAGTATTCATTGCACAGGATCAGGTATTCTCCCGGTTCATCAAAGGTATGGCTGATTTTTGAGATATGGCCGGGCACCACCATGACGTTTACGTTAGTGTCTGTGATTTTAAAGCCGTGTGTGACATCAGGCGACGCCAAAGTGAAATGGACCGTCGCACCCACCGGAATTTCGAGATCACCGGGCTGGAACGCGAACATTTCCGCAATGATGGCAATTTCGTACTCGTTATCGCCAATTTCCCTCAATTCCGCATCCGCGAAAATTTCCGATTCCCGGACCATCTGTGGATCAATCATCTCCGCGTGGCTCGGCGGTCCCATGTCGAGGAAAAAAGTTTGAATCGCTACGATGCTCAGGAAAACGAATAAAATAAAAGAACCAATAATGAGCCAGAGTTTTTCATAACGATGGATATGCATAAATGGAATCTCCTCTCCAATTTCTGTAATGGATGAATCGGATCAATTGCGTTCCAAAAAAAGCAGGAAGACACTGAACCAGGATACAAGCATAAATGCCGCGATGATCAGCACAGATACAAAAGTGCCTTTTAACGAAGCTTCCTGGGAATGTGGACGGCCTTTCTCTTTCTTATTGCCACTTGAAGCATTGTCCATTTGAATTTCCTCCTTTCTTCTGTGAGTTGAACA